>CAZPYE010000050.1:0-12308 GCA_964590115.1 uncultured Enterobacteriaceae bacterium
CGATGTTGTAAATAGACTCACTGAAAGTCGCCGACTTGCAGTCCGTTGCGACACTCGTTGCGGTGGCACTGTTACCCGTGATACCCTTACACGCCACATTGCTCGTCGTCAATCCGGAAACCGTTCCGTCTCCAGTCGCAATCGTGCAGGTATAAACAACACTCTGTAGCCCCGTTTTGCTTTCATCCAATCCTGTAACCGAAGAAGCCGTAGTAAGAGCCAACCTTGCCCCTTCTCCGAACGTAATCGTTCCGGAATTGGAAATGGCAGAAGAGATTGTAAGCGCACCGGAAACTGACACTTCAGAATCAGCCGCGACGATCACATTGCCTGTTAAGGTTGTAGATTCTGCCGCGAACGAAGTAGCCCCGCTAATATTAATCGTTGAAACGTCAATCGCAGAGTTATTTACGGTTGCACCGTTTAAATTCAATACACTCGACGCATTCGTTGCCGTAATCGCTCCCGTCCCCGTTTTATTGGTGAAAGTAAACGTTCCATTTTTTCCGGATGCGATAGTCATATCTCCGGAATATCCGCTGACATCGCCATTGAATATGTAGGTTTGATTATTCGAGCCTTTATCTGCCTGATAATAAAACGCTCCGTCCCCTGTAACGGTTCCGTTAAATGTATATGTTTTATTACTAGATCCATTGTGAATCGTTGCATTCACAATCACTACATCTGCGTTAATCGTATACTCCGCATCACTGCTTATATACAAATACGAACTCGCATTTTTGGAAAAATCAATCGTCACGGTATCCCCGCTTACCGCATCAATCAATTTAGATGAATTATCCGTCACGGTGTAATCGGTCGCGTACGCAGTAGCGGTCATTGCGGCAGCGGCGATGAGGGTAGATACAAAGAATTTTGAGGTCTTCATAGTTTGAATCAGATGAATTGTGTGATATATGATTAGATTGGGAAAAGAGACGGTCGTTTTGTCTCTTTTATTCGCGGGATTTTACGAAAAAAAAAACAAAGGCAAGGATTTTTTCAGGGGGGGGGTAATAAAAAATTTCATCTTTCCTTTGCGTTCTTTGCGTTGAAAAAAAAGGAACACCCTTCTCTTTGCCTTCCGCCCTTTCCCGAAGCGCACGAAAAAACGTGCGTGTGTTCAACGCGAAGACCGGAAAAGTGTGCACGAAGTTTTTTTAGGCGTTCCCGTTTTTTTTCTTTTTCTATGCTCTGCGCTTGGTGAAGCGAACCGAAATAATCATTGCCGTTGCCGGGCGGAACATTACCCTTAGCGGGGATTGAAGCATCTTTTCAATCCACACACGAAAAACCGTAATTCCAACAGAAAAAGGAATAAGATTTATGCCGCTTATCAATAAGCTTTCGGCGCGTTTGCAGAACCATCCCAAGCGCGTTGTTTTCCCCGAAGGATCGGACGTGCGCATCATTCAGGCGGCACGCCAGTTCGCTACGCGCCGGCTCGGCGTTCCCGTCCTCATCGGAGACCGCACGCGCATCAAGGCAATTGCCGCGCGCATCGACATCAAGCTCGACGGCATCCGCATCATTGAACCTGCGCGTTCGGCGGAGTTGCCCGAATTCGTAAAACTGCTTAAAGGCATGCAACGCTTCAACGGAATGAACGAGGCGGAGGCGATCGACTATGTGCTTTCGCCGAATTACTTTGCCTGCATGATGTTGCTTACGGGCGCCGCAGACGCGATGGTTTGCGGCGCGACAACCGTGCCGACGAACGCATTGAGAGCCATTTTCCAGCTCATTCCGAGGCAGGAAGGCGTCGAAACCGTTTCCTCCATGCAACTCATGGCAAAGGAAGACTCGCCTCTCGGCATCAACGGCACGCTGTTTCTTGCCGACTGCGCCGTCATTCCCGAACCGACGGCGGAACAACTTGCAGACATCGCAATTACGACCTCGATGTTGTGCTACCATCTGACAAACGAGCCGCCGCGCGTTGCCATGCTCGCCTATTCCTCGAAAAGCCTCACGAGAAAAACGCCGGTTGTCGAAAAAGTGAAGGCGGCAACAAGCATCGCCCGCGCAAAGGCGCGCGATTTTGACGTTCCCGTGGAAATCGACGGAGAATTGCAGATTGACGCGGCACTGGACGCGTTTACGGCAAATGTTAAAGGTGTGGAAGGACCCGTTGCGGGCAAGGCAAACGTGCTTGTTTTCCCGGACTTAAACAGCGGAAACATCGCCTCCAAATTTGCGCAACTCGTCGCGGAAATCCCCGCCTACGGACAGATTCTCACGGGCCTGTCCAAGCCGATTGCCGAGATTTCCCGAGGCGCAAGTGCGCACGACATTCTCGGCTCCGCCATCATCGTTGCCGCACAGGCGGTTGACCGCCACTACCTTTACCCGTTGGAAACGGAAAACTGATTGCGGGAACGGAAGTAAAAGTTTTTTGAAAAAAGAAACGCCACACAGCTACGAAAAAAATTATTAAATGGCACTCAATCAGGCATCTTTTGCGCACGATATTCCCGGGCTTCTGACGCGCCCCATCAACACGACGACGCGGCGAATTTTCGTCGCCGCCACGCGGCAAAACGACGGCAAGACGACGACCTCGCTCGGGCTTTTCGGCGCGTTGCTCTCCCTCGGGCACAACGTCAGCTACATCAAACCCGTCGCGCAACGCATTATCGAGGTGGAAAACGGCGTTGAAGTGGACGAAGACACGTTTTTGCTCAACAGTATTTACGATGTCAAAATCCCGATAGCCGCAATGTCTCCCGTTGCCGTGGACTCTCAATTTACGCGGCGTTATCTGGACGATCCGACCAAGCTTGCGCCGCATATTGCGGACACGATTTGCCGCGCCTTTGACCGCGCCGCCTACGAAAAGGACATCATCATCGTCGAAGGCTCGGGGCACGCGGGCGTCGGCTCCGTTTTCAATGCTTCGAATGCGGACAACGCGAAGATGCTCAATTCCAAAGTGCTCATCGTCGCCTCCGGCGGAATCGGCAAACCGATAGACGAGATTGCGATGAATAAGGCGCTTTTTGACAGTCGCGGCGCGGAATGTGTCGGAGTCATTCTGAACAAGGTTGTGCCCGAAAAGATGAACGACATCCGCAAATATGCGTCTGCCGCGCTGGAGCGGCTCGGTGTCCCGCTTCTCGGGCTACTGCCGCACGAACGCTCGCTTTCGAGACCGAACCTTTCCCAAATCGTCCAGGAAATTTGCGGGGAATGGCTTGTTCCTCTCGTCAAAGGAAAATCCCAACGTGCCGGGCGCATCATCGTCGGGGCGATGTCGGCAAAACATATTTTTGACTACATTGAAGAAAACACGGTGATTATTGCGCCGGGCGACCGCGAAGACCTGCTCTTCGCTCTTATCGCGGCGGCGGGAACGGCGGACATTCCGAAGATTTCCGGAATTATTCTGACCAACGGTCAAACGCCGTCGGCACGCATTTTGTCGATGCTCGGGCAAATCGGCGTTCCCGTGGTCGCCACGGAACGCGAATGTTTTGAAACGACGAAGCGTATCACCCGCATGATTGTCAAAACGCAACCCGGCGACACCGACAAAGTGTCCACGATTGAATCGCTCATCCGAAGAAACGTCGATCTCGACCGCCTTCTCGCGAGCATTTAACGTCAATGAACAACTAACAACGAATAGTGAATAACGCACGCCTTAAAGATTTTGCTTAGGCAAAATCCTCAGATTTAATTATCCGCTATCCATTATCAACTTTCCGCTATCCGACAATGCCTTGGTCCATTTATCTGGCTTTAAAACAACTGTTCCCGCCGGGAAAACGCTTTCCGGCGTTCGCGCTGGTTTCGATTATCGGTGTCGCAATCGGCGTTTGTTCGTTGCTCGTTGTCCAAACCGTAATGAACGGTTTTTCGCAAGAGCACCGCGAAAACATTCAGCGAATGTACGGACACGAAATCGTGCGCAGCACCGATTACCGCCCGGTAAAAAATTATAAGCCGCTGATGGAGCGGCTTCGTGCGATTCCCGGCATCGCCGCGTGCTCGCCTTTTGCCGAAGGTCAGGTGATGGTCAAAAACGGAAACGTTCCCGCCCTGCCCTTCGTGCGCGGGATTCATCTCGAACTCGAAGACAAAGTCGTTCCCGTGAAAGAACTTATCGTTGCGGGCTCGCTTGATGCGCTTGACGACGATCGCGTAATTCTCGGAGACCGCCTTGCACAAACGCTCGGGATTCGTGCGCTCGGACAAAAAATCGAAGTCTATTCGCCCACGATGGTCGATGAACTCAAGGACGATCAGGTTCCTCTGCCCGCCGAGCTTGAAGTCTGCGGCATTTTCCGTTCCGGCTACGTTCCCGCCGACGAAAACACGATGATTGTTTCCCTGCGCCGCATGCAGGAACTTTATAATCTCGGACGCGGCGTCCACGGCATTCGCATTCGTCTCGACGACCCGGAAAAAGCCGTCGAGCTTCTTCCCGCGATTTCAAACGTGCTTCCGCCGAACCTCGAAGCGCTCCCGTGGATGTATGTAAATTTTAATTTCCTCGAAGCGATTCGCTTTGAAAAATCGATGCTGTTTTTCCTGATGTTTATCATCACACTCGTCGCCTCGTTTTCGATTGCGAGCACACTGTTTTCCGCCGTGGTAAAGCGTTCCCGCGAAATCGGGATTTTGGGAGCGCTCGGCGGGCGCCCGAGGCAGATTCTCGTCATCTTCGCATCGCAGGGGCTATTCGTCGGGCTCATCGGCTTCATTTTCGGCTGCGGGCTGACATTTCTCATCATCGCCTTCCGCAACAATATCGTTGCAAGTATCAACAAACTTTTCGGTAGCGGAGAAATGGTGGCACAAATGTATATGTTCCGGGAAATTCCCGTTCACTACAACGTAAACGATTTCCTGCTCGCCGCACTCTTCACGGTCGTAACGACAACGGTCGCCGGGCTTATTCCCGCGATTTGGGCCTCCCGCAAAAAACCCGCCGAAGCCATGCGCGAAGCGTAAGTCGGAGACCGGGAACCAGAGACCAGAGACCAGTAAGCTGAGACCGGAAAAAGCAGAAAAGAAATAAGATGTTTCACGAGAATTTAGAAGTTTGGCGAGCAGCAATCGATCTTGTTGAAGAAATCTACAAGATCACGCGAACGTTCCCTCGAGAAGAAACATTCGGACTCGCCACGCAAATGCAACGGGCTGCAGTTTCCATTCCGTCAAACATCGCAGAGGGGGCCGCTCGCCAGAGTAAAAAAGACTTTCTGAAATTTGTCCGCATCGCACAAGGCTCGCTGGCGGAACTCGATACGCAACTTTTCATCGCCCGGCGCATCGGCTACCAGTTCAATCCCGCGTCCGCTCAAAAATTATCGCAAGCCGTCGGCAAAATGCTTGCCGGGCTTGCCCGCAACATTAAATCCAAAATCGACCAAGAATAAATTTTTCTAAATACTATTTGCCGGTCTCTGGTCTCCGGTCTCTTTTTTCCATTCGTGTTCATTCGCGGTTCCAAAAAAAATGCCTGTCCTTTCTGCTCAAAATTTAAAAAAATCTTTCACGACTCCTGCGGGAACGATTGAAGTTCTCCGCGATATCAATCTTGCCGTCGCGCCCGGAGAAAGCGTCTCCGTTCGCGGAGAAAGCGGAGCCGGGAAAACGACTCTGCTCCAAATCCTCGGCGGGCTCGATACGCCCGACTCCGGAGAGCTTTTCTGGAACGGAGAACGCATCACCAAACGCGGGAACGCCTTCCTTGCCAAAGCCCGCACCGAACTCATCGGCTACGTTTTCCAATTTTTCCACCTCGTTCCCGAGCTGACGGCACTCGAAAACGTCCTGCTCGCCGCGCGCATCGCGGGAACGCCCATGCACCAAGCCCGCGAACAGGCAAAAGAACTGCTCTCGCGCGTCGGGCTCTCCGAACGCATGTCGCACCTGCCGACGAAGCTTTCCGGCGGCGAATGCCAACGCGTTGCCATCGCGCGTGCGCTCATCAACCGTCCTCCGCTGATTCTTGCAGACGAGCCGACGGGCAACCTCGACGAATGCACGGGAGAGGCGATTATGCAGCTCATTATCGATATTTGCCGCGAGCAGAACACCGCCCTCCTCCTCGTCACGCACAATCTCGATTTCGCCGCGCGCACGAATCGCCGTCTCATTCTCCGTCACGGCGTTTTGGAAGAAATCTGAGGTTCCGCCGCGGAAAGCACCGCACGCAAAAACGCTCCGGGTTTCCCGAACAAAAAAAAACGCGTTCCCGCTCAAAAACGGCACTTGCCGTGCGGGAACGCGTTTTGCTTTTTCGGGGGACGTCGAAAAAGAACGATGCAAGAAATGACTTACGGCTTAAAAAGCACCTTTCCGTTGCGCCCGCCCTCAAGGGCGCGGGCGATGGCGTTCCCGTAATCGGAAAGCGAATACACGGCATCGACCGCCATTTTGAGCTTCCCCTCGCGCATCATTTCAAAAACCTTGTCCGCCATCTCCGCTTTCGCTTCGGCTGATGCCGCACGATTCCAACGATCCATCCAAAAACCGCGCAGACGCAAATCGTTGAAAATAAATTCCCGGGTCGGGAAACGAATCAGATCTCCGGTCATTCCGCCGAACGTAACCACCGTTCCCGCGAAGCCGACCATGCGCGTCAGGCGAGATGCGCTTTCGCCGCCGATGGAATTCAATGCCAATTTCGGCAAATTGTTCTTCCCGCCGACAATTTCGACAATTTTTTTAATCGAATCTTTTTCCTCCGGCAAAACGGCATCCGCGCCGAGCGACTTCAGAATCGGTTCCCATTTTTCGACATTCCGCACCGTCGAAACCGTTTTCAGACCGAGTGCGTGCGCCATCTGAACGAGGCACTGCCCGAGCGCCGAGCTTCCCGCATTTTGCAGAACCCAATCGCCCGGCTTAAGCTCAACAAAATCGTGAAGAATGCGCCAAACCGTCATCGGATTGATGAATGCCATCGCCGCCAATTCCGCGGGAACGTCCGACGGCACTTTTTCGACTTCCGCGGCGGGAACGTTCACGGCTTCGCGCCACACGCCCGCATCTTCCGGCATCCGAACGCGATCGCCCGCGCACAGGTTTTTCACGTTTTCGCCGACGGCGGAAATGCGCCCGATGCCTTCGCGCCCGGCTACGGCGGGCAGTTCGCGCAAGCGCCCGTATGTGCCGCCGATCATTCCCATATCGGAAGGATGCACGACCGCCATTTCGAGCGCGACGGTAACTTCATCCGCGGCAGGAGCGGGAACGTCAATTTCCCGTAATTTCAGAACCTCAAGAGGTTTCCCGGTTTCATTGTAAACAAGAGCCTTAGTTTTCATATCCGGAGACAGATAAAACAGCGTTCCCGCCGTAAACGCAAAATTGAAATTCGGGAACGAATTAAACGACCGAAGCCGAACCCCGAAAAAACAGCAGGTTTTTCGGGATTCGGCTTCGTGCCGACAATCGCATTCGGAACCGGGAACGCTATCGACCAATCAGTTTTTCGAGAGCGCCGAGGTAAAGATCTCGGGATTTTTCGACGATGTCGGACGGAAGTGCGGGCGCAGGCGGCTGTTTGTCCCAATCGAGGCCTTCCAGATAGTCGCGCACAAACTGCTTGTCAAACGACGGCTGGGCTTTACCCGGGGCGTAGCCTTCCTGAGGCCAGTAGCGGGAAGAATCCGGAGTGAGCACTTCGTCGATGAGGAAAAGATTGTTTTCGTCGTCGAGACCGAATTCAAATTTCGTATCGGCAAGAATCAGTCCGGCTCCGTCGGCGACCTTCGTGCCGAGTGCGAAAAGCTCGAGCGTCGCATTTTTAACCTTCGTAAAAACGGCATCCCCGAGAATTTCCGCGCATCGCGCTTCGGTAATCGGCTCGTCGTGCCCTTCCGCCGCCTTTGTCGAAGGGGTGAAAATCGGTTCGGGAAGTTTTTCGCTCTCAAGCATTCCTGCGGGAAGCGCATGGTCGAGTATTGCCTGCGTCTTCTTGTATTCCTTCCAGCCGGAACCCGCGAGATAACCGCGCACGACGGCTTCGATCGGAAGCGGTTTCAGCTTGCGCACGAGCATTGAGCGCGCAACGAGATGAGGAAAATCCTTCAATAATTCGGCAATCGCCTTGTCATGCTCGGGAGCGAGGTGCGTCGGCATGACTTTTTCCGCCTGTCCGAACCACCAAAGGCTGATTTGCGTAAGCAAAATTCCCTTGCCGGGAACGCCGTTCGGCATAATCGCATCAAATGCCGAAATGCGGTCGGTTGCGACAATCAGAAGCTTGTCGCCGAGATCAAAAATTTCGCGCACTTTTCCGGACGCGATTTTTTTGAAGGGAAGCCCTTCGACATTCATAAGAGCCTCGGTCGGAAGGCTGTTTCGGATTTCTGCGATAGTCATAATATGAAGAAAAATGAGGACGCAATCATAACTTATTTTCCGATACCCGAAAGCGAAATTTTCACTTGCGAAAGAGCGTGCGGCGAGTGCCGACTTCTTCCCGATGCAAGGAGCGTCGCTCAATAGAGATTCAGCTTCGATTCCTGATTCCCGTTGCGCGTATTGGGGACGCCCGGCGCACTGAGTTCGCAGGGCCCGGAGGCGGAATAGCGTTTAACGACGACGTTCCCGTCGGCGGAAATTTCAAAGACGCTCACGGTTAACATTCTGTCTGCGCCGTCATTCGGATCCGTCGTTGAAACGTAACCGGTAAAACCGGCGTTCATGTAGGTAAATGCAAGTCGCTCCCCTGTGCACCGCCTGTTGTCGGCGGGAACGGCAACGGGAATCTCTTTCCCGGGAAGGAGAAAAACCCGTGCTCCGCCGATATAATTGTCCCAACCGTTGGAATGATTGTGCCCGTAGAGAAAGAAAATTTTAAGCCCGCGTTCCGCGTGGCGGTTTAGGCAGTCGAAAATATATTTCGCATAGGTGCCGTCTCCGTCGTTGTAGCAACGCATGGAGTAATGGAGCGGCAAATGAGAACAGATAAAAATCGGTGCGGAAAATTTTTCTTTGTATTTTTGAGTTAAATACGCATCGAGGTTTCGAGCGGTTTGCGCGACGGTCTCTGCGTCATCCGAAACATCGACGTTCCCGTTGCTCGGTTTTTTCCCCTGCCGCCACATATAATCGTCCTCGTTGATAACAAAAATTCCGTATTTTCCGTGTGCGGGATCGTTGGCGCCGCTCTCGGCGAGTTCCGCCGTTCCGACGGGGTCGTGATTTCCCTGAACGAGAATGATTTCGTCCGGCGCAATTCCGAGCCCCGACTCCAAAAGGACTTTTTTGAGCGAGGCGATTCCGCTTTCGCTCTCCTGCGGGCGGTTGTTGAGTTTTATCGTGTAATCGCCGCAAAACAGAACCGCGGAAACATTGCGGTAACCGGCGGCACGGATTTCGGAAAGGATTTTTTCCGCTTGCAGGGCGCTTTCGGAATCGCTTCGTCCCTGAAAATCAGAACCTGCAAGAACGATTGTTTTTTCGTTTTCGGCAAAAAGAATTGCGGGCAAAAGGAACAGAGAAAGGAAAAACTGCTTCATGCCGCGAATTTAGCGGTTGCAACTTTACGAGTCAAATAAAGTGCCCGCCGCAAGGAGGGGCATTCAAACCGACACCCGATGACGAAAGAAGTCTCTTTCTCAAAAAAAAGCGATCCGGCGGGACGTTGCCCCGACTCCAAAAGTTCTTTCGGAAGAATGAGCCTATACTCCGAGCCGGGGGCTCGTCGTTGAAATTTCTTGCCAGCAATGCGGGAACGCGGCATCCTGTTTTGTTCATTAAACATTTTTACAGCCGTGAGAGAAGATTATCTGAAACAAGCGAACAAAGTCATTAAGGATCCGAACATTCTTATCAATGTGGTTTCCCACCGCGTTCATCAGCTTCAGCACGAAGGCATGACGCCGCTGATCGAATCCCTTGAAAAGCTCGAACCCGAAGACATCGCACTCCGCGAAATCATCGAAGGCAAGCTCTCTTACGAATTGCCGGAATCGTTCACAAACGCGTAATTCCCGAGATGCGGGCAAGCGGGCGGGCGTTACGTTCCTGAACGGGGGACGAATCGTCTGCCCTTTTCATTTTCCGAAATTCCGTGAGTAAGAAAAAAGACAACACGCGGCTCGCAGAAGTCCGCAACCCCAAAGCCTCCCGAGATTATTTCCTCGGAAGCCGCTTTGAAGCGGGAATCGCGCTCACGGGGACAGAGGTAAAGGCAATTCGCCTCGGACGGGCCAATATCGCCGATGCCTTTGTCCGCATCGATAACGGAGCAATCCCCATACTCTACCACGCGCACATTTCCGAATACGATTTCGGCAACACGAACAATCACCAGCCCTACCGCCCGAGGAAACTGCTTCTGCACGCACGGGAAATCCGCAAGCTTATTGCGGAAATCCGCTCCGGCGGAAAAACCATTGTTCCGACAAAACTCTACTTCCGCCACGGACTGGTTAAGATTGAAATAGCACTCGCCCAAGGCAAAAAACTTTTCGATAAACGCAACGACATCAAAAAGCGCGACGACGAACGCTACGTGAGGCGTGCCTTGCGCCGCGACTAAAATCACGTTGCGACGTTCCCGCCGTCGGCTTAGTTTCTCCCGAAAAAGATTTCTCCATGTCCGAGCTTCATACAGTTTATTTCGTCTGCACCGGCAACACCTGCCGCAGCCCCATGGCGGAGGCGCTTTTTCGGGTGGCTCTGGCGAAGAACAATCTGGACGGGAAATTCAAAACCGCTTCTTTCGGACTGGCTGCGGCAAGCGGGTCTCCGGCATCCGAAAAAGCACAAAAAGCCGTTGCCGAAGCAGGCGGAAATCTTACCGGACACCGCTCACGCCGCGCGGCGGAAGCCGCACTTCGCCCCGGAGATATTTTCATCGGCATGACTCCCGAACACTTACACGCGCTAAAAACACTTCCCGCGCAGGTTTTTTGCATCGGAGAGTTCTTTCCGGAAACCGCTTTCCCGAAAGAAGTGCCGGATCCGTTCGGCGGGAACGCAGACGACTACCGCGCCGCGAGAGATGCGATTTTATCGGCGTTCCCGCGTCTGACGGAATTTCTCAAGACCCTTGAATAAACGATTATGACGGACGACGACGATTCAACTCTCGCAAAAAACGACGGAGCTCCCGCCCTGCTTGTTTCGCCGCAGGATTTCGTCTGTAAAAAACCGTTCGCATTTGAACTCGGCGGAGAAATTCCCGAATTTACGATTCGCTACGAAACCTACGGCACGCTTAATGCCGATAAGTCCAACGCAATTCTGATTTGCCATGCGCTTACCGGTGACCACCACGTCGCGGGAAGGCATCGCCCCGAAGACAAGCGGCCCGGCTGGTGGGATCATTTTATCGGAGAAGGCAAAGCCGTAGATACACGAAAATACTTTGTCATCTGCTCCAATTGCCTCGGCGGTTGCAGCGGCTCCACGGGCCCGAAATCCGTCAATCCGGCTACCGGCGATCCGTACGGAATCGATTTTCCCGTGCTCACGATGCTCGACATGGTAAGAGCGCAGAAAGCCCTTGTTGATTTTCTCGGGATAAAAAAGCTCCACGCCGTCATCGGCGGCTCCATGGGCGGAATGCAAACGTTACTCTGGGCTATCGAATATCCGGACGCGGTGAAAAACATCGTCGCGATGGCGTGTACGGCGCGTCAAAACACGCAGGCCATCGCATTTAATGCCGTTGCGAGAGCCGCAATCGTGCAAGATCCGAACTGGCTGGGCGGATACTACGGAGAACTCGAAGGCACGGGACCTCGCACCGGACTCGCCGTCGCCCGGATGATGGCGCACATCACGTATCTCTCCGATTTCAGCCTGACGATGAAAACACGCCGAGATCCGAGAACGGATCTTCCGGGCGGGCGCATCGCCACCAGCGAATTCCTGCGCAAAATCACCTTTCCCATCGAAAGCTACCTTCACCATCAGGGAGACAAATTTCTCGATCGGTTCGACGCAAATTCCTACCTCTATATCACGCAGGCGACGGACAGATTTAATCTTTCGGAACACAAGTCTCTCGACCAGGTTTTTGCAGAAGTCAAAGCAAGGGCACTCGTTATCGGTTTTTCCACCGATTGGCTTTATCCGCCGTGGCAAAACCGCGAGATTGTCCTCGCGTTGCAACGAGCGGGAAAAGACGCTCGCTACGCCGAAATCGAAGCCGTCAGCGGGCACGATTCCTTCCTTCTCGACTCCCGCCGACTTTATGATCTCACCGCGAAATTCCTGAGCGAACAAACGGAACAGTGCCCGTAACGAGCGCGCCGATTCCGAAATCGTCTTCCTCTTTGAAAGACGCCTTTTGCGAATTTCCGTTCTTTCCCGAAGGTTAAAGAAGCAGG
>CAZPYE010000051.1:0-12234 GCA_964590115.1 uncultured Enterobacteriaceae bacterium
CTCCACCTGCCTCTTAGCTATGAAGTTACAACTGATTGGCAAAAAAATTGGGATGACCCAAATCTACGACGGGAATAATACTCTTGTTCCCGTGACGGTAGTGCAAGCGGGTCCCTGCCCTGTAGTCCAAGTCAAGACTGTTGAGTCTGACGGATACAATGCCGTCCAAATTGCCTACGGCACTCAGAAAAAAGAACGCTTGACCAAACCGGTTCAAGGACACTTCGAAAAAGCGGGAATCGACGCGCACTCGGTGCTCGGCGAAATTCGCTTTGACGACAAAGCCCCCGAATATAAAGTCGGCGACGTTCTTACCGTCGCAACTTTCAAAGAAGGTCAAATTGTTGACGTTATCGGAACGACCAAAGGTCGCGGATTCCAGGGTAACGTTAAGCGCCACAATCAGGCCGGACAGCCGGATTCGCACGGGCACATGATGCACCGTCGTCCGGGTTCCATCGGGATGCGCCAGACACCCGGCCACGTTTTCAAAGGCAAGGATATGCCCGGTCATATGGGGCAAGTTCGCCGCACCGTTCAGAATCTGACGGTGGTTAAAGTTTTGGAAGACCAAAACCTTATCCTCATCAAGGGATCGTTCCCGGGGGCGAACGGTGATTTGGTTTTCGTTCGCGAAGCCAAAAAAGCGAAATAATAAGGAAAGGACACCGAAGTTATGAAACTTAAAGTTTACACGGTTGACGGTAGCTCTTTCTCCGAAAAGGAATTTGAAGCGTTCCCGGTTCTCGAAGAAGGCAAGGGTGTTGCTGCTCTGAAGCAGGCGGTTATCGCTTACCAGGCGAATCTTCGCCAGGGCAATGCCAAAACGAAGGATTACGGTGAAGTCGCCGGTTCCGGTAAAAAGCAAGGACCCCAGAAGGGCTCCGGCGGCGCTCGCCACGGCGACAAACGCGCTCCCCAGCTTTACAAGGGCGGTGTTGTTTTCGGGCCGCGTCCTCGCGATTGGTCCAAGGCCATCACAACGAATGTCAAGAAACTCGCACTTTCCCGTGCTCTTGTCGACCTCGCTTCCGAAGGCGGTTTGAACGTTATCGAACGCATCGAATCCGCTGACGCGAAAACCAAGACGATGAACGGAGTGTTCTCGAAAGTGTTCCCGAAGGGAAAACTTCTCGTGATCGCTGACGCCTGGGACGAAAATGCGGCTCGCGCAACGCGTAATATTGAACGCGTTTCCTGCGTCGAAGCAGACACGCTCAATGCGCTCGACCTCGTTTCCTTTGACCAGGTGCTTGTCAGCGAACAGGGCTTGAACAAGATTCTTGAACGCGTTAAATAAGGAGATTTTCAAGAATGAAACCTGCATACAGCGTTATTAAGCGCCCGCTCGTCTCCGAAAAGACGGCTGCGTTTGCGGAAGACAATAAGTATGTCTTCGAAATTTATCCGTGCGCGGATCGTAAGGAAGTTGCTGCGGCCGTTGAGGCTCAATTCAAGGTAACCGTTACGCGCGTTAACATTCTGAATGTCAAAGGCAAACAGAAGATGTCCCGCACGAAGCGCGGAGAAGTCATCAAGGCCTCTGATGTCAAGAAAGCGATTGTTACCCTTAAGAAGGGCGACAAGATCGAACTCATTTAACAGTAGAGGATTCCGAAAATGGCACTCGCATCCAATCGCCCGCTTACGCCCGGACAGCGTTTTCTCGTCCGCAATAAGCAGGAACTTTCCAAAAAGCGTCCGGAGAAGGATCTTGTGGAGTCCATCCACAACCCGAAGGGTCGCAACTGCTACGGTCGTATCACGTCGCGTCGTCGCGGCGGAGGACACAAGAAGCTGTATCGTCGTATCGACTTCCGTCGTGCGAAGCTTGACGTCCCCGCGACTGTTCTCGCTCTTGAATACGATCCGAATCGTTCGGCAAACATCGCTTTGATCGAATATACGGACGGAGAAAAGGCTTACATCCTCGCTCCCAACGGCTTGAATGTCGGCGACCGGGTTGTTTCCGCATCGGGAACGGTCGAAGAATTTACGCCGGGGATTTCCGTGAAGTTGCGCTATCTCCCGCCGGCAACGGATATTCACGCAATTGAAATGGAGCCCGGGCAGGGCGCCCGTATCGCACGTTCTGCCGGGAATGCGGCTCAGCTTCTCGGTATCGAAGGCGATCTCGCCATCATTAAGATGCCCTCCGGTGAACAACGCTATCTCAATGCAAACTGCCGAGCAACAGTCGGAAAGGTCGGAAATTCCGAACACCAGAACCGCTCGTTGGGTAAGGCCGGGCGCAATCGTTGGCTCGGTCGTCGTCCCCGTGTTCGCGGTATGGTGATGAATCCGGTCGACCACCCGAACGGTGGCGGGCAGGGTAAATCCAAAGGCGGCGGCGGTCGTCAGCATCTCAGCTCCCCGTGGGGACAGCTCGCGAAGGGCTTCCCGACCCGCATCAAATCCAAGCCCTCGAACGTTCATATTATTGTTCGTCGTAACGGGCGCAAAGTTAAGAAGGGCTAATAGACAATGGCACGTTCAATTAAAAAAGGCTACTATGTCGAACCGTCCTTGATGGACAAAGTGTTGGCCGCTCAGAAGAGCGGCGATCACAAGCCCATTAAGACTTGGTCGCGCCGTTCGACGATTACGCCGGACTTCGTCGGGCTTAATCTCAACGTTCACAACGGAAAACAGTTCCTGCCGGTTTATATCACGGAAAATATGGTCGGACACAAGCTCGGCGAATTTGCGCCGACGCGTTCCTTCAAGCACCATACGGCTCCGACGAAGAAGGCTGTCTAATTCCGACAATGATCAAAGGTTTCACGGCAACGGTTCTTTCCGCTCTTGTGTGCTCGGCTATGCTTTCGGGCAACACGGGCGGATTGAACGCCGAGGGCTTCGATGTCTCGATTTCCGAGTCAAACGGAGCAGCGGTGTCTTCCGTTTTCGCCGGGACCTCGGCTGATGTGATTCTCGTCGATGCCGGTTACGATAAAGATTTTTGCACGGGGGCACGTTGCCGCGTTGAACGCGGATTAGACCTCGTCGCAGAAATCATCATCGTTGCGGCGGACCGGGAACAATCTGTCGCCCTGATCACTTTTCTTGAAAATAATCAAACGATTCAGACCGGAGATACGGTCAAACTGAAAACCATTTAATTTTAGCTAATTCCGGACAATGGAAGTTAAAGCCATCACAAAGTTCGCCCGTATGACGCCCCAGAAAGTGCGTGACGTGGCCCGCCAAATTCAAGGTCTTCCCGCACTTCAGGCGGCGGACCTCCTCCGCTTCATTCCGCGCAAATCGGCACGTCTTCTCTTGAAGACGCTTAACAGCGCGATTGCGAACGCGGAAAACAACAATAATCTCTCCGCTAAGGACCTCGTCATTTCCGTCGCCATCGTTAACCAGGGGCCGGTTTTGAAACGCTTCCGTCCTGCCGCGAAGGGTAGTGCTCATCCGATTCGCAAGTCGACGAGCCACATCACCATCGTTTTGAGCGACAAACAATAACCTCCGAATATTTTCGATTATGGGTCAAAAAACAAATCCGATCGGCTTTCGCCTTGCAGTCCGCCGCAACTGGGACTCCCGTTGGTATGCGGATAAGAAAACGTTCCCGGAATTTCTGAAAAACGACTACGCAATTCGTAAATTCCTCCACGAAAAGCTTCGTCAGGCCGGCGTTCCGACAATCTTCATTGAGCGTGCGGGTTCTCGCATTCGCGTTAAAATCTACTCGGCTCGCCCGGGTGTCGTCATCGGGCGCAAAGGCGGGGAGCTCGAAAAGCTCCGCGAGGATATTGAAAGGATTGCCGGACGCGAAGTTATTCTCGACATCCAGGAAATTAAAAAGCCGGATCTCGTTGCACAGTTGGTTGCGGAAAACATCGCTCTCCAGCTTGAGCGCCGCGTTTCTTTCCGCCGCGCGATGAAGAAGGCGGTGCAGAGCACGATGAGCGCAGGCGCGGACGGAATTCGTCTTCGCGTCGCCGGACGTCTCGGCGGTGCGGAAATCGCTCGCGTGGAGTCCTCCCGTGTCGGACGTGTGCCCTTGCATACGTTGCGTGCGAACATCGATTACGGTTTCGCTGAAGCACATACCGTTTACGGCAAGCTCGGGATTAAGTGCTGGATTTGCACGAAAGAGCCCGAAATCTAATTGAAAATTAAGAGAAGGACATATAAATTATGGCTAATATTCAACCCTCTCGCACAAAATATCGCAAAGTCCAAAAAGGTCGCATTTACGGGAATGCCACTTCCTGCAACCAACTCGCGTTCGGGGAATTCGGTATTCAGGCTTTGGAACGTTGCCGCATGACGGCAGCTCAGCTCGAAGCCGCTCGTGTCGCTATTTCCCGCTCGCTCAAGCGTAAGGGGAAAATGTGGATGCGTGTATTCCCGCACAAGCCGGTTACCAAGAAACCTGCAGAAGTCCGAATGGGATCCGGTAAGGGGAATGTCGAATACTGGTGCGCAGTTATCCGTCCCGGAACGATGCTTTTTGAGGTCTCCGGTGTTCCGCTGTCTGCTGCTCGTGAAGCAATGCGTCTCGCGGACACGAAGCTCCCGATTCATTGCCGCTTTGTCAGCAAGGAGCAGCTCGAAAAGTATTGATTCCTGATAAAAAAGTCTATTTATTCGAAACTTTTCCGCTATGAGTGCAAATAAAAACAACGCTTCCGCCATTCGCGAAATGACACCGGAAGAACTTTCAAAGACGCTCCGCAGCGACCGTGAAGAACTCCTTTCCTTGCGTCTCCGCAAGAATACGGGGCAGGTCGATAATCCGGCACGCATTCGCACGCTTCGTCGTGAAATCGCGCGCCTCGAAACCGTCGCTCGTGAAAAACGCGCCGCTCGTTAACATTCCGCATTTAGGATAAAACAATGTCTGAAGAACAGAATCGTTCATCCCGTAAAACGCTCACCGGTGTTGTCACGAGCAAGACCGGCGAAAAGAGCGTTAAGGTTACCTACTTCTATAAGATGCCGCACCCGATTTTCCGCAAGGAAATTAAGAGCAAGACGGTTATTCACGCTCATGACGAAAAGAGCGAGTGCAACGTCGGCGACAAGGTGGAAATCATGGAAACGCGTCCGATCTCCAAGCTTAAACGCTTCCGTGTCGTTCGCGTTATCGAAGCCGCAAAAATCATCGGGCAGGCCGCCGTCTAAGAGAACATCAATAGAGAGGCAAATATAAAATGGTACAATTGAAATCTCGTTTGGATGTCGCCGATAACACCGGCGCCAAGGAAGTTGAGATGATCCGCCGCCTTGGTCAGATTACGGATACGGCTTCCGTCGGGGATATTATCGTTTGCGCCGTCAAGGACTCTATTCCGAGTGCCCCTGACGCCGTCAAAAAAGGCTCCGTTGTCAAGGCTGTCGTCGTGCGCACCAAAGCTCCGATTCGCCGTCCGGACGGAAGCTATTTGCGTTTTGACTCCAATGCCGTCGTTATTCTCGACGGGAACGGCAATCCGCGCGGAACCCGTATTTTCGGGCCGGTCGCGCGCGAACTTCGCCAGAAATTTATGAAAATCGTTTCCCTCGCTCCGGAGGTTCTGTAATATGGCTAAACAAAATCTTAAAAAAGACGACGAAGTCGTCGTTATCGCAGGCTCCGAAAAGGGGAAGCGCGGAAAGATTCTTAAAACCCTTCCCTCGACGGGACGGGTTATCGTCGAAGGGCTCAATCTTGTGAAACGTCACACTGCCGCTAATGAACAGGCGGGCATTGAAGGCGGCATCATTGAGAAGGAAGCTCCGATTCATGCTTCGAACGTTATGCTCGCTTCGAAGTTCGACGCTAAGAAGAAATAAGCAACGTTCCCGTAGGAACACTTATCCAGAGAGAAGCTGAATATGCACACACCGGTTTTAAAGAAACTTTACCAGGAACAGGTCGTGCCCGAACTCAAGAAGAAGCTCGGTGTTACGAACCCGCATCAGGTTCCCGCATTGACGAAGGTCGTCATCAACTCGGCCTATCGTGCGGATACGGACAAAAATCTCCAGGCGGAAATTTTGAAGGAAATTTCGAAAATCGCCGGACAGAAACCTGTCGTTACCCACGCGCGTAAGAGCGTTTCGAACTTTAAGGTGCGTCAGGGAATGCCCCTTGGCGTAATGGTTACGCTTCGCGGTGCCGCCATGTACGAATTCCTCGCCCGCCTGATTTACGTCGCACTTCCGATGATCCGCGACTTCCGCGGTGTTTCGAATCGTTTCGACGGCAAGGGGAACTACTCCCTCGGTATCGCCGACCACACGATTTTCCCGGAAACGCAGGGAGACGGTTCTCAACGTCAGAATATCGGTCTCGATATCACGATTGTTACGACGGCTCAAACGGACGACGAGGGGCGCGAACTTCTTCGCCTTCTCGGTATGCCGTTCCGCAAGTCTTCCGCCAAGGTCGCTGCCGAAACGGCTGCCGCCTAACAACTGAACACACTTTAACAAACAGAAGTTATGGCAAAAAAGTCTGCTATCGAAAAGAATTTGAAGCGTCAGCGCCTCGTCGCGAAATATGCGGCAAAGCGTGCCGCGCTGAAAGCGATTATCGCCAATCCGGATACGAACGACGAAGATTTTTACAAAGCACAGCGCGATCTTGACTCGCTGCCGCGTAATTCTTCAAAGATTCGTTTGCGCAATCGTTGCGCGATTTCCGGTCGTCCGCGTGCTTACATCGGAAAGTTCGGTCTTTCCCGTATCACGTTCCGCGAACTCGCGTCTAACGGCAAGATCCCGGGAATCACAAAAGCATCCTGGTAATCTCCCAGCATAGGAAACAATCGTTATGGCAACTCACGACACCTTGGGTGATTTTCTCACCATTATCCGCAACGGCAGCAACGCGACTTTGACGTCCGTTTCTGCCCAGTGGAGTTCCTCTCGCGAAGGTATTGCCCGTATTTTGAAAGAATGCGGCTATATTTCCGATTTCGCGAAAATTGAAAAGAACGGTCTTCCCGTGATTGAGATTACTCTCAAGTACAACGGCAAGAAGGCTGCAATCACGGAAATTAATCGTATTTCCAAGCCCGGACGCCGAATCTACACCGGATACGGCGAAATCCCGAAAGTTATCGGCGGGATGGGGATTTCTATCCTCACTACCTCCAAAGGCATCCTTAGCGACGTTGAAGCCCGCCAGCAGAAGGTCGGCGGCGAAGTCCTCGCTCAGGTTTGGTAATCATCTTTCACCGTAAGGAATAATTAAAGACTATGAGTCGAATTGGTAAAATCCCGGTACAGGTTCCTGCAGGCGTTAAAATCTCGGTTAACGGTTCTACCGTCGAAGTCGAAGGCGCCAAGGGAAAACTTTCCAAAACGTTTGACGCTACGGCTGTCAAAATTACACTCGAAGGCGATGCGGTTCATGTCGTTCCCGCGAACGATTCCCGCTTTGCCGGCGCGATGCACGGCACCGTTCGTGCGATCATCAACAACATGGTTAAAGGCGTAAAAGACGGCTACCAGAAGCAGCTCGAAATTCAGGGCGTCGGCTTCAAGGCTGTTCTTACCGGAGACAAGCTTGATCTCGCGCTCGGGCAGTCTCATCCGATCATTTACCCCATTCCCGCCGGGATTAAGGTAGCGATTACGGACGGAACCAAGATTGAAGTTTCCGGTGCCGACAAACACATGGTCGGGCAGGTCGCTGCAGACATCAAGTCCTTTAAGCCGGTAGAACCGTATAAGGGCAAGGGTGTCCGTATCGTCGGCGAATATGTCCGTCGTAAGGAAGGCAAGAAGACTGCGTAATCCCTAACATTTTCTTGAAAATGAATAAAATCGAAAAGAAGAATAAGCTTCTGCAGCGCCGTCGTTGGCGTATCCGCAAGGCGGTTGTCGGTTCGTCCGAACGTCCTCGCCTTGTCGTGAAATTCACGAATCTTCACATTCACGCCCAGATTATTGACGACTCTGTCGGACGTACGCTTCTCGGAGCGTCCACGACGCAGAAGGTCATGCGTGAGAAGAAGCTTCTTCCGAACGTTGCAGGGGCAACGGAATTCGGTAAGATTTTCGGCGAAGCTGCGAAAAACGCAGGTGTTTCTGCGGTGGTTTTTGACCGTGCCGGTCGCCGTTATCACGGAACCGTTAAGGCGTTCGCGGATGCCGTTCGCGAAGCAGGACTTCAATTCTAAGGAAAAGCCCAATGTCACAAGAAATTTCTGAAAACACTGAAACTCCGGTCGTTCCCTCTGCGGAGACTTCTGCTGAAAATGCAGCTCCGGCACAGGAGCGCCGCGGGCGCGGTCCGCGTCGCGACGGGCGTCGCACGGATCGCCGCAACTCCCGCAATGCGGCTCCGGCAGACCCGAATGCTCCCGAATATCTTGACAAGGTTGTGCACATCAATCGATGCGCAAAGGTTGTTAAGGGCGGACGTCGTTTCAGCTTTGCCGCATTGGTCGTTTCCGGTGACGGGAAGGGCAATGTCGGTATCGGTTACGGCAAGGCGAAGGAAGTTCCGGATGCGATTCGAAAAGGCACGGAGCGTGCTCATAAGGCTTTGCGTCCGGTTTGTCTTCGCAACAATACGATTCCTCACGAAGTTCTCGGAACTCATGACGGCGGCGAAGTCCTTCTTCGTCCGGCGGCTCCCGGGACGGGGGTTATTGCCGGAGGCGGTGTTCGTGCCGTGCTCGAAGTCGCCGGAGTGAAGGATGTCCTTTCCAAGTCTCTCGGTTCCAATAATCCCGGAGCTCTCGTTAAGGCAACGCTTGACGGCTTGCTGAAACTTCGCACGCTCGAACAGATTCGCGCAACGCGTTCTTAATCCCGTTCGGCGGACGAATCTGCAGGCGCTTCTGCGGTTTTGTCTGCTGGCTGTATCTAAATAATTCTTAAAATTTTTCATATCCATGAAACTTCACACTCTTCCGAAAATCGAAGGCTCGACTCATCGTCACAAACGCCTCGGCTGTGGTCGCAGCAGCGGTCACGGTAAAACGTCCGGTCGCGGACATAAAGGGATGAAGGCTCGTTCCGGCGGCGGCGTTCGTCCGGGATTTGAAGGCGGTCAGATGCCGCTTTACCGCAAGCTTCCGCATCGCGGATTTAACAACGTTAATCGTGTTGAATTCGCCGTTGTCAATCTCAGCCAGATCGACAAGTGCGAAGGAACGGAAATTGATCGTAACGCCCTTGTTAAGGCCGGGCTCATTCGTGAGTCCGATCTCCTGGTCAAGGTGCTCGGCAATGGTGAAATTTCCCGAGCCGTGACTGTTTCCGCTCAAAAGTTTTCTGCTTCCGCCAAGGCCAAGATTGAAGCTGCGGGCGGCAAGATTGTCGAATTGAAAGCGGATGCCGAATAATCGGTAACGCTTGGTTTTTCGATTCATCCGAATGTCGAGTTCCCGTTCCCGCGCTCGGGTAGGGAATTTCGACATTCGCGATAAAATAGAGAATTTTTATAATGTTTTCCGCCTTCATTAATTGCTGGAAGATTCCGGAACTACGGAATCGCATTATCGTTACCCTCGGGCTTCTGTTTATTTCTCGTATCGGAGGGAATCTTCCCCTTCCGGGCTTGGATCCGACGGTTTTGACGGATTTTATTAAGAGCTTGCCGCAGACCGGAGAAGGACTTGTCGGACTCTATAATATGTTTACCGGCGGGGCGATGCTCAAGGGCGCTATCTTTGCTCTTGGAATTATGCCCTACATCAGTGCGTCCATTATTATGCAGCTGATGGGTGCCGTCGTGCCGAGTTTGGCGCGTCTGCGCAATGAAGAAAACGGACAACAAAAGATCGCTCAATACACCCGCTACATGACGATAGCCATCGCACTTCTGCAAGCTTTCATCATTGTCGGGATGTTTTGTAATCCTGCTACCGTAGGGCAGGCGGTCGGCGTTCAGGGATTCACCGGAGAGATGGTCATTATCAATAAAACCCTCTTTACGATGATGGGAACGCTGATTCTTACCGCCGGGGCCGTGATAATGCTTTGGCTCGGAGAGCAGATTACCCAACGCGGGATCGGAAACGGAGCCTCCATTCTTATTGTCCTCGGGATCGTTGCGGATATTCCGCAGGCTCTTTCCTCATTTGTCGCGCTTTTGGCCGGACCGGTAGCCGGAGACGGAGCGACGGAAAACGGCTTGGAGCACCTCCTCGGGATGATTCTCCTGTTTGTTGCGGGAACGGCGGCACTTGTCGCGATTACCCAGGCCGTGCGAAAAATTCCGGTGCAGTATGCAAAGCGGGTTGTCGGGCGCAAGGTGTTTAACGGGCAGAGCGTCTATCTTCCGTTGAAGGTCAACTATGCCGGGGTTATGCCGGTCATTTTTGCCGGAGCCATTATTTCCTTCCTCGCGATGCCTCTCGGGTGGCTTGCCACCAAGCCGGCGCTCTCTTTCCTGCTCGGCGTTCCCGAGCAATTCCAACCCGGGCGTCTTACCTATTATATCGTAATGGGGGCGTTGGTGTTCATTTTCAGTTATTTCTGGGTATCAGTGATGTTCAAGCCGATACAGGTTGCTGATGACCTGAAAAAGAATAACGGGTATATTCCGGGTGTGCGTCCCGGAGAACATACGGCGCACTATCTCGAATTCGTTATGAATCGACTGACCTTCGCCGGAGGCGTATTCCTTGTCATCATCGCATTGTTGCCGGATCTCTTTATTTTCAGCTTCGATTTTTATCCCCGCCTTGCGCGTGTTATCGGAGGCACGAGCGGACTGATTACGGTCGGTGTTGTTCTTGACACGATGCGACAGGTTGAAACACTGCTTTTGCAACGTCATTATGACGGATTTCTGAAAAAATCCCGAATCGGAGGAGTCTCCGTTCCGCAGTCTGCGCAGTCGCGTCGTATTGCGGATATCGGACAGCCTTCCGGATTGGGGCGCCTGACTTACGTACTGCTTACGATTTTTGTTCTCGGATTTATCGCTTTCGGGATTACGACATTCGCGAATTGATATAAGAGAATCCGTTTTTGTTCTTTCATATAGATCAGCACAGCCATGAAGCCGTATTCTCCGGAAGAGCTTGTGAAAATGCGCGAGGCGTGTCGCATCGCGGCGGAAGTCCTCGACCGGACCTGTAAGTTCGTTTCCGAAGGCGTAACGGCTTATGATATAGATCGGTTCGCAAAGAAGACGATGGACGAGCTGGGGTGTACGAGTCCGTGCATCAATTACAAGCCCGCTTCGAGTATTCCTGCGTTCCCGCGCTATATTTGCGTGTCCGTTAACGAAGAAGTAATTCACGGAATAGGGACTCTCGATCGTGTAATTCACGATGGGGATATCGTTTCTCTCGATGTCGTTACGACATACAACGGCTTCGTCGGAGATAATACCCGAACGGTACTTGTCGGTAACGTTTCCGCCGAAGTTCGCAAACTTTGCGAGGTAACGGAGGGCGCACTTTATGCCGGTATTGCCGCCGCCCGCGCCGGGAATCGAGTTTGCGATATTTCCCGGGCCGTCGAGCGCTTCGTTAAACCGCACGGCTACGGCATCGTTCACGAATTTTGCGGACACGGGGTCGGGCGCTCTATGCACGAAGACCCGCAGGTGCCGAACTATTATTCCCGAGGAGAAGGGAAGACAAAACTTCGCCCCGGGATGACGCTCGCCATCGAACCGATGATTTGTCTCGGCTCCCGTTTTATCAAAACCGAAGCCGACGGATGGACAATTACCACCCGCGACGGGAAACCCGCTGCTCACTACGAGCACACGATTCTCGTTACGGAGGGCGATCCCGAAGTGCTGACCGTTCTTTCCTAATTTTTTTTTATCAATCGTAGAAAAAAGACTTTCCATTTACGAGAAGCTTTGACATACTGCCGAGCTTTTCCCTTTCAAACAAACATAACAAGAGTAAAAGAAAATGCCACGCATCCTTGGTGTAGACATTCCCAATAACAAACGCGTCGAATATGCGCTGCGTTACATTTACGGGATCGGTCCGACTCGCGCGACCGAGATCGTTAATGCGCTCGGTCTTGATCCTGCGCTCCGTTCCGATAAGTTGACGGAAGAGCAGCTCAATAAAATCGTCAATTACATTGTCGAACGCGGTTACAAATGCGAAGGGGATCTTCGTCGTGAAATCGGCTCGAACCTCAAGCGCCTCCAATCAATCAAGTCCTATCGCGGACTTCGCCACTTCCGCGGTCTTCCGGTTCGCGGTCAGCGCACGAAAACGAACGCCCGCACCCGCAAGGGCGCGCGTAAGACGGTAGGCGTTGCTCCCAAATAAGATTAATACACGACGTTCTCTT
>CAZPYE010000052.1:0-12229 GCA_964590115.1 uncultured Enterobacteriaceae bacterium
AAACCCGAAACCGCGCCGCGGGAACGACATCTTTGCTCCGAAAACGCACGCGCGGCGCAATGAAACAACGACTTTCGACATGCGTTCCCGCGAGAAAAGAAAAATCCCCCGAAGCCGTTGCGGGCTTCGAGGGATTTTTTTGATTTTTTTTTCGGAAAAATCTTACGCCAAAAGTTTGCGCATAATTTCGTCGACTTTCGCGGGATTGGCTTTTCCGCGGGACGCTTTCATGACCTGACCTTTGAGGACGTTGATGACTTTTTCGTTCCCGCCCTTGAACGAGGCGACGGCATCCGCGTTTTTCGGGTCGGAAATCACGGCGGAAATCATGGCTTCGAGCTCGCCGGAATCGGAACTCTGCGCCAAGCCTTTTTCCTTGATGATGTCGGCGGCGGATTTTCCGGAATTCCACATCTCGGCGAAAACTTCCTTCGCCTGTTGTTTGGAAATCGTTCCCGCTTCGACGGCTTCGACGAGCCCGGCGAGCGATTCCGGTGAAATTTTGCTGTCGGCAATCGTCGCTTCCGTTCCCGCGGCGGCGATTTCGCGCAGAATTTCGTTTACGATAAGATTTGCCGTTTGCTGCGGTGCTTTCGGGAACGCGGCGACGGATTTTTCAAAAAAATCGCAAAGCGCGCGGTCGGGAATGAGCACCGACGTAATCGTGTAGGGCAAGCCGAAATCCGCCATGTAGCGGCGTTGGCGGTCGAACGGCTTTTCCGGCAAGTCGGCGCTGAGGCGCGCGAGCCACGCGTCGTCGATTTTCACCGGCATCAGGTCCGGATCGGGGAAATAGCGGTAGTCGTGCGCGTTTTCCTTCGAGCGCATCGAGTAGGTGTGCCCGGTTTCGGCGTTCCAGCCGCGTGTTTCCTGAACGATTTTTTCGCCGTTTTCGTAGGCGCGAATCTGGCGTTTGATTTCAAAATTGATGCAGTTGCGCACGCCCGTGAGCGAGTTGACGTTTTTCATTTCGGTGCGCGTGCGCAGTTCGTTCGTTCCCGCCGGACGCACGGAAACGTTCGCATCGCAACGCAGCTGACCTTTTTCCATATCGCAATCGGAAAGCCCGGCGGCGTTCAAAATCATGCGAAGCGCGTTCAGAAGCGCAACGGCTTCTTCGGCGGAGTGCATATCGGGCTCCGTGACGATTTCGAGCAGCGTCGTTCCCGCACGGTTGTAATCGACGAGCGAAGTCGTGCCGCCGTGCGTGAGTTTGCCGACGTCTTCTTCCAGGTGCGCGTGGTTGATGCGAATTTTTTTGTGTTCGCCCATCACGTTGCGGGAAGGACCGGGAAGTTCGATTTCGACTTCACCGGGACCGACGATGGCTTCTTCGGCGAGCTGTGTGATTTGGTAATTTTTCGGGCTGTCCGGATAAAAGTAATTCTTGCGCGACCAACGGGAAATCTGCGGCATTTTTGCGTCGATCATCAGCCCGAATTTCATGGATTTTTCCACGGATTCACGGTTGAGCACGGGAAGTGCCCCCGGAAGCGCGAGCACGGTCGGGTCGATCAGCTTGTTCGGCGGTTCGCCGAATCCTGCGGGCGTTCCCGCAAAAACTTTGCTCTTGGCTTTGAGCTGAACGTGAATTTCCAGGCCGATGACTGCTTCGTATTCCATGAGAAAAAATTATTGCCGTCAACGATACGCTTTTCGATGAAATTTAGAAACGAGAAAATGATTTCTCCGGAAAGGAAAAGGGAAGCGCTCGCGCAAACAAATCCCTGCGGCCGTATTTTTAGCGCAAATATTCCGGGGTTTTTACACGGCGTTCCCGCGAGCGCGTTTTGCCTCTCCGGCGGAGAGCGCGGAGTTCGCCAAGTTTTTGAACGGGAAGGTTTTCTTTCCTTTTAAAAAAAGACTCTGCGTTTCCTTGCGATCTTTGCGAGAGGATTTTGTTTCTCGCGGAGAGCGCAGAGTTCGCCAAGTTTTTGAGAGGGAAGGCTTTTCTTTCCTTTTAAAAAAAAAAGCCTCTGCGTATCTCTGTGCGCTTTGCGAGAGGCTACTTCGAAAGTTTTTTCTTTTGGCGGGCGAATGCCGCCTGCCGTCGCAGCTCCGGTAATTTTCGTTTTTTCGTTTCCGGATTCATTAGGTCCGTGCGCTTCCCCTGCGAAAAGTCCACACTTTCCGCCTCCAATTTAAACCCGAAATCCCGATTTAACTTCTCTATCACCGCAATCCGCGCAAACGCCGTAAAATTCTTCATGCTCTGACACGAGCGATACACCTCGAGCACCTTTTTGGGCATCGATAAATTGAATCTCTCTGACGTTTGCGTGCTTTGGGACATTGCGCAAAGTCAAAAGATTTAGAAACAAATTTTCCAAATCGACGGCTTAACCTTGCGCAAAGTCTTGTTGCGGTATTTGAGGTTTCGCTAGTTCCTCCCCTACCATGCGTCCGAATGCACGACAATTAACAATCTAACAACAAGGATAAAAAATGTTTGACGAATTATTCAAGGACCCATCGAAAAATGACGACATCGTTAAGTTTGTCGCTTGCAACGGTTTGGAGGCGTATGTTTCCGCTTCTGCGGAAAAGTTAGCAATATTGGTAAGCAAAAAGAATTCGAATGAAATCAGGGATTTTCTTGTGTGCTTAAAGGGTGGATTTGCTCCTTTTTGCACGGATAGTAGCCAAGTTTTCACAAGGGAATATTTCCCTAGTTCCGAAGATTTGAACAGACTTGTACAGCGTCTTCTAACCGAACGAGTTGATTATTCTATATTTGTCATTAACTACGTTTATAAAATTTGGGGGCAGAAGAAGTAGTCGCTCTCCTTTGCGTGGAAACATAGTGGCAGAGATGTATTTATTTTTTTTTGTGTGACATACTGCCTACAGTCACGGAAGCGGATTTTGTTCAGCCTATTTTTTCTGTGTATCTATGAAAACGAAACTTTCTCTTTTAACACTTTTTGCGTTTGTAGCTACGGGAACGACGTTGCTCGCGGATAACGAAAATTACGACGGGCAATCGATTTGCGATGAAGGCTTCATCGGGCGTGATTTGGTGAATTCGTCTTGGGTAAGATCCTATTTGGAGCTTTGTTATTTCGAGGGAGTAGACTTAACGAGATCGGACTTTAGTGACGCGGCGATAATTGGCACAGATTTTTGTGACGGGTCGATATTGAAGGATGCGGTTTTCAAAAACGCAACACTAGGTAGTCATGGCGAATGGGTACGCGTCTGGAATGCAGATTTAACGGGCGCCGACTTTAGTGGTGCGACATTGTGGATGTGTAATTTTAGCTCTTCTTCGTTGGAGAATGTGGTTTTCAAAGATGCTGTAATTAGCGGTAGTTCGGGGTTCTATAGCGTAGATTTGACGGGCGCGGACTTTAGTGGGGCGACGATATCTAGTACGTATTTCTGTGGCGCAGATTTGACGGGCGCGGACTTTAGTGGGGCGACGATGAACTATACGTTATTTAATTCATTGGATGACTATGGTTCGACAATATTGAAGGATACGGTTTTCGTAGGCGCAGATTTGAACGGAGTGGATTTTCGAGGCACGACAGGGGTAATTGATATTTCTGAAGCCCGAACGGTAAAAAACGTGTTTTTAGCGGACGGGAAAATCGAAGGCTTTTCGATGACATCATCAGAAGACAGTTTCAGGATATCGGGAAGCGCAAAAATTTATACGAATGCAAGCATTTCCGGAGGAGCAGAATTAACAGTAATGGTGAATTCCGTCTTGGAAATCATCAACGGAAAAGTGCTGACGCTCGGTGATAGCGGTTCGCTCGCACTTGGCGAAAATGCCGAGCTTCATTTTGCCGTAGCAGGTGATTCCGTTTCTTCTGTTTCTGTCACTGACAATGGAAGCATCACGCTTTCCGGAACGGCAAAATTCGTCATTGATTACGCAGGATCGTTTGACGAGGACACGAGTTTTTCCGTGATGACGTGGACGGATGACGCGAGCGTTTCGGGTCTGGATTCGTTAACAAAAGGAAGTAACATCTCACTCTTGGTTGACGGGGTGGCTTACGACAGCGAACTGTGGGATTTCTCGACGGAGAACAATGCGCTGACGATTTTCGGTATCGACAACAAAACAATTATCATCAAGGGACTTGAACAAATCGTAAATCTAAAGACGGAAGAATACGTCGGGATTTTTGATGCTTCGCTGACGGCATTTTCAGGAACGGTTTCCGGCGCGGGAAGCTTGAACTCGTCGGGAACGCTGACTTTCTCCGGCGACGCGAGTGCGCATGCGGGAACGACGAATATCACGGCGGGAACATTTACGATTACCGAAGATGCAAAACTCGGTGCGGGGGTGTTTGACGTTGCGGGAACACTTGTTTTGAAAGGTTCGCGGACATTCGTGAATGCGACGAGCGGGAACGGCGAACTTTCACTTGCTTCCGGTTCAGACGTTTCGTTTGCTCAATCGGTTGGCGTGAAAACGCTTTCCGTTGAAAACGGAGCGACGCTTCGCGGGAGCGTAAGCATGACGCACGGCGCGGATGCGAAGATTTCGCTCGCGGGAACACTGGTGCTTAATGTCGATAAAGGAGAAAAGGTTGCGCTCGGCGGCGGAAAAGTAGCACTTGCGTCATCGGCGAAGCTTGATCTTGTCGGGAACGGCGGCTCGTCGTTTGTGCGTGCGGCTTCGGTTCAAATTGAAACGTTGGAAAACGGGGAACGCGTCACGATTTTTGAAGGCGGAGCAGTTTCCGGCGACGTTGTTGCATTCCTGAATACGGATTCGGATCTCGCGGCTTACGCACAAAACTACGCCGTGGTCTATGATGAATCAAGCGGCGGGCTTTCTGTCCAAGTTGTGAAAAATGCCTCTGCGCTGACGGACGGAATTGATACGAGCGAGCTTTCGGCAAGTTTTGTCGATTGGGCGTTGTCCGATGCGAATGCGGCGTTGGGCAACCTTGCATCCGGCTTTGTCAGCGCGGCAAATCTGGGCAGCCTTTCCGGCGGAAACGATCCGCTTCTGAATGCGATTCTTGCTAATGACGCGGGAACGGCACGTGCAATTCTCGACCGGCTTTCACCGAAGAGTTACGCGGCAATGGTCGCCATGCCCGTGGAATCGTTTAACTCCGACGTGCGCAGCATTTCCGCGCGTTTGGAACAACGCCGCCACGACCGTTTCTCGAAAAACGCCCAATGGGAGTTCTTTGCTCAGTTGCAAACAAGCTCCGTTGAAAACGATACGGCACCGGATGCGCCGACGTTTGATTTCGACACAACGGGACTCCTTGCGGGCGCAGATTGCAAGCTCGACCAAAACACGATACTCGGCGTGGCTCTCGGGGCGAGTACTGGCGAAGCGAAGGTGCACAACGGCGGCGGCAAAATCGAATCGACCGACTTTCGTATTACCGGGTTTGCCGGGAAGGCGATTGAAAACTACTTCGTCAACGCGGGCGCGCAACTCGGCTATGCGAGCCACGACATCAAGCGCAACACCGATTACGGGAACGCAAGCGGCGATACGACCGGCTGGAGTGCCGGGCTTTTTGCCGACGCGGGAACGCTCATCACGCTTTCCGAAGCGAAGAAAATCTATGCGACACCGTATATCGGACTCGCCTACATGCATACGCAGGCGGACGCGTTTACGGAAAGCGGAAGCGATAAAGCGTTTGACGCGGATGCGATTTCCGGCGACAGCCTGCGAGCGCGTCTCGGTTGCGGATTCTCGTGGGGATTTGCGGCATCCGGCGCAGTCTGGCGCTTGGGTTTGGATGTGGCGTATTCGCACGATTTCCTCGGCGACGAAGTCGATATCGACGTGACGACGCAAGACGGCTCATCAATCACGGAAACGGCGAAAGCGTTGCCGGAAGATATGTTCTCGATCGGACCGAGCTTCAACGTGGATATCTCGTCGAGCGCAAGCATCTACGGCGGCTATTCGTTCAACGCGGGAACGGATTCTTCCGTAAATCACAGTGCGAACGTCGGCTTCCGCATGCGCTTCTGAGGTTCTTTTATAAAAAAGCTACGGGCGTTTTCGCGCTCGTAGCATGATCTCTAATTTCGATTCACCTTCAAATTCTGATTCCTTATGAAAAAACTATCCTCAATTATTACTTCAAAACTGTTTTTTGTCGCGGCCGGATTGTCTTTCGGACTTGCCGGAGCATTGCACGCGGATACGGTTTCCGCATACCGGCAGAGTTCCGGAACAAAAACGAATACCGGTGTCACGACCTATGTCGGAAACACGGTTTGGGGTGCCGATTCCCAAAGTTTCGGATCAAAATTTTACTCGGAATGGGCAATTAAATATGGTGTGTCTCTGAAATGGGATGCCAATAAGAAGGCGTTTCTTATTTGGGAAGATCGCGAAGTTAATACGTTTCCGGATGAAAACGGTTTAACGACGATTTATACGACGGAATACCTGTCTTTCGATACTGTTTTTGCACTTTCCGGAAGCGCTGTTTTCAAAAATGAAGGAACTGCGAATTTACAGTATCACGGTGAAAAGACGATGGAAGATTGGACGGGAAAAATCGAAGGAAGCGTCGGGAGGCAGGAATACTTATATCACGAACTATTGGTTGCCTTTTCCGACAATTCCAAGCTGATGAATACGGGAACGCTCAATTTTTCGTCATCGACGACGTCGTCGTGGGGAAAGGAAACTGATCCGGATGGGACAATTCACCAGCATTCCGGTCAACCGCCTCAATTTGAGGTTTATTTTCGTAACAACGCGCAACTTTTAAATTCGGGAACGGTTTCGGCGAAAACTCTCACGAATTCCTATTATGGGACCACCGTCAACCTCTATTTCTATGAAAATGCAAAAGTCGTCAATGAGGAAGGCGGAAAAATTAGTGATGTCTATATGTATCTTTACGACAACGCTTATTTGGAAAATTCCGGAGTCATCGGAGAGGACGTATATGCAGGCAAGGAAATTTGTCTTAGTGAAAACGGGAGGGTGGTGAACACCGTTACCGGAAAAATAAATGGAGAGGGGATTTGTTTTGAATCCGGATACGGAAATGCCAAGATGAAAGTTGAAAATTATGGCGAGATAAGTGCTTCCGGGATTGATTACGATTTTCTCTATATTTCCGGGAACTCAATGGAGGCGATTTTGGAAAACCATGGCATTCTTGAGTTCAATAATATGTCATTTTGGTTTGAGTCGTATCAGGAACAGCCTTTTTCCCGTTTCGAAAATTTAACCAAAAATTTGCAAATTAATAACTACGGAACGATGCGTTCGAGTTATGGAGACGAAGTGAGCATTTGTAGCTACGTGGACGTAATGCTCGCGGAGGGCTCCCGTGTGGAAGGAAAGCTTTCGTTGGGGAATTCTTTTGAGTACGACGAATACGTCGGCGTGTGGGAAGACGGATATATGGATGAAGTCCTGGTTAGCAAAACGGCTCAAAAAGAGAAATCCGTCCTGAATATTTTGATTACCGGAAAGGACGGTGCCACGGCGTTGGTATCGAACGGAATCGAACTGAACAACACCGTGGTTTTGAAGTTTGAGTTCGACGATGGATTTTCTCCGAAAAAATATACTCTGAAGCTTTGGGACGGAGCGTTGAGCGGAGACGGATACTTCGACACCTCATATCGCTATGGGAACTACGAGCTCTTCCTTTCGCAAGGAGACGGAACGATTACGATCAAAGACACCTCTATCGGGGAGGAATATCAGATTTCTCAGGAAAACGGAGACGGTGCATATCAGCTCGGGCGGAAAGACTTGGCAGTGTTCGGTGAAGATTTGACGGAATTCAGCGGGACAATTTCCGGGAACGGGGAAGTCGATGCGAACTACGATGTTACATTTAGCGGTGATGCACGGAGCCATGCTGGAAAAACGGTTATCGGAGGGACGTTTACCGTAACGGAAGATGCTTATTTAAGTCAGGGAACGTATGAAGTCGGCGGAACGTTGGACATTCTTGGAGGCGAAAAAACTTTCGGAGGGAACGTTACCGGTCCGGGGACAATTAATATCCAGGCGGGAACGGTTGAGTTTAAAAAGACGATCACGGTCGGAGATTTGAACGTTTCGACGGCGGCGACTCTTCGTGGAAACGTGACGGTCGAAAATTCCGATACAACGGTCGCGTTGTCCGGAACCCTGTCGCTAAACGCGGATAAACAGGAAAAAGTATCTTTGGCGGACGGAGCCGTTTTGGTGCTTGATGCGAACTCGAAGTTGGTAATTCGAGGTGACAAATCGAGTGAGTATTCGCGAGTCGGCGGCGTGAACTCTTCCCGCCTGGAAAACGGCGAACGCGTGGTCATCGTGGAAGGCGGAAAAATCGAAGGAGACAAAGACCTTAAAGTGCTTTTGGAGGAAGAAGCCTCGGTGAGCACTCTCGCGCGGCAGTATGCGGTTGTGATGTACACGGACAACGGGTTGAGCGTTCAGGTTGTCCGTAATGCGAGCGCATTGAGTTCGCGCGTTGCTGTTCCCGACGAGCTTCGCGCGGCGGCGGAAATTGTTTTGAGCGAGGTCCGGTTGGATTTGACCCCGGGGCTGAAAACAATGGATGAAATTTCCGGAATGGGGGGAGACGATCCGTTGGCGAATGCCGTTTTGACGGATCCGGAAAAAGCCGGAGAAATGGTGATGAATATTCTTCCGATTCACTATGCCGCAATGGTCTCTATGACAACGGAATCGTTCCATTCCGATATTCGAAGCATTGCAAATCGATTGGAACAACGTCGCTATGACGGTTATGCTCCCGGAAAAAAATACGAGTTCTTCTTCCATCTTCAGGGAAATAGCGTCGATAACGATGATGATGATTTTGACTCGCCGACGTTTGACTTTGATACGATCGGGTTCTTTGCCGGAACTGACTATAAGCTTGATTCCAAGACAATGGTCGGTTTGGCCGTGGGCGTGGATTTCGGTGATGCAAAGATTCATAACGGAGGCGGAAAACTCGAAATGTCCGATATGCGATTTACCGGATTTTTCGGTAAAACTCTTGCGGATCGGTTCTACTTGAATGCTGGAGCGCAAATCGGTTCCGGGGCGTTTGATATTAAGCGCAAGACTGTTTGGGGAAATCCTTTGGGGGATGCCACGACTTGGAATCTTGGCGGATTTGTCGAAGCGGGAGGTCTGATTCCGTTGACGGACACCGTTTTTGCAACGCCATATGTCGGTTTGGCGTATATGTATACCTATGTCGATGACTTTGAAGAAGAAGGGGCAGGGGCACTGTGGAACGTGGATTCGTTTTACGGGAACAGCCTGCGTGCACGCGTCGGATGCGGATTCTCGTGGTCGGTCACCATCGCGGACTATAAGTGCCGATTCGGGGCGGATGTTGCCTATAGCCACGATTTCCTCGGAGAGGAAGTGGATGTTAAGGTGAAAGGTGATTTCCCGACGATGACGGTAAACGCAATGCCCTCGGATATGTTCTCCGCGGGCCCGACGATTGATGTCGGAATTTCCGAAAATGCGAGCATCTACGGCGGCTATTCGTTCAACGCGGGAACGGATTCTTCCGTAAATCACAGTGCGAACGTCGGCTTCCGCATGCGCTTCTGAGGACTTTCACCATAACCCATAACTTATCTGACACACCAAAACCTATGACTAAGAAATTATTAATCTCAGCCGTTGTTTTAAGTGCCGTTCCGGTTCTCGATCTGAACGCACAAGACAGCGCTTCGTATCAAAAGAACTATTCAAGCTATCTGGCGGAATGGGAGCGTGATTTAAATCGCCGCTCCGGAATCGCCGTTCCCGAACGGCAAACCGTTGCGGATGAAGCTTCGTCAAGCGATTCGCCGTGGGCTCCGCCTCGCCACAAGCGCATGGAGCAGGCGTGGGACACTTCGCCGTCGTCTTCCGATAAGGCCGTTTCCGTCGAAGCGTTTTATGCGATGGCGTTGGACGATGTTGTCAAAGACTACGATGAGTTGGACAAAATCGACTTGTGCGGTGTAAACGTGCAATACTCATGGAAACAAAAAACGGAATTGATGAGCTTGCTTTCCGGATACGAACTTTTCGCTTCGGCGGGATTCGCCACGGGATCGGAAAAAGTTGATTGGACCGATGAGTATACGGTAAACGTCGGGCAGGTCTCCGTAGGCGGGAATTTGGTTTGGGAAGTCAATCCGATGTGGGATGTTTTCGTCGGCGCGAGAATCGGGTTAAGCTATATTTCCATCAAAAACGAGTGGGACGACGGATGGGAATCCGGAAGCAGTAGAGAATCCGGGGTCGGCTGTATCTACGGGGTGCGTATCGGCACAAACATTCATTTTTCCGAAAATCATGCACTGACGCTTGCCGCCGATTATTGGGGAACGACGGCGCGCGCGGAGGATAAGATTGATTATGATGACGGATATTCGGAAACGGAAAAGAGTGAGGCTCAGTCCTACTGCGTGTTTTCCGTGGGGTACAAATACTCGTTTTGAGTATTTTTGAGGCGATTTGCGTTCCCGCGGCTCCGATCGCGGGAACGCAATTTTTTTGGGGGGGGGGGGGGGAGATGCGGGCACGTTCGCGGGGGTGAAAGTGCGCGAACCGAACTCCGCGCACAAGAACGTGCTGTGAATACTAAAAAACCGCTCTTCGACGAGCGTTTTTTTTTAGTTAAAAATGCTGATGGCGGTAATAATCGCACCTGCGATTCCTACTGCGACGGTAACTTTCGTCCAATACTCGACATTTTCGTCTTTGGCTTTTTGGGAACAAAGCTCCTCTTCCATAAGGGTATACGCCGCATGAAATTCTTTTAGGCTCTCGATGTGCTTCTCGCAGTTTTTTATGAAACGTTCCCGAGCGGAGAAATCGTCAGAATCCGGTTTAGTGGAAGAAAAGGTTTTCGCTTCCAAAATTTTCTTTTTGAGCTTGGGATAATCGGGCGAAATTTTAACAAGAAGTCCTTTATGTTTTCCGAAGCCGTCGATAATAGCATCGACAAGGTCAAGGTATCCGTAAAGCACGAGTTCTTTCGCGTCGTATAAAGCGCGTTGCGCATGACCACGTGCTTTTTCTAGCGTATCGTTGTTCCTGGTGAGATTCCATTTTGCAAGGTGGTAGCCTGCATATCTTAATTCGTTGAGAACGGGAACGAAAAGTCCTGTTACACGAAAGGTAATCTCGGCTTCTTTGGTCGTTCCTTCGGCCTGTTGAAAGAAGTCGATAGTTTGCTTCAAAAGCTCTTCCGAGTACTCGTCCATTACAGAGATTGGATTGCTTTGGACGAATTGACGCGTTTACGCAGACTCTCCATGTCGTCTTGTGTAAAAAACTTTCCTTGTTGGAGATTTACGTTTCCGCGGGAAAAGAGCGCGACCGTTTGTCGGACATTTCCTTGAAATTTCCGGCGGATGCGTTCCTTGATGTCTTTTGCGGATGTGAGCGGCATAGAGTTTATTGATTCGCGTATGATAATCTGCTCTGTCCGAACCGACGTCAACGGCGAAAAACTAAGAGCGAACCAAAGCTGACTGGTTGAATTGCGCACTGTGTCGGACGAAATTATTTCCCGACGCGGGAAGCGGAGGCTTTTACGTGACGGAAAAGAGTGTGGCTCAGTCCTACTGGGTGCTTTCCGTGGGATACAGATACGCGTTTTGAGGATTTTTGAGGCGATTTGCGTTCCCGCGGCTCCGATCGCGGGAACGCAATTTTTTAGCGAGTGTGGCCGAGTTTTCAGGATTCAGATTTTCCCGCTTGTTAAAGCCTATTAAAAAGGTAGGATAAAGGCGTGATGACGAACAAAACCAATCGTGTGTGTGCTCTGATTTTATCGGGAATGGGATGGATGTCTTTTTCGGCGTTTGCAGCTGTCGAGACGGTAACTTACGGGGATTTCGAAGTTTCTTTTTACGGGAACGGCGATACTTTTTCTTCTAAATACTACGGGGAAATCGGCAGCTCACAAGATTGGTCGCAGGAGATGAAAGACTGTGTCGGGCGGGCTCTCAATTACTGGAGCGACGTTGTTGTGTCGGAAACGGCGAATAAGGTGAAAATTGCTTTTGCGTGGGAGGACTTGGGCGCGGGGGTGCTCGGCGGCGCCAGTCCTTTGCACTATTTAAATCGCGAAACCGGGATTTTTGTTTCCGCTTCGCAATATGAGCTTCAGGAATGGACCGCACCGCTTACTAATTATGCGCTTGGAGAGACGACGCAGCTTGTTCGCCTTTCCGCGAACGCCAATTTTTACTTCGGGGAGGCGACCGCGGGGATTTCATGGACTCAATACGATTTGCA
>CAZPYE010000053.1:0-12146 GCA_964590115.1 uncultured Enterobacteriaceae bacterium
AAGGAAGGGCTCCAGTCCCATATCGACGAGACGCGTAACGGCGCCGGGCGCATCGTTCGTGTGGAGCGTCGCAAGCACGACGTGCCCCGTAAGCGAAGCTTGAACGGCAATCTGACCCGTTTCCAAGTCTCGAATTTCCCCGACCATGATCGTATCCGGGTCCTGACGCAGGAAGGAGCGCAACGCGGAGGCGAACGTGAGTCCGACCTGATGGTTAATCTGCACCTGCATGATGCCTTCGATTTCGTATTCGACCGGATCTTCCGCCGTGAGAATTTTCACGTCCACGGTGTTGACTTCCCGAAGTGCGGAATACAGCGTCGTCGTTTTTCCGGAACCCGTCGGTCCCGTAACGATGAAAATTCCGTTCGGACGATTCACAAGCTCGCGGATCCCGTTCATGATTTCCGGCTCCATCGAGAGATTTTCGAGGTCCAAATTGACAACGCCCTTGTCGAGAATACGAAGCACGACGGATTCGCCGAATTGCGTCGGGAGCGTGGAAACGCGAAGGTCAATCGGTCTGCCCCCGATTGTAGTCTTAATGCGTCCGTCCTGAGGAATGCGTTTTTCGGCGATATTCAGACCGGACATTACCTTCACGCGTGCGGTAACGGCGTTGGCGAGGCTTTTCGGAGGCGGCGCCATTTCGTAAAGAGCCCCGTCGATACGATAACGAATGCGAAACTGATCTTCGAACGGCTCGAAGTGAATGTCGGACGCCTTCGCTTTGACGGCTTCCTGCAACACGACGTCCACAAAGCGGATAATCGGAGCCTGATTCGCGGAATCATCCGCGTCCACGTTATCCAAATCAATTTCGGAGAGAATGTCTTCGATGGACGAATGCTGCTCGCCGTAGAATTTGACGATTGCGCCGTCGACCTGTGCGGGATCGCTGACCGCAAGTTCCACGTCGCGGCGAAGCGAGAACGACAAATCGTCAACAATGCTGAAATTAAGAGGATCCTTCGCCAGGAACCATACCTTATTCGGATCGGCGCGGTAGGGAACAATCCCGTATTTGTGTGCGAGGTCCGGTTTGATGATGCGAAGCAAATCCGCATCGATGTGTTCGGGCAACTCGGGAACATACTCGACGTTGAGATTGCGGGCGATGAGCTCCAGGATTGTGTTGCGGTCGAAATAACCTGCGTCTTCGAGGATATCGGTGTATGCCTTTCCGAGTTCGACATGCTCTTCCCACGCTTCGTCAAGTTGCTCGCGGGAAACCAGCCCGGATTCTTCAAAAATATTCTTTAATGTTTCGCTGTGTTCGTTAAACATAACGGGAACGCCGGTTGAGGATTAAATAAGGGAAAGCGCACGAAGTTTATCGCGCATTTCATTCGGAGCCTGTGCAAACTTGGTCGCTTCGGACGGGTCGATATATCCTTCCTGCGCAAGCGAGAGCAAATGGCTGTCGAGCGTGCGCATACCGAGATTTCCGCCCGTCTGAATATCCGAAGTGATGCGATAAGTCTTGTTGTCGCGGATAAGTGCCGCCGTCGAATCCGTATTGATCATGATTTCGTAAGCGGCGATACGTCCGCCGTCGCGACGGCGGCAAAGCACCTGCGAAATCACCGCGACGAGCGAAGACGAAAGTTGCGTGCGAATCTGGTCTTTGGTGTCGGCAGGGAAGGCATCGACGATGCGGTCAACGGTGCGTGCGGCACCGGTCGTGTGCAACGTGGCAAAGACAAGGTGTCCCGTTTCCGCGGCGGAAACGGCGGCGGTAATGGTTTCCAAGTCTCGCATTTCGCCGACGAGAATAATGTCCGGGTCCTGACGAAGAGCGCCGCGAATCGCTTCCGCAAAAGAAGGAACGTCGCGACCGATTTCGCGCTGAGTAACGACGGATCGCCGATGGTCGTGAAAATATTCAATCGGATCTTCGATCGTGATGATGTGTTTTTCCTCGTTGCGGTTAACCCAATTGAGCATGGAGGCGAGCGTCGTCGTCTTCCCGGAACCCGTCGGTCCCGTAACGAGAATCAGTCCGCGCTGGCGACGCAAAAGCGCCTTAACCTTGTCGGAAAGCCCGAGTTGTTCAAGCTCGAACATTTTGTTCGGAATCTGGCGCAACACCACGCCGTAGCCGTTTGCGTCGCCGTGCCCGTGCCGTGCCTTGAACACACTGACACGAAAACGGGCCTGTCCTTCGTAAGAAAAGCCGAAGTCGCATCCGCCGCGTTCCTGCAACCGCTTCCAGTGATGTTCGGCGGTAATTTCCCGCGCCATCGCTTCGGTTTCCTCCGCCGTAAGCGCAGGTCCGTCCACCGGCATCATCGCCCCGGAAATGCGAAGGACGGGAGCCTGATCGATGTGAATATGAAGATCGCTTGCGCCTTCGCTGACCACGAGGTCGAGCAGTTGTTTCAGCGTATAATTCATTTTGAAAAAATCCTTTGTTGCGTGTTTATCGTTGTGCGTTCCCGCGAATTATTCGACTTCGACCGTCGTGGACAAAACCTCTTCGACGGAGGTGATTCCCGCCGCAATCTTGCGTATCCCGTCCTCGCGCATCGTCCGCATCCCGAGCTCGCGCACCTTACGGCGCAAATCGACAAGCGAAACATTGCGGTAAATCATTTCCTGAATTTCTTCGTTGACCATGAAGATTTCGAATACGCCGCGCCGCCCGCGGTAGCCGGTATTATGGCACTTGGAGCACCCGCGTCCCTTCTGGAAATTGGAACTCGAAAGATCTCCGACCGTCATGCCGATGGAAATAAGCTCCTTTTCCGTCGGATTGTAAGATTCCGTGCAATCCGGGCAAATGCGGCGCACAAGACGCTGAGCCAACACGCCGCGAAGCGAGGCGGAAACAAGGAACGGCTTCACGCCGATATCGACGAGACGCGACACGGCGGACGGAGCGTCGTTCGTGTGGAGAGTGGAAAACACCATATGCCCGGTAAGCGAGGCGTTGACCGCGATTTCCGCCGTTTCCAAGTCGCGGATTTCCCCGATCATGATGATGTTCGGCGCCTGACGGAGCATGGAGCGCAACGCCGCCGAGAACGTCATTCCCACTTCGCGCCGCACCTGCACCTGGTTGATTCCGGGCATCTGATATTCGACCGGGTCCTCCACCGTAATAATTTTCCGGTCGGGTTGATTGATGTAGTTGAGCGCCGAATACAGCGTCGTGGATTTCCCGGAACCCGTAGGTCCCGTAACGAGAAAGATTCCGTCCGCCCCGGTGATGATTTTCTGGAATGTCGCCTGGTCGTCGGAGAAAAATCCGAGTTCCGGCAATCCGAGACGCAACCCTTCCTTGTCCAAAATACGCATAACGATGGATTCGCCGTAAACCGTAGGCAATACGGATACGCGCAAGTCCACATCCTTGCCCGAAACCTGAATCTGAATGCGCCCGTCCTGCGGAATTCGTTTTTCCGCCAGCGAAACTTCCGCCATCAGCTTCAGGCGTGCAATAATTGATGCCTGCAAGCGCTTCGGCGGGTTTTCGACTTCCTGTAAAACGCCGTCGATGCGGTAACGCACACGAAAGCGTTTTTCCAAGGGCTCCATGTGAATGTCGGACGCGCGGCGGCGAATCGCCTCCGTTATCAGCAAATTAACATACTTAATAATCGGAGCATCGTCGGCGGCGGCACCCTTACCGTCGCCGCCGGGAACGGAAACGCCGCCGTTCCCGTCGCCGAAAAGTGCCTTCATGGCATCGCTCTGCGGCAATCCGTCATCGCCGTAAGCGGATTTGATTGCCGCACGAATATCGTCCGGCGGCGCAAGGCGAAACACGACGGACATCCCGAGCACGCGAGCGAGTTCGTCCATCATATCCGTATCGAGCGGGTCGGCGGTTACGGCGAGCATCTGCGAGCTTTCAATCTGCAGGGGAAGCACATTGTAGCGGTCTGCGAGCTCGCGCCCCATCTTTTCGAGTGCCTCCGGCGTCGGTCGGATTCCGTCCAAATCCGCCACCTCCATATCGAACTGCCGAGCGAGAGCAGCGGTAATATCCGCCCATGTCGCGTAGCCCTTGTCCACCAGAAGGGTCAGCGTTTCCGTGTCCGCGTTTTCTTCGGAAACGCCTTGCGAAAGCACGTATTCGCGCGCGGCGGCAACGGTTTCCGGCGGCACAAGCTGCTCGGTTTGAATCAAATCAATGACATAATCATCAGCGGAAATCACGACTTCGGGTCTCCTTGTAAGATTGAAAGGGGCGAGGAACGGGGAAATTAAAAATTCTTTTCCGGCGGGCACTGCGAAAAACCTTTCCCGCCGCGTCCGTTTTGAAAAGAACGCCCAAGTTTTAGCACGAAATCCGCACGCATGCAAAAGAAAATAAGACACCGGAAAGTTTTCCGAATGCGGCGAGCCCGCCCGAAAAACCGCCGCACGCCATCAGAATTTCATCCGTGTATTCTCGAACCCGCAATGAGGGCACGCAGACACTTCGCGCTTGCGGGAACGCGAATAAATTTTCCCGCACCGGATACAGTAAAAAACCGTGCGGTAACGCCGATGGTCATGAAGCACGCGTTCCCGTCGGTCATAATAACTTCGGACGATGAACGCGAAAAATGCGACACCGAAAAGCAGTATTGCGGAAAACGTGACCAAATCAACGGCGAACATGAGCGGCAGTTTAGCCGCAACCGGAGAAAGCTTAAAGAGAAATAAATTTCAATTTGCAGAAACGCGGAGGGAACGCGCATACTTGACCCCGCTATGAATTCTCAGATCCAAGAAGAAGTTCTCACCATTTTCAAAGAAAGCGGCGCCCTCCTCTCCGGACATTTCATTCTGCGAAGCGGGCTTCACAGCGCCAACTACTTCCAATGCGCACAAGTTTGCCAATACATGGACAAAGTTTCCCGCCTCGTCGAACTGCTCCTGCCCAAACTCGCAAACCTCGGAGTCGAAACCGTTCTCGCTCCCGCAATGGGCGGTCTGGTCGTCGGACAGGAAATCGCGCGACAACTCGGCGTCCGCTTCATTTTTGCGGAAAAGGAAGACAACAAACTCGTTCTTCGCCGCAATTTTAAAATCGCACCGGGCGAAAAAATCCTCGTCGCGGAAGATGTCGTTACACGCGGAGGACGCGTAATCGAATGCGCAGACATCATCAAGGCGTGGGGCGGCGTTCCCGTCGCCTGCGCGATGTTGGTTGACCGCTCCGCCGGGAACGCAACCTTGCCGATGCCCGCAGTCTCCCTGCTTGAACTTTCGTTCCCGACGTATCAGCCGGACGCTCTCCCGCCGGAGCTCGCCGCCGTTCCCGCTTCGCACCCGGGCTCCTAAGCCCTCGGAGCAAAAGGAAGTTGAAAACCAACCGCCTTTTCAACTTTTATGAAAACGGATTTTCAAAACAAAGCGGCACGCGTTCCCGCGAAATTCAAGCCGGAACCGTTTGCCTACCATCAGGAATTGGAGCTTGATGTCTCGACGCTGACCAATCTCGGCGAAGGCGTTGCGCGCCGCGACGGCTGGGTTGTGTTTGTGCCCGGAGCGCTCCCCGGGGAACGCATCAAAGCCCGTATCTGGCACAACGCCAAGAATTTCTCCCGAGCGGATCTGACGGAAGTCCTCGTGCCCGCGAAAGAACGCGTCAAAGCGCCGTGCCCGCTTTTCGGAACCTGCGGCGGATGCCAGTATCAAAACCTTGAATACGGTGCGCAACTCGAATGGAAGACGCAACAGGTTTCCGAGCTTCTCGAACGCTTGGGGAAAATATCATTTCCGGTCAATCCCTGCCGCGGTTCCCCGAAACAATACGGATACCGCTCAAAAATCACGCCGCATTTCGAACGTCCGAGACAGGGGGAGAAAGATTTCCCCATCGGATTTCTCGCGGCGGGAACGTCGCGTCGCATTGTCGATATCCCGCAATGCCCGATTGCAACGGATGCCGTTAACGAGGCGCTTCCGCGCCTGCGCGAACAAATGCGTTCCCGCGCGGCGCGAGGAGAATTTCGCCGCGGCGTAACAATGCTGATTCGCGAAACGCTCGAAGGCGTCGTTACCGATCACAAAGCTCCGGTCTCCGAACGCGTCGGAGACCTCACGCTCAAATTTGTCGCAGGAGACTTCTTTCAAAACAACCCGTTTATTCTTCCCGAATTTGTGGACTTCGGCGTTCGCGCGGCAAGAGGAAACGGCGAGTGCAGGTATCTTGTCGACACCTACTGCGGAAGCGGGCTTTTTGCACTCTCCGCCGCGAAATATTTTGAAAAGGTGCTCGGCGTGGAAGTCAGCGAAGATGCGGTCATTAAGGCTCGCGAGAACGCAAAAACAAACGGCTTGCGCAACTGCGAATTCACCGCCGGATCGTCCGAAATCATCTTTGCGAAGGTGACGTTCCCGCCCGAAGAAACGGCACTGATTATCGACCCGCCCCGGAAGGGATGCGACGAAGCCTTTGTTGCGCAAATGCTTGCTTTCGCACCGAGGCGTGTTGTTTACGTCTCCTGCGGGCCCGACACGCAGGCAAGAGATCTTCAATTGATTCTCGCGAGCGGGAAATACGCGCTCGAAGAAGTTCAGCCCTTCGACCTGTTCCCGCAAACGCGACACATCGAGAACATCGCCGTGCTCGTCCGGAAATGAGTGATTCCGAGCCCAGAGAAATCGCCGTTCCCGGCGTAAAAAACTTTCGGGACTCAGGCGGACTTGCCTCGGCGGACGGGTGCGGCGTTCGTCGCGGTCTCGTTTTTCGCAGTGCAAAATTCGACAAAATTCTTCCGGAAGGCGAAGCGGTTTTGGATGCGCTCGGAATACGCACCGTCGTAGATTTCCGTTCGCCCGGCGAACAACGGCGCAACCCGACAAAATATTCTCGGGCACACGTAAAAAACATTTCGCTTCCCGTATTCTTCGATACGCCGGAGGGCTTTTTTGAAGAACGTCTCACGCAAGGGCTTTCACCGCAGGGAGCACTCGCGCTGATGGAGGAGGCAAACCGTTCTTTTGCGCGGGAACGCAGCTCCGCATTCCGGGATTTTTTCAAACTCTTTGACGATACCCGAAACTTCCCGCTCGTATTCCACTGCACCGGCGGAAAAGACCGCACGGGATTTGCCGCCGCAATGCTCTACTCCGTCCTCGGCGTAAGCGATTCCGACATTCGGGAAGACTTCCTGCTTTCGAGAAAAAACACGATTCCGACAAGCGAGCGTTCCGTTTGCCGGCTACTTGAAATTATCCCGCCCGAAACGCTCGACGTCCTCATGACCGTGTTCCCGCAATTTCTCGACGCGGCGCTCGACGAGATAAAAACGGCTTACGGGTCGCGGGAACGCTTTTTGCGGGAAGCTCTCGAAATCTCGCCCGCACGCGCACGCAAAATCCGCGAACTTCTCCTCTCGCCCCCGGCGCACTAAGACCTTCGTCCCGGGGATTTTAAAGTTTTCTTCGTCTGCACGAACGCGCTATACTACGCGGCGTTATGCACGATATCTCGAAAGGAAAAATCCTCGTCACCGGCGGTTCCGGGCTCATCGGAAGCGCCATTATTGCCCGCCTCAACGCCCTCGGACACACCGACATCCTCGTTACCGACAAACTCGGAACGGACCTGCGCTACAAAAATCTCGTTCCGCTAAAATTTTCCGAATATATGGAATACGAAGATTTCGACCGCGCCTTTGAAAGCGATCCCGCGCAATTCTCCGACATAAAAACGATTTTCCACCTCGGCGCGTGCTCGGCAACAACGGAAAAAGACTGCACATATCTCATTCACAACAATTACGAATACACGAAAAAACTCGCAGCATTCGCACTCGAAAACGGAGCGCGCTTTGTTTACGCCTCCTCCGCCGCCACCTACGGGAACGGAGAAAACGGAATGGACGACGAAGGCGATATCCTCCCGCTCAAGCCGCTCAATATGTACGGCTACTCGAAACACCTTTTCGACCTGCACGCACTTCGCAACGGATACCTCGACAAAATTACGGGCATCAAATATTTCAACGTTTTCGGCCCGAACGAAAATCACAAGGCGCACATGGTCAGCATGGTATTCCGTGCATTTAACCAAATCCGCGAAACCGGCGGCGTGAAGCTTTTCAAAAGCTACAAGCCGGAATACGCCGACGGGTGCCAGATGCGCGACTTTCTCGGAGCAAAGGAAGCGGCGGCGATTACCGTCCATCTCGCGCAGAACGAAGAAGCAACGGGCCTGGTCAACGTCGGCGCGGGAAAAGCCCGCACGTGGCTCGAACTCGTCCGCCCGATTTTCGCCGCAATGGGCGTTCCGGAAAACATCGAATTTGTCGATATGCCGGAATCTCTCCGCGCACAGTATCAATATTTCACACAGGCGAAAATCGATAAACTGACGCGCTTGGGCGGCGCACAATACCTCGTCCCGCTCGAGGAATCCGTAACCGACTACGTCAAAAATTACCTCATTCCCGACAAACATCTCGGCGAATAGCCGGACCGCGGGAACGGGAAATCCGGAGAACGGGCGTCCCGTTTCTCCGGATCTTTTTGCCATTTTTTTATACCACCATGAAAAACACAAAAATCATTACAACCGCACTCCTCGTCGCTCTTGCGCCGTTTGCCGTGCTCGCAGAACCCGCCGCCGCACAGAAGGAAGCCCCTTCCGTTCCCGCCGAAAAAAAGACCTCCACGCCTATCGGCTGGACGGACGATTTTGAGGCGGCAAAAAAACAGGCGGCAAAAGAAGGGAAAGACCTTCTCGTCGCCTTCTCCGGCTCGGACTGGTGCGGCTGGTGCATCCGCCTCGAAAAGGAAGTTTTTTCCAAAGACGGATTTACCGAAACCGTCTCCGAATTTCTCGTCCCCGTCTACATCGACAATCCGAGCGATGAATCGCGCCTTTCGGAACTCGGGAAAAAACAAAACTCGGCACTCACGGAACGCTACCGTATCAAGGGCTTCCCGTCCGTCCTGCTCATGGACCCGGAAGGCAACGTATTTGCCGAAACCGGATACGAGGAAGGCGGTCCGAAAAAATATATCAGCCACCTGAAGAAAATCTCCGAAGAAGGCAAAAACGCCCCTCGTTATAAGGTTCAGAAAGAAATCGCAAACATTCCGCAAGGTCCCGACCGCGCAAAACAGCTCGATGCCCTCCTTGCGGCAATGCCTCTCGATGTCCAGATTTTTAACTCCGATTACATCCGCGAAATCCTCGATGCCGACCCGGACGGGAAGCTCGGATTTCGCTCAAAATACCCGTATTTTACGACGGTTCTTCCGATTGAAAACGAATTCCGGCTGGCGATGATTAAATTCTCCAAGCTCGCCGACGAGGCGGTAAAGGCGCAGGGTTCGCCGAAAGAAAAGCAAGCAATGATGAGCATTCTTACCGCCGTTCTGAAAGAGAATCTCGGGATGTTTGAAGACATCCGCATTCGCGCCGAATCCGCGAAAAAACTCTTCCCCGTCGGCGATCCCGCCGCACGTCCCCTGCTCGAAATTCTCATGCAAATCCGCTACATGACGCAAACGGCAAACGGACAACCGATTACGCCGCCCTCAAACGCAGAATAATCCGCCACCCCGGAAAAACGGTGCAGTGCCGCACGCTTTTTTTTCGGCACTGCACCGTTCATCCGCCTTGCGGGAACGCGAGCCATCAGAGAGAATAACGCCATGTCCGATATTTTTTTGAAAAATCTGTTTTCCGCCCTCGCCCTCTGTTCCCTCTGCGCCTGCTCCGTCCCGACACAGGAAAAAGCCTCCGACGCCGCACCGCGCGCACACACGCAGACTCCGTCCTCCGAAGAAACGCGCAGCTCGCTTTCCGCATTTGAAAAAACTCTCGAGGAGGCACTCGCCGCCGGAGATTCCGATCTCGCCGCCTATTTCGCCGAATATGTGCTCTCAGCCGAAGAGCTGCTGGACTTCGTCGAAAAGAACTTTCCGGGCAAAAGTTTCAACTCCGCAGAAATCAACAACGTTGACACCCCGTCGGAAAACGCACGCGAAATCCGATACACGCTTGCCCGCCGCCTCCTCCGCGAGGGACAGTGGGCGAAGGCAAGAAACTATTTTCCGGAAGACCTGCTCCCCGTCTTCAACGCCTACGTCTCGGCAATTCAACGCGGATACGATGCCAAGCGCACGGACGCGGAACGCGCACGCGGATTTTGGGATGCGGCTCTCATCGTCCGCACCGACGGAGATGCGCTCTTTCTCGCCGCCGCCGGACCAAGCTACATTTCCGGCGGAGAATGGGAAGAAAACCCGATTATGAAATTGCGGTTTTCGGAAAACCTCGCATCCGCGGAGGAACGTTCCCGCGTTGAGTCACGAGACATTTCACGCTTCGTCAACGACCGCCGATTCCGCGCCGCCATGCTCGCACAAAATGCGGCAAGCCTGCTTCCGAATAACGACGAGCGCACCGCCCGCCTGCTCTGCTCCGCCGGCGTTTGGTTACGCTACCGCGACCCGAAAACGGCGGACGCATTTTATAAATCCGTCGTCATTCGTTGCCCGCAAACCGAAATCGGAAAACATTGCCAAGACCTGCGTTGGTTCCCGCCGACACTCGAATGGACGGACGACGAAGCATGGGACGGCATAAGCGGGAATGTTGAGAACTGACCTTTCCCGGGCAAAAGAGAAATTCCGATTACGGCAGAGATGCCAAACACTTCGCTTGCGAGCTAATGTGCGAAACTTGGAAATCTTTCACGGACGCGCACGCACATTTGCCGGAAAACCCTGCGGACGACGGTGAAATTACCGTTCCCGCGAATGCGAAAATTCTGTTAAACGCAACCCGCCCTGCGGATTTCCCGCGCATCGCAAATCTCGCAAAAAAATTTCCGACAAGAATCGTTCCCGCCTTCGGAGTTCATCCGTGGTTCGCCGAAGAATGGAACCCGGAATCACAAAACGCATTGCGTAGTTTTATTTCGGATACACCCGGAGCAACCGTCGGTGAAATCGGGCTCGACCGCTGTCGCGGCGAACCTCATGCACAAGAATGCGCATTTCGCGAGCAACTTGAAATCGCCGCAGAGTTTCGCGTTCCCGTAACGATTCACGTCGTCCGCGCATTCGGGAAAACCGAAGCAATCCTGCGCGAGTTTTTCGTCGCGGGAACGCTTCCCCCGTTTTTGCTTCATGCGTATTCAGGTTCCCCGGAACAGGCAAAAATCTTTGCCGGCTTCGGCGGAGTCTTCTCCGCACCGAGAAAAAAACTCCCGCCGGAATGCCTTGTCGTTTACGAAAGCGACAAACCGCTCCGTTAACGACGGATGCTCGACCTCGCTCTTCTTTTAAACAAACAGGCAACCTGCTTAAAATAAGGGAGGGCACAAAAAAAGCGTTCCCGCGAATTGCTTCACGGGAACGCCGAAATAAATAACGCCTTAATTATTTGCGGCGGCGACGCGACGCCACGAGTGCCAACGCACCCAAGCCCGCAAGCATCCCGAACGCAGAGGGCTCGGGAATGGAAGAGACAAAGGACAATTTATTGTCGGCAAAAACCAAGCCATACTGCCCAAGACCAATATCATCCGAAGACGAAACGACACCAACGTTTTCAAGTCCTTGCGCATCCAAAGAATCAATACTAGTTAATGAGATGTCGTTTAACTCGTAGTTAGTGAATCCATTCGTCGTCGTAATTAAATCTCTTGTATATCCTTCCGTTGCCAACATGGCATCAAGGTAGGCCAAAGAAATGGACAAAGAGGACGTTCCTCCGGCATCTGCGACCGTCGAAATTGTCCCGGCGGAAACACTTGCACCTTCGCCAAAATAAATGCTGGTATTTTGGGCGATGTTAGTAGGATTGGAGTTGTTTCTTGAGCCAAAATGTAATGTCCCGGTTACGACAAGATTACTATCTTTGTTCAAGACAACCTGCGTTTGGTAGACACCATCCTTATTATTAAACGGCAATTTAGCATAATCTGTGACTTCTAAGGTGACACTTTCGTTGAGTGTCAAATTAATAGTCGTCAAATTAAAGAGACTAGACCCGTCAATTCGAGTGATTTCTGCCGTTCCCTTTACTGTGATATTGCAAACACTATTCCCGTTGCCGTTCAGGCTATCGAAATTTCCGGTTGTAGTAGAATCAATCTCCAAATCCAGATCTGCGTTTGCGAAAGCGGCGCCGGCGGCGAGGAGAGCCGCGACAGTGATATATTTTTTCATAGTGATGATTTTGT
>CAZPYE010000054.1:0-11960 GCA_964590115.1 uncultured Enterobacteriaceae bacterium
AGTGTCTGACGTTGGCGCGAATTCGGACGTGCGCCGCTTCGAGTCGTTTGCGAAGTGCTTCCCGGTATGCGTCCGTATCCGGAATGTTTGTTCGGGCGACACCTGTTTCCATTGCCGCTTTGGCGACGGCGGGTGCTTCCCATTCAAGGATGCGCGGATCGAGCGGCTTAGGAATCAGATAATTTTCGCCGAAAGTGAATTTTTCCCCGCCGTAAGCGGCGGCAACTTCTTCGGGAACGGGTTCCCGGGCGAGGGCGGCAAGAGCGCGCGCTGCGGCAATTTTCATTTCCTCGTTGATTTGCGTGGCTCTTACGTCCAACGCCGCTCGGAAGAGGAAGGGGAAGCAGGAGACGTTGTTGATTTGGTTCGGCCAATCCGAACGGCCGGAACCCATGATGCAATCGGGTCTTGCGGACTTTGCCTCTTCGTAGGTGATTTCCGGTTCGGGATTTGCGCAGGCAAAAATAATCGGAGACGGCGCCATGAGTTTGACCAGTTCCGTTGTCAGAATTCCCTTGCGTGAAAGCCCGAGAAAGAGGTCTGCATTCGTTAGGGCTTCCGCCATTGACAGCGGCGATTTCTGCGCAAAATATGCTTTTGTCGGGTGTAAATCCTTTCGCCCTTCGCAGATTAGCCCCTTGGAGTCGAACATGAAGATATTTTCACGGCGAATGCCGAGAGAGACGTAGAAGCGGGAACACGCGATTGCCGCGGCTCCTGCGCCGCTTACGACAACTTTCATCGCTTCGAGTCTCCGTCCGGTTAGTGTCGCGGCGTTGAGAAGTGCTGCCCCGGTGATGACCGCTGTCCCGTGCTGGTCGTCGTGAAATACGGGAATATTCATTTCCTTTTTCAGGCGTTCTTCGATTTCGAAGCAATCCGGAGCTTTGATGTCTTCCAAATTTACGGCACCGAATGTCGGCTCGAGCATTTTTACGCAGGAAACGACTTCGTCCGGAGTTTTCGCCGAGAGTTCAAGATCGAAAACATCCACATCCGCGAATGCCTTGAATAAAAGCCCCTTGCCTTCCATGACGGGTTTTCCGGCGAGCGGACCGATATCGCCCAATCCGAGGACGGCGGTTCCGTTGGAAACGACGGCAACCAGATTCCCGCGCCCCGTGTAAAGAGCTGCCTTTTCGGGGTTATCCCGGATTTCGAGGCAGGGCTCCGCAACGCCCGGGGTATAGGCAAGTGTTAGGTCCGCCTGGTCAAAACAGGCTTTTGTGGGCAATACTTCAAGTTTCCCCGGACAAGGGAATGCGTGGTATTGCGCTGCCGCTGTTTTCAATTCTTCCTTACTGTCGGTTTTCATCACTTTTTATATATTTGTAATGACTACAAAATGATAATGATTTTCTCTTAAATAGACAATCGGTTTTTTTTTAGTCGGCGCGTATTTTAAATGCGGGGTTTTGCGGGAGCGTCGGTTCCGAGGGGGATGTTTTTTCACGGATTTCCCGATGCGTCCGGTGTTTTCGGGAGCGGATATTCTTGTTTTTTGTGTAGTTTTTTCGAAGGTTTGGTGGCAAATTGGAATTATCCCCAGGAATAAAAATGAAGACCAAGAAAATTCTTTTATCTGCACTGCTTTTGCTTTCGGGAATGACGTTTTTTGCAAATGCTTCGTCGATGGCACAGCCGGAGATGTCGGCGCAGACGCTCGCCGTCGATTTGATGAAAATGGAGCGAGATGCGCGATGCAAACAGGTTTTGGTTACGGCGTTGGTTAACGGGCAACCGATGCGTCTGATGCTTGACACCGGAGCTTCCCATACCGTTTTGCACGACGAAAGTGCCGCAAAGCTGAAAAATGCGGAATGGGTCGATACGAGTATGATGGTCTTTAAGGGGAATTCGACACAACGGCCGAAGATGCTCATTGCGGCGTTGGAAGTCGGGCCGGGGATATCGCCCGCGCATCCGGTTATGGTTGTCAGTCTTGCCGCCGTTCGCAGTATGATGGCGGAAAAAATCGACGGGATTGTCGGGATGGATTTGCTGAGTTCGTTGCCGTTTACTTTTGATTTACGCAATAATGAGCTTTATTGGGGGGTACCGAACAATGGCGCGTTGGTTCCGATTAGCGGAGAGCGCGATGCATTCGGACGCCTTTTTGCGAAGCTGAGATGCGGCGGGAACGCATTTTCACTTCTGCTTGATACGGGGAGCAGTGTAACTCGCGTTTTTAAGAAGGACTGGGCGGCGGGAGTCGCACGGGAAATTACGGCGCAAATCGGAAATGTCGACACGGCGTCCCGGCAAAAAATGACGGAAGGCAAGCCCGGAAGAATTGAAATCGCTCCCGGTGTTGAGTTAAAAGAGATTTCGCCGCTGATTTGCGATGAAACGGAGCACGCGATTCTCGGAATGGACGCATTCGAAGGTTCCGCACTTGTTCATTTACCTTCGGAAACATCTCCGCACGGCACGTTTTTTGTCGTGCGCTAAATCTTAAGGCGGCTCAGGTCGGACACGTTCCCGTTGAGCCGTGATTCTTTTTTTTCTTTTGCAAAGCCGGCGGGAACGGCGTTTGATGAACCGCCGTTATGTCGCAATCGATTGAACTTTGGAAAAAGAACCTGCTTGGGAGCTATGGCGTTCCTCCCGTTGCATTTGAACGAGGAGAAGGCTCTCGCGTTTGGGATGATGCCGGCAAAGAATATTTGGACTTTGCCTCGGGTATCGCGGTGCTTTCTCTCGGGCACGCACATCCGAATTGGCTGAAACGCGTTTGCGAGCAGGCGGGGAAACTTTCGCATTGCAGCAATCTTTTTGCCAACGAAAACGCTCCGCTCGTCGCGGAACGCATTAACCGCCACATGGGCGGCGGAAAAGTATTTTTTTGTAACAGCGGCGCGGAAGCCAACGAGTGCCAGCTGAAAATTTCGCGCCTTTGGGGGCGTTCCCGCGCAGGCGGCGAAGAAGGAAAGATTTTTAAAGTCGTCGTTTGCGAAAACGCATTTCACGGGCGTCTCTTCGGAACGATGGCGGCGACGCCGCAGGAAAAGATTCAAAACGGATTCCGCCCGTTGCTTCCCGGGATTGCCGTGGCGAAGCTAAACGATATCGAAAGTTTCCGTTCGGCGATAGACGACGAAACGTCCGCTGTTTTGCTTGAGCCGGTTCAGGGCGAAAGCGGGCTCACGCCGGCAACACCGGAATTTTTGAAAGCCTTGCGTGCGCTTTGCGACGAACGAAAGGTTTTGCTCATGTGTGACGAAATTCAGTGCGGAATCGGACGCACGGGAACGCTGTTCGGTTTCGAGCATGCCGGAATCGTCCCCGATTGCTTTTCGATGGCGAAAGGACTCGGCGGCGGGTTCCCGATCGGCGCGGTTTGGATGCGCGACGAACTCGCAGGCCTGTTTCATGCCGGCTCTCACGGCACAACTTTCGGCGGGAATCCGATGGCGTGTGCGGCGGCGCTCGCGGTTTTGGAAACGCTGGAAGCGGAAAAACTGATTGAACACGTTACGGAAAGCGCACCTGCGTGGCGGGAACAGCTCGCAAAACTCGTCGAAGAGTTTCCGGCGATTCTTGAGGATGTTCGCGGAATCGGATTTATGAGCGGCTTGAAGTTCCGCGAAGCTCCTGCTCCGTGGATTGCTAAACTGCGCGAGGCGGGCTTGCTCGTCGTCGGAGCCGGAAACAACGTAATCCGCCTGCTCCCGCCGCTGAACGCAAGCGTTGCCGAACTGAACGAATCCGTCTCGATTCTGCGAAAAGTGCTCTCGGCGTAATTTAAGGAAAAATAGGGATTCCCGCTTCGGTTTTATCCGCAAAAAAAAAACGTTCCCGCGAATTTTCTCGCGGGAACGTTTTTATATTTCCGGCTTCCTCCGTTAATTGTGTTGGTGGAAGGTGCGGGAGATGACATCAAGTTGCTGCTCGCGCGTGAGCTTGATGAAATTCACGGCGTAGCCGGAAACTCGGACGGTGAGTTGCGGATATTTTTCCGGATGGTCCATCGCATCAATCAGCGTTTCGCGGTTGAAGATGTTCACGTTGATGTGGTGAGCGCCTTTGTTCGGATTTGCACCGAAGTAGCCGTCGAGCAGGCTTGCGAGCTTCACTTCGCGTTCCGCGAGGTCTTTGCCGAGTGCACCCGGAACCATCGAGAACGTGTAGGAAATGCCGTCGAGCGAATCGTCGTAAGGCAGTTTTGCGACCGACATCATCGAAGCGACGGCACCCTTGGTATCGCGCCCGTGCATCGGGTTCGCACCCGGTGCAAACGGCGCGCCCGCGCGGCGACCGTCCGGCGTGTTGCCGGTTTTCTTCCCGTAAACGACGTTCGACGTAATCGTGAGCACGGACTGCGTCGGGAGCGAGTTGCGGTAAGTCGGGCATTTGCGGATTTTCGCCATGAAGTTGGAAACGAGCGAAACGGCGATATCGTCCACGCGCGGATCGTTGTTCCCGTAGCACGGGAATTCGCCTTCGGTTTCAAAGTCGACGATGAGGCCGTCTTCGTTGCGAATCGGCTTCACCTTTGCGTATTTGATTGCGGAGAGCGAGTCGGCGGCGACGGAAAGACCGGCGATTCCGCAGGCCATCGTGCGGAGGATTTCCACGTCGTGCAGAGCCATTTCGATGCGTTCATAGCAATATTTGTCATGCATGTAGTGGATGCAGTTGAGCGCGTTGACATAGGTTTTTGCGAGCCAATCCTGCATCTTGTCGAAGCGTTCCATGACTTCGTCGTATTCGAGCACGTCTTTGTCGTAAATCGGTGTCGCGGGAGCAACCTGCTTTCCGGAAACTTCGTCGCGCCCGCCGTTAAGTGCGTAAAGAAGCGCTTTCGCGAGGTTTGCGCGGGCACCGAAGAACTGCATCTGTTTGCCGATACGCATTGCGGAAACGCAGCAGGCGATTCCGTAGTCGTCGCCCCAGTGCGGACGCATCAGGTCGTCGTTTTCGTATTGAATCGAAGACGTTTCGACGGAAACGCGGGAACAGAAATTTTTAAAGTTTTCCGGAAGGTTTTTCGACCAAAGGACGGTGAGATTCGGTTCCGGAGCCGGTCCGAGATTGTAAAGCGTGTGGAGCATGCGGAACGAGCTCTTTGTTACGAGCGTGCGACCGTCTTCGCCCATGCCGCCGATGGATTCCGTTACCCAGGTCGGGTCTCCGGAGAAGAGCGAATTGTATTCCGGCGTGCGGATGAAGCGGACGATGCGCAGTTTCATCACGAACTGGTCAATCATTTCCTGAAGTTCTTCTTCCGTGACCGTTCCCGCCTTCAAATCGCGTTCAAAGTAAATGTCGAGGAAGGTTGAAACGCGACCGAGAGACATCGCAGCACCGTTCTGTTCTTTGACGGCGGCGAGATAGCCGAGATAGGTCCATTGCACGGCTTCGCGGGAGTTGCGCGCCGGGCGGCCAAGGTCGCATCCGTAGCTTTCACCCATTACTTTGAGTTCATTGAGCGCACGGATTTGTTCCGCCATTTCTTCGCGAAGGCGAATCACGTCTTCGACGAGTGTATCTGCGTGATAAGTTGCCTGTTCGCGTTGGCGTTGCTCGACGAGAAAATCAACCCCGTAGAGCGCGACGCGGCGATAGTCGCCGATGATGCGCCCGCGCCCGTAGGCGTCCGGAAGCCCGGTGATAATGTGTGCCGAGCGCGCCTTGCGGATATCGGACGAATAGGCATCAAACACGCCTTCGTTGTGTGTTTTGCGGTGTTTTTTGAAAATGTCTTCCGTTTTCGGGCTGAGCGAAAAACCGTAGCTTTCGAGAGCCTGTTTCGCCATGCGAAGTCCGCCGTAAGGCATGAGGGCGCGTTTGAGGGGGGCATCCGTCTGCAATCCGACGATGACTTCGAGGTCCTTATTAATATAGCCCGGACCGTGTGAAACGATGGAGGAAACGACTTCCTCGTCGGCATCGAGAACGCCTTTCTCCGTTTCTTTTTTTATCAGCTCGGAAAGTTCTTCCCAAAGCTGTTTTGTTTTTGCGGAAACTCCGCTGAGGAACTTGTCGTCGCCTTCATAGGGCGTGTAGTTTTTCTGGATAAAATCGCGCGTGTTGACGCTCTTCATCCAGTCGCCGGGAACGAATCCTTCCCATGCTGCGTTCATGTTCTCCTTTGTCAGGTCTTGTTCGGCTGCCATGATGTGTGGAATTTAGGTCTGTTAAACTTGAAATGATTACAAAATAGGCTCTTTTTCGTGTCGAGGAAAGCTCAAAATTGCCCGACTGCATTCTTCGCCGCAAATCGGCTTTGCAGAGTATCACCTGTATCTTTTCCCGAAGAAAAAGACGAGTCCTAAAAAAACTTCGACCCGGATGCTTTTCACTGCCATCATTTCTCAAGTGAAGGAAGAATTTTACACACTTGAGGCGTTTTCGGTGCGTTTTTCGGAAACGGATGCTGCCGGGCTTGTTCACTTTACGAACTTTCTCCGCTGGGCGGAAAACGCGGAGGCGGACTTTTTCAGGGCTAACGGATTGTCCGTGCTGACAAAGAATTCGGCGGGAACGCTTTTCGGGTTTCCGAGAGTTGCCGTTCATGCAAGTTATTTCGCGCCGGCCCGTTATGCGGATCGTATCTTCGTTCGGATTCGCCCGAATGTTTTTCCGGAGGACGGGGCGCGGAGTCTTTCTTGGTGTTTTCGTGTTTTTCGTGCGGAAAGAGGCGGTGCGGAGACGCTTTTGGCGGAAGGGGGTTGGAAAACCGTTTACGCGGAAATCGATAGCGCAGGAAGAATTCGAAGCGGGAACGTCGTGCCGGCAGAGGTGCTTTCTGCCGTAAGAAACTTTTTCTTAAAAAAATAAAATTCTCGCTTGACCGTTTTTGGAAAAAGGTCTTTAATGCTCCCTACAAACTTATCACCAACGGGGTGGTAGTTCAGTTGGTTAGAACGCCTGCCTGTCACGCAGGAGGTCGCGGGTTCGAGTCCCGTCCATCCCGCCACTTTAAAGCCCGCAGAAATGCGGGCTTTTTCGTTTTTAGGCGAGGTCGTTTTTGGGCGGGAAAAGCCTGCGGTGTGCGTAGAATTGTCTTTTTGCGTCATCGGATCCCGCTAAATTGAAATTTAGTGAAGCCGCATTGCCTCATTACCTTCAAAAAATCATCTCCGTTCGGTGCACTTTTTTATTGAGGGATCACGGAGCGGGATAAGATTCTTAGAAGAGACCCGGAAAGGGAAAAGCCGCTCTTGCGAGCGGCTTAAGAAGGCTTTCTGTATTCGAATGTGCCGCCATGGGCGATAGGGAAGCGAACTGCCTTAATTAACTTTGTCTTGATTCCTAAAGACAGGCTCGGATTATGTGCCAAAAGAGATGCAATTCAAGATATTTTTATCTCGAAGTTTGAGTGTGTAAGGGGTGGAATAGGTGCATCTCAGTTTCACGCCTTTTTTTTTCGTGAATTTCTATGAATATTCCAAAACTTACCCTTTCCTTTGATATCGGACATGCTTCTATCGGCTGGGCTGTCTTCCGTCCGAGCGTTGAGAACTTCCCGCAAATACTCGGCACGGGAACGGTTCTTTTCCCCAAAGATTCGTGTCTTGCCGCTTCGCGGAGGGCATTTCGTTGTTCCCGCAGAAACATTGCCGCACGTCGTTCCCGTGTCGCCCATTTGAAAAATTACCTGAAGTCGTTGGGCGTTCTTTCTCAAGAGCAACTTGACGAAAATTCAAACAGTTATCCGTGGCTTCTTGCCGCACGCGTTCTCGCATCAAGAGGCGCGGAAAAACTTTCGTGGCAGGAGCTTTGGTCGGTTCTTCGTTGGTATGCACACAATCGCGGCTACGACGGGAACGCTCTTTGGGCGGGAGATGCTTTGGATGAGGAGGCGGAATCCGGAGAAGATACTCAGAAGGTTAACGCCGCAAGAGCTCTCATGGAAAGGCACGGAACGGACAGTATGGCGGAAACGTTTTGTGCGGAACTGGGATTGAATCCGCTCGGAGAAAAGAAATCGTCCCGGGTTTATTTCAAAGGAAATAATGCGGCGTTCCCGCGAAACGTCGTGGAGGCGGAAGTGCGGAAAATCCTTTCTGCCCATGCCGGTGTTTTGCCGAAAGCGGATGAAAAGCTCGTTGAAGAATTGACGGTTCGCGTTCCCGAAGAATTGCGCCGGGAACAGAATATTCCCGCACGTTTTTCCGAGAAAGGCGGGTTGCTTTTCGGGCAATATGTGCCGCGCTTTGACAATCGTATTATCGGGAAATGTCGGATTACCGGAAAAAATGTTCCTTTGAAAAATTGTCGGGAATATTTGCTCTATCGGTGGGGGCGATTGATGAATAATCTGACCGTTTTTGATGTTTGCGGCGGGATTCGCGTTCTGACTCCGAGCGAGCGTAGAGCACTTCACGAAAAAATGCAGGAGACGGGATTCTTCGATAAGAAATCTATTAACGCCGCACTTAAGGAAGTGACCGGATGCGAACCTGCGAACACGGAAAGCTATTTCCTTACGGAAGAAATGGAAGAGGCTCTTGTGCTTGATCCCGTAAGGAAACTCATCGCGAAAAAGGTGTATATCAAGGACTTCTGGAAATATTTTTCATCTCGCGGGAAAAAGATTTTTGCTTCTCGATTAGCGCAAGGAAAAACGCTTCGACTTTCGGCCTGTATCGAAGAAATGAAAGCTTGGGGCGATTGGCAGAATGCGCCGCAGTTTTTTGCCGTCCTCGAAACTTTACAGAGCTCGGAAAACAAAAAGAAATCCGGGAAACGTCGGAATCTCCTAAATCTGAAAATGGAGGCAAGTTTTTCGAGCGGGCGAGCAAGTTATTGTCGCGAAATTCTTAAAAAGACGTTTGAAGAAGCTCTTGCCGGAAAAGACTCGACGCAGGAAGGCGGGTGCCTCTATGAAACCGAGGAAATTCGGGAACGCTTGTTGTGCCGTGTTGCGGGAGCGAACGCACCGGATGACTCCACGGAAAAATGGATTGCCTCGCAAACGAATAATCACATGGTGCGGCATCGGTTGCTGATATTTTCCCGTTTGCTTGAGGATATCGTGGATGAATATGCCGACGGGAACGCTGAAAACGTTGGAGATGTCGTCATTGAAGTCATCAAGGAACTGAAAGAGTTTTCCGGAATGAATTCGAAGGAAATCGCGACGAAGCTCAACGAGAAAAACGCTAATTTTTCGTTGGTTTCCAAAAAACTGGAAGAGGAAGCTCTTGGAGCCGGAGTTGTCGTGAACGGGTCGCTCATTCGTAAGGCTCGCTTGCTGGAAGATCAGAATTTTACCTGTCCGTACACCGGACAGCAAATTGGTTATCCGCATTTGTTCGGCGGTGCATTGGAGATAGAGCACATCATCCCGCGCTCCTTGCGCCCGTCTGATTCCTTGAATTCTTGCGTCATGACTTTTCGCGCCGTAAACGACATGAAGGGGCAGCGGACGGCGATGCAATTCATGAAAGAGTTTGCGGGAAGAGACGTTCCCGGACTAAACATCCAGATTCAACCTCTTAAAGATTTTGAAAAATGGGTGGACAATCATAAGAAGCAAAAACTTCGCAAGGGATTTTCAAAAGACGATCAGTTGCGTTGCCGTCGCCGCGCGGAATTGTTGTTGCTTGAAAAATATGACGATCGTAACGCCGATTTTACGGAGCGTGATCTTACGCAGACATCCCATCTAAACAAGATGGCGATTCGCCTTGTTAAGCGGAATCTCGGCATAAACGCTCGTCATCTTGCCGGGGCGATTACGGGGTTCGTTCGTAAGAACATGAACATTGACGAATGCTTGGTTGCGGCGGTTCCGCGGATGCAACGTGCTACACGCGTCGGCGAAAATGACTCCCGTAAATTAACAAAATCCGAGATGCGGGAACTCACGCATTTGCATCACGCAATGGATGCCGTTACGCAGGGTTTGACGGGTTTGTTTTTCCGGACGGAGGATTGGAAGCTCCTCGTGAAACGTAATTTGACCGAACGGGAACGTGCAGCTCTTTCCGTAAAATACGGAAATTTGTTGGCGTTTTCCGAGAGAGGGCAAATTGCGATGAAAGAATTGCCGCAGGCTTGGTTGGCTTCAATTGCCGAACGCCTGAAAGAATGTCGTGTTGTCCGACATGTTCCCGCAAAGATGCACGGGATGTCCGTTGAGCAAACGACGTGGAGTGTCGGGCTTGCAGATGCGTCGTCAAACAAAGTTTCGATTGCTCAGCGAACAACGGACTTAAAGCAGAATCGTTACGATTCAAACGGGAAGCGTTTTGTTAAAACGGGAACAGAAAAACCGTCGCTCCTTTTGGGATATAATGTGCCGGTCGGTAAAAAAAGTAAGCTTAAAGATATCAAGGGCGTTGTAAAAATTTGCGAAAACTGGGGATGTGCACTGGATCCGGAGCCGACAGTAATACCTTACTTTAAAGTGTTCCCGCGTTTGCGCGAATTGCGGGAACGAAACGGCAGAAAACCGGTACGGGTATTGAGACGCGGACAACAGATTGAGATTCTATCGGGAAAATTTAAAGGCGTTTGGGTGATATTCTCTTTTGCCGATAATGCTCGAAATGGCGCGCTTGTTGATCTTTGTCTGCCGGACAAAGTAAAACAGCGGGAAAGTGGGGTTTCAGATACAAAAATGCAAATCGCACTTAAATCCCTTCTTCGAGCAGGTCTTAAAATTCTCAAACTGCGCTACACGGGATCGCCTTGTCCTACCATGTAATCACGATTGAAAGTCCGACGGCAGAACTCAATTGCACGCACGGACAATTCCTCTGTACATCGGATGCGGGAACGCAACAGATTCCGCTTGATGATGTCGGAGCAATCATCGTGTGTTCGTTTTCTGCGAAGATTGAAATGCGGCTTTTAACGGAAGCCGCGAAACGCGGAATCGGCGTTATCCTTTGCGAAGCATTTAAGCCGGTGTGTATTGTGCTTCCCGCAATTCGAAGTACTGATACGCTTCTCACTCGAACTTGGGAGCGGGCGAATCCGAAATTTCTTAAAGAGCTTTGGCAGAAAACACTCGATGCCAAGTGTCACAATCAGGGATGTTTGGCATCTGTTTGGGAACCGAATGCGTCCGCAGTCGCAGACATTGAGACGCAAAAATTTCTCCGCTATCGCGCCAGGGAGAGTACGGTGAGCCGCCTTTTTTGGAGCGTTTTTCGCAAACATTTAAATGCGGAAAATTTTTTACGTTCCCGCGGAGAAGGATTAATCAATTCTTTTTTGGATTACGGCTATTCCGTTTTGCTCGCACGGATTCTTCAACTTTGTTACGCCTACGGTCTTGATCCGACTTTCGGAATAGGACACGCAACAGCCGAGCGCTCCACGCCGCTTGCGTATGATTTGATGGAGCCGTTTCGCCCCTTGGTCGATGCTCGCGTAATGTCGTGGCTGAAATACTCAGAAGCGGTCCCGCAGGAATTGAACAAAGATTTTAAGCTACATTTGCTCCCTTTTTTACAGGAACGAATTCTTTACGCGGGAACGCGGCAACAGGCTCAAACTGTAATGGAACACAGTATTCAATCTTTCCGAAAAGCGCTTTTGGGAAAAGATATTGATGCGTACGAACCGTGGATGGCTATCGATTCAAAATGGGCTGGATGTTAGTCGTTTTCGATTTGCCCGTGATGACTCCGCCTCAGCGGAAACGGGCAACAGATTTTCGAAAATTTCTTTTGGATCAAGGTTACCTGATGATCCAATATTCGGTTTATGCACGCGCCTGTGTTAGCCATAACCGGATGCAAACTCAAATGCGACGCTTGAAAATGAATATTCCGCCGGAGGGACATGTTCGGGCTCTTTATGTGACGCAGGCTCAATGGGAGCGTATGTTTATCGTGCACGGACCTCCAGACTCCTCCAATCCGGAGCCCTTTCCGGAGCAATTGCTTTTTTGGTAAAAAATTAGTCCTTTCGGAAAACGCATATCTTGAATCCCTGTATTCATGCGGGATTCAAGACTGCTATTTTGCCGAAAGGACTTTGGGAATCAAGGCAAAGCC
>CAZPYE010000055.1:0-11749 GCA_964590115.1 uncultured Enterobacteriaceae bacterium
TACGGAAATAACGCTCCTTCGGAGCTTTGAGCTTTCCCGTGGCTTGTCGCCTCTTCGTAATGTAACCTATCTCTGACTGCGCCTTCGCCTCTTTAATCTTTAATCTCTAATCTTTCCTTGTGTTCCGCCCCTCAATCTCCCAATAAAAACCTTTGCGTTCTTTGCGTGCTTCGCGAGAGTCTTTGTTCCGTTGCGCCGCGATATCGTCGGTGAGCGGATGAGTCGTTTGCGCGGCGCGGTTTTATTTGGGTCTCATCCCCAAGCTCCGCTCGCTTGCCCCGGGCTGTTGTCTTATTGCGCTTTCAGCGCGTGTTTTTACCTGAAAAAAATGGGAGTGGAGACCTTTGCGTTCTTTGCGTTGAAAAACAAAGTCGTTGTTCCGTTGCGCAGCGGGAACGTCTTCAGTTCAGATTTTTCATTCTGATGCGGCTAACGAAAATCTAACATTTTTTAAATACGGAGCGAACACGGGCGGAGTAGGATTCGTGAACGAAAAAAAATGAATACGACACCTAAAATCTCCGCGAAGAATCTGAATTTTTTTTACGGAAATCATCAGGCGCTTTTCGACAACAATTTGGACATTTCCGCGAATCGCATTACGGCGGTTATCGGTCCGTCGGGTTGCGGGAAATCGACGCATTTGCGCACGTATAACCGCATTTTCGAGCTTTATCGGGAACAGCGTTGCGAGGGGAAAATCTTGCTCGACGGCGTAAACATTCTCGACGGGAACACGGACGTGTTGGAGTTGCGCCGGAAAGTCGGAATGATTTTTCAAAAACCCACGCCTTTTCCGATGTCGGTTTTCGATAATGTTGCGTATCCGTTGCGTCTGCATTTTCGGAAAAGCCGAAGCGAGATTGCGGACGATGTGGAGCGGGCTTTGCGCGGTGCTTCGCTTTGGGATGAAGTGAAGGATAAGCTTTCGTCGAGCGGACTTGCGCTTTCCGGCGGGCAGCAACAGCGGCTTTGTATTGCCCGTGCGATTGCCGCCGGACCGGAGGTGCTTCTCATGGACGAGCCGACCAGTGCCGTCGATCCGGTGGCGACGCTCAAGATTGAGGAACTTTTGCTCGGGCTGAAAGCGCGCTTCACCATCGTGATCGTAACGCACAATATGCAGCAGGCGGCGAGAGTCAGCGACGACACGGCGTTTTTTTACAAAGGAAGAATCGTCGAGTTTTCGGACACGAAGACGATGTTTTCCAATCCGAAAAACAAAAAGACGGAAGATTACATTACGGGGCGGTTCGGGTAATTAAAAAAAAATTAGGAATTAGGTGTCGGAAAAAACTTTTAAGCACGGAGAAAAGACGAATTATGAAAGAGCATTTTACTCAAGAGATTTCACAACTGAAACGGCATCTTGCGCGTCAGGCGTCGGAGGCGGAACGTGCTCTCGGAAAAGCACTGAGGGCAATTGCGACTTCCGATGAGGCTCTCGCGTCGGAAGTCGCCGAAAACGACTACGCGATTGACTGCGAGGAAATTCGCATCGAAGAGGATTGTCTGAAAATTCTCGCGCTTTACCAGCCTGTGGCGACGGATTTGCGCACGATTATTACCGTGTTGAAAATCAACGCCGAAATCGAACGCGTCGCGGATATGGCGGTAAACATCGCCGAACGCACGAAGGATATTGCCGGGTCCGGCGTTCCCGCAGACAAGCGCATCGATTTTTCAAAAATGGCATCTGCGGCGGCGGCAATGCTCAAAGACGCTCTCGATGCCTTCGCGTATCGCGATCCGTCTGCGGCGCATGCCGTCATTGCCCGAGACGACGAGGCGGATGCGCTTCATTCCGAAAACATCGACCTCATCCGAAAAAACATTGCGGCAGGGCCCGCGTATGCCTCGTATTACCTTTCGTGTATGACGATTTCCAAGAATTTGGAGCGTATCGGCGACGTCGCCACCAATATTTGCGAAGACGTCATTTACCTCGAACAGGGACGCATCGTCCGCCACGGGAACGGCGGGTGAGTCCGAAAATCCTTCTTTAAGCATCGCAATTCAAGTTTTAGACTCCACGGAAGACTTCTATGAACAGCCGAATTCTCATTATTGAAGATGACGACGCAATTCGTGATGTCGTGCGTTATGCGCTCGAAAGCAACGGGTTCAAAAATATCCTCGAAGCCAAGGACGGGGACGAGGGGCTCGCGATTGCCTCGCGGGAACGCCCGTCGCTGGTGTTGCTCGACCTGATGTTGCCGAAAACGGACGGGCTGGAAGTCTGCCGCCGGTTCAAGCGCGACGAGGCGATGCGCGACGTTCCCGTCATTATGCTTACCGCACGGAGCGAGGAGAACGACATTGTTCTCGGTCTCGAACTCGGCGCCGTGGATTATATTACGAAACCGTTCAGCACGAAGGTGTTGGTCGCCCGCGTCCGTGCGCATCTTCGGCAGGCGCACGAGCAGGAAAACGCATCGGAAATCCGGCGCGACGGGCTTGTGCTGAACGCGGCGGAGCACACGGCGGTGCTCAACGGCGAATCGTTGGACCTGACGTTTACGGAATACGGCATTTTGCAACTGCTCGCCTCGCGTCCCGGACGCGTTTATACCCGAGACCAAATCGTTTCGCGCGTCAAGGGCGACGACTATCCCGTGACGGATCGCGCCATAGATGTGCAGATGGTCAATCTCCGGCGCAAGCTCGGGGCGTGGGCGGCACACATCGAAACGGTGCGCGGTGTCGGTTATCGCATGAAGGCGTAGCGCGGAATCTCTCCGGGATGTGCCGGAAAGCCGACGGCGTTCCCGTGTTTTTTTTGAAAAAAACTTCGTTCTCCGGCTCCTCATTTCCCTTTTTCGATTCTCATTATGAAATCAAGAGACAAAGTGCTTTTTGCGTTCCCGATTCTTTTGGGCGCGCTTGTTATTGCTATCGCGGGCGCGCTCTTTTTCAGCGCAAAAAAATTTGAGAAGTCTTATATCGAGGCGGAGATGCGCGATGTGATGACGGAAGCCGGACTCGTGGCGGACAAAATTCGCCCGATGCTTCTCGCCGGAGACATTGCCGGAGCTTCCGCGTATTGCGAGCGGTTTCCGGAGCGTTCCCGCCGCGTTACGCTCGTGCGCGACGACGGCTCCGTGGTCGCCGATTCCGTCGCGGACGCGAGCGGGCTCGACAACCACTCCACGCGCGAGGAAATTATTCCCGCGCTTACGGGAACGCCCGCCGTCAGCACCCGGTTCAGTTCGACGAATAATGCGCTCATGATTTACTGCGCGATGCCGATCGATATCAACGGGAACGGGCATATCGAGTATGTTTTGCGTCTCGCTATTCGTAATCAGGATCTTGAGACGATGATTGCCGGGGCGAAGTTCAGCGTTTGGCTGGCGCTTGCTCTCGGTGTGTTTCTCGCGTTTGCCATCGCGATTTATATTCTGATACGCGTGCGGATTCCGCTCGTGCGCTTACAGGAGAGCGCGCATCGAATCGCACGGGGAAAGCTCGGCGAGCGGATTTCGATTCCCGAAAAGGGAATTGTCCGCGAGCTCGCGATTACGGTGAGCCGCATGAAGGAGCTTTTGAAAAACCAGCTGGACCGCATTACGGCGGAGCGCAACGGGCGCGAACTCCTGTTTTCCGCACTCTCGGAAGCGGTGCTTTTGTTTTCGGAAAGCGGGGAAGCCCTTTACTTCAACAGCGCGGCGCGGAGAATTTTTGACATCGGCGCGGGAACGAAATTCGACTTGTCGCGTTGCGGTTCGCCGGAACTCGTCGCGCTTGCGAATCGGGCATTTTCCGAAAATATTTCCGTAGAGGCGGAGATTACCTTGGAAACGGCGGGAACGCCGCGCACGCTTTTTGCCAAAGGCGGTCCGATTTTCCACGACGGAGAACGCCGGCTGCTGCTCGCGGTAACGGATTTGACGAATCTGCGGCGCTTGGAATCTTTCCGCAGCGATTTCGTCGCAAATGTTTCCCACGAAATTAAAACGCCGCTGACGGGCATTATCGGGGCGGCGGACGCATTGCAGTCGGGCGCACTTGCGAATCCCGAAGCGGCGGAAAGATTTCTCGGGATATTGTCTTCCCAATCAAAGCGGCTGAATGCGCTCGTTCAGGATGTTTTGAGCCTCGCCGCCATCGAGCGGCGGCAGGTCTCCGGCGGAAAGGAAACGCATCCGTTCCGCCTCGACGCCGCCGTGGAAAATGCGGTGAATTATTGCAGGCAGAGGGCGGAGGCGGCAAATGTCGCATTGGTCATTACGGAAAACGAAGCGACGGATTTTGAAGGAGACAGCGGGCTCATCGAGCAGGCGGTAATCAATCTTGTTTCCAACGCAATCAAATACAGCGGAAGCGCCCGCGTGGAAATCGCCTTAGAGAAGACGGACCGTTTCGCCATGGTGTCGGTAAAAGATTTCGGCATCGGGATCGCTCCGGAGCACCGGGAACGCATTTTCGAGCGCTTTTACTGTGTGGACAAAGCGCATTCGCGAGCACTGGGCGGCACGGGGTTGGGCTTGGCAATCGTTAAGCATATCGCGCGGCTCCACGGCGGAACGGCATCGCTCGAAAGCGCAACCGGGCGCGGATGTGTTTTCCGCATCGTGCTTCCCCTGTGCTGAGTGCGGTCGGGCGGGAACGCGTTCCCGCCCCGCCTGACGCTTATTTTTCCAAACCCCAGCGTTCCCGCAACCAGCGTTCGACGGGAGCGAAGCAGAGACGGTCCATAACGAGCCCGACGATGATGATGACGAGCATCACGCCGTAAACTTTTTCCACATTCATTTCTTCGCGCCCCGCATTGAGCATCCAGCCCAAGCCGATTCCGCTCAGAATGTAAACGTAGATTTCCGCCGACATCAGAGAGCGCCACGCAAACGCCCAGCCCTGCTTCATGCCGCTGAAAATCGACGGGAGCGCCGCCGGGAACATGACGCGGGTCCACAAGTGAAAATTCTTTGAGCCCATGGTGCGTGCCGCCCGAAGGTAAAGCGGCGGCACACTGCGGATTCCGCTTTCCGTCGCAAGCATCAGCGACCAGACCGAGCCCATGACGACGACGGAGAGAATCGTCCGCTCGTCCTGTCCGAAAATAACGAGAGAAATCGGCACCCAGCAGACACTCGGCAACGATTGGAAGCCGAGCGCGAGCACGCCCAGCGTATCCCGCATAAAGCGGCTTTGCGCGAGAATCAGACCGAGCGGCACCGCGATGACAAAGCCGATGGCGTAGCCGAGCACGAGGCGGCGCAGGGTTACCCAGAGCGCGCTCAGAATGGAGCCGTCCAGGAGCCCGTCGCGGAGGAAGAGCAGAATCTTTGACGGGAGCGGGAATATGCCGGCGTTCCCGATTTCGGCGTCCGGATTTTCGAGAGAAACGAGGTCGGAGACATTGATTTTTTCCGGAATCAGCGATGCCGTGTAGCCGTCTTCGACGTAGGATTGCAGGGACGCTTCGTTCAGTTTCGCAACGAATTTGATGCGCGGGAACGCATTGTTGACGATGCGTTGCGGGAATTCGGAATGCGTTTCGCGCGTGAGTGCGCGTTGGAGCAGGATTTTGGATTCTTCCGGATGTGCGTTAATCCACGCCGTCAGCTCCTCGTGAGCTTTGGCGAAGGCGAGCAGAAGCGGCTTGCGGCGCGATATGGTGTCGGTCGCCGAGGCAAGCACGGTCGTTACGGTCGCAAAGTCCTCCTTGGCGATTTTCCCGTCGGCTTCGAGTTCGAGGCGGGAAACCCACGGCTCTACGGTCCATGCCGCTTCGAGCGTTCCCGCCTTGAAAAGGGCGAGTTGGTCGGGATTTTTGGTCGGCACGATTTGGACTTTGCCGCCTGCGGCGGTTACGGGAATTCCGCTTTTGATGAGCCATGCGCGGCAGGCGACATCCTGCGTGTTTCCGAGTTGCGGGGTTGCAATGGCTTTCCCGATAAAATCCTTCGCCTGCGTCGCCGTAATGTCCCGGCGGACGACGAGCGCGGCACCGCCTTCCGCGCTCCCGCTGACGACGCGGACGCTTCCGCCGCGCTGAATGTATGCCATAATCGCGGGCGAGGGACCGACGTAGCTCATGTCGATGGTGCCGAGCGTCAGCCCTTCCATTGCCGCAGGTCCGGCGTTATACGGTTGCCAAAACAGCTTGGTGCCTTCGGGAAGGCGCGACGCATACCACGGTCGGCCTTCGAGCTCCATTTGTTGGGCGATGAGCGCCTGTGCGTGCGTGATGTTCGGGAAGTAGCCGATGCGCAATTCCGCGGAGTCTTCCGAGGCGCGTTTGCGAAGCTGAAAAGAGGTGATCCAGTCGCTGCGGCCGATGAATTCGAGCGCTCCGAGCAACACCACGAAAAACAAAATATAGAAAACGGATTTTTTCATTTTTTTTAAAATTTTTAGCGCGGATTTAAAAACTCTGTCAGTCCGCCTCGGCGATTTTTACGTCCTTTGCCAGATGGTTTTTCAGGGCGGCGGTAATCGGTATCGAGGTTTGGGAAAGCGCGGGATCGTTGATGTCGCGCGGGCGCGGGAGCGTGACGCGAAAGTCGTGCGCGATGCGCCCCGGATTCGGCGAAAGCAAAATGATGCGGTCTCCGAGGCAGACGGCTTCGCGGATATTGTGCGTGACGAAAACGATGGTTTTTTGGCGTTGGACAAAAATGCGTTGGAGGTCTCCGTAGAGCTGTTCCCGCGTCATGGCATCGAGTGCGGAGAACGGTTCGTCCATCAGCAGAATTCGCGGATTCGGCGCGAGGGAACGGGCGAGGGCGACGCGCTGTTTCATCCCGCCGGAGAGCTCGTGAATGTGTGAGCGGTAAAACTTCTGTAAGCCGACGAGGTTCAGGTAAAACATGGCGACTTCTTCACGCTCGGCATTGTTCAGGTTCGGTTTCAGGCGTAGCCCGAACATGACGTTTTGCAAAACGTCCAGCCACGGGAACAGTGCCGCTTCCTGAAACATCACCATGCGTTCCCGTCCCGGTCCGGTAATCGGTTCGCCTTCCATCAGCACTTCGCCTTCGGTTGCGGTGTCGAGCCCGGCAATCAGGTTCAGAATGGTGGATTTTCCGCAACCGCTGGGTCCGACGAGGCAGAGGAATTCGCCCTCTGCGACATCGAGCGAAACATTGTCCAGCGCGAGAACGCTTCCCTGGCGCGAACGAAAGGTTTTGCTGACATTGCGCAGGCTGATTTTTGCGGCGGAAACGTTTTCGGCTTTGATGCTTTCCGGCGCGTGAGAAAGGGTAGGCGGAGTATTCGTCATGACTTTTATTCTCCCGGGGTGGTGGGGTTTTCCGAAAGTTTGGCGAAAAACCTTGTCGAAATCAAGAGTTCCGAGCCTCGCGTTGCGGGAATTTTAAGCGGGAAACAGGGCTTTGCATCGGAGAAAAAGAAATTGCGTTTGCGTGCGGGGCAGACCCGATATTTTTTTTTGAGGAATGAGGATTTCCTTTGGTAAGAAGACGGCTGCGGTATTCAGGAGCGAGTATTTTTCGGCAAAGTCGCGGTCGGAGCGCGTCGTCGCGGCAATCGGCGGAATCTTTCATTCGCTGGTGATGCTCGGGTTCGTCGGGGCTTGGACGGGAATGTGCGCGTCGATATTTTTCCCGCTTATTTTCTCGGAGGAAAATTCCGGGGAGAGTCGGCTTCCCGTGCTTTTCGCCGGCGGATTTTTCTGCATCGGACTCTGCGTGCTCGGCTACGCGCTGTTTCGCTTAGGTTCGATTATTCGGACGATTTTCACGGCGCCGCCCTTCGGAAGCGTTCCCGTAACATCGCAGACAGGCGTTCCCGCGGAAACGCCGGATTCCGTAAATTCCGAAAACCCGTTTCGTGAGGTTGCGGGCGGGAACGCGGATTCCGACGCAAATTCGGATGTTCCCGAAACGCGCGGTTCAAAAATTTTTCTCGCAATCTTCGGGCTCGTCTTTTTCTGCGCGGGCGTGACGGTTTCGACAATCGGAGTGAAAAAATATTTAGACGAAGAAGCCGACGCGAAAACGTGGATTTCCGCTCCGTGCAAAATCATTTCCGCAACACTGGAACGCAGGAGCGGGCACAAGGGCGGAACAACGTATTCGCCGAAAATCGTTTACGAATTTTCCGTCGGAGAAAAAACTTTTCGCGGGAACGATATCTTTATTTCGCTCAATTCTTCGTCGTCCGACCGCGACAGGGAAGAGCTCCGCCTCGAAAAATACCGCAAGGAAAAAACCTGTTGGTTTAACCCGGAAAATCCGTCGGAAAACGCGCTGATGAAGCCGACGGGCGGATTTTCGCTTCGCAAAATTATCATGGCGGTTTTCGGGCTCCCGTTCATTTTGATCGGCGGCGGAATTTTTGTCGGCGGGGTTTTCGGGAAATCTTTCAAGAAAAAGAAACGCCCGCCGAAGCGTTCTGCCGGCGATTTGCGTCCGGAAACGGACGCGGCTTCGATGCGGACCGGGGCGCTTGTGATGTTCGGTTTCGCGACGGTTTGGAATTTAATCGTGTTTGTCGTCGGCGCGGGATTTTTCTCGGACGGATTCCCGAGCGCGTTCCCGGCGGCAATTATCGGAGTTTTTGCCGTTGTCGGAATCGGACTGATTTTTTTCGCTTTGCGGAACTGTCTCAGGTTTTTCAATCCGCAATACGCGTTGCGGATTGAGCCTGCGGGAACGCTGACACCCGGCGGGAACGTGAGGCTTTCCTGGCGGGTGGCGCGCGGCAATCCCGCGAAAGTGCAGGCATTGAAGCTGGAATTTGTGCGCTTGGGAAACGTAAAGGGAACGCGAACCGACGGTTCGGAGGAAAGAGAAGTTGAGGAAATTATTCCCGTTTACGAAACGAGGTCGCGCTCGGAAATCGCGGCGGGAACGGCGGAATTTTTCGTTCCCGAAAATTCGGTTTCCGGCAAACGCGTTTTCCGTCTCTCGGGGAAAACCGCGTTCCCGCGTCCGGACATCGAAGCGGACTTTTCCGTCGGCTGACGAATAGTTAATAGTGAATAATGAATAACGCAGTGTTCAAAGTTTTTGCCTTCGGCAAAAACCATAGCACAGAACTATTCACTATTCGTTATTCACTATTAACTATTCGCTTCGCTACCGGACAATCGCCCAGAGCGCTTTCAGGTAGCGGCCTTCCGGGTAGTTCGACATCACGGGATGGTCTGCGCCGGGACCCGTGCGGTCGAGAATTTGCAGGCGGCGCCCGAGGCGGTGTGCCACGCGAATGACCGTCGCTTCAAAATCTTCGACTTTGAGCAGCCCCGAGCACGAATACGTTACGAAAAGTCCGCCGCGCTTTACGAGCGGGAGCGCAACTTTGTTCATGTCGTGGTATTTTGCGATGCCGTCCTCGTAGTCTTCGCGTCCGTTGATGAGTTTCGGCGGATCGAGCACGACAACGTCGTATTGCGCGCCGTTTGCCTGCATTTGCCGTGCGAACGTAAACGTGTCCGCGTGCACGAAATTGATGCGCGTCTGGTTCAGATTCGCGTTGTGCTTCGCCTGCGCGATTGCTTTTTCGTCGAGGTCAACGCCGGTTACTTCCGCCGCGTTCCCGCGCACTTTTGCCGAGAGCGAAAAACCGCCCGTGTAGCAGCACAGGTCGAGAACTTTTTTCCCTTCGCAGAAAGGGACAAGGCGGTCGCGGTTGTCGCGTTGGTCGCAGAAAAATCCGGTTTTGTGTCCGTTTTCAAAATCGACGCCGTAGCGAATTCCGTTTTCGCGGATTTTGACTTCGCGCAAGCCCGGCGTGTGGAAATCGTCGCATCCGCGCGCATTTTCCATCGAGCCGAATCCTTTCACGAGTTGCACGGTTTCGCGTGTCGTGCCGAGCGCATCGTGAAGGATGCGTATCCAATTCCTGATACGCAGGTAAACGGCGAGCGAAAAAACTTCGACGCTGAGCACGTCGCCGTATTTATCGACAACCAGCCCGTTAAGCCCGTCGGCGTCGCCGTGAACGACGCGGAAGGCATCGGTTTTTTCCGGAAGTTTTAAAATTTCCGTGCGCAGGGCGACGGCGCGGCGCAGAAGTTTCTCGAAATAATCCTCGGGAAGTTCCTCCGCACCGTGTGCGAAAATGCGCAGGGGAATGTTTGCTCCCGCGTTGTAAAAACCGTGTCCGAAGAGCGTTCCGTCCTTGCCGTAAACGCGGACCTGCGAGCCGGGCGCAATCCCGGCGGAGGTTGCCCCGACGAAGCGCGGATAGACGTTCGGGTTATACGTGAAATACTTCAGCTGCACCCACGGCGCGATGAAATTCGCAGTATTCGCGGGAGCGGCAATCGGTTTTTCGCGTTGCGGGAACGGCGGGCGCGGACGGCGGGGAGGAATCATAACGGATTCTTTAAGCTTTAAGCTTTAAGCTCTAATCTTTTTCTTACAGTCCGAGAATATCGACGATGTTTTCGGTAACGGAGTGCATGTCGTCCATTGTCAGTTCGCCCATGTGCGCGATACGGAACGTTTTTTCCTTGAAATCTCCGTAGCCGTTCCCGAGCTGCATGCCGCGTTTGATGAGCTCTTTGTTCAGATCGCCGACGCTGATGCCGCGCGTGTTTTTGATGACGGTGAGCGTCTTCGACAGATATTTGCGGTTCGAGAAAATTCCGAAATATTCGTCCGCCCACGCACGCACGAATGCCGCCATTTCTTCGTGGCGTTTGAAGCGGTTTTCGACGCCTTCCTGCATGATGCGCTGAAGCTGCAGGTCCATCGCATACATAATCGAGACGCAGGGCGTGTTCGTGTATTGATAATCTTTTTTCTGAATGACGTCGTAAATGTCGCGCAAATCGAAGTAGCAACCGCGATTTTCGACTTTTGCCGTGCGTTCGTAAGCCTTTTGCGAAAGGGCGCAAATCGCCATGCCGGGCGGGAGCGCGAGCGCCTTTTGCGTCGAGGTAACGAGCACGTCCACGCCGAGTTTATCCGTCTCGATTTTTGCTCCGGCGGCGGAAGAAACCGCGTCGGCGCACCAGACGACATCCGGGTATTTTTTCATCACTTCGGCGATTTCTTCAAACGGGTTTTGAATGCCGGTCGAAGTTTCGTTGTGCGTGATGCAAACGGTGTCGTATTTCCCCGTGGAAAGGGCGGCATCGACCATTTCGGGCGTCGTCGGTTCGCCGGGTTCGCTTTCAAAAAAGTCCGCGGGAACGCCGTTCATTTTCGCGATTTTGTACCATTTTTTTCCGAAGGCTCCGACGGAGAACATCGCGGCGCGCTTCGCTGTGCAGGAGCGCACGGCACCTTCCATAAAGCCCGTTCCCGAAGACGTCGAAAGCAGGATTTCGTTCTTCGTGAGCAACACGCGGCGCAGGTTGTCGGAAATGCGGCGTTGCAGTTCGGAAGCGACTTTCGAGCGATGCCCCATCATCGGGAGCGACATTGCGGCGAGCACTTCGGGTGCGACTTCGGTGGGACCGGGAATAAATAATTTCGTAGCCATCGTTTTTTGAAAAGTGTGTAGTCGGATTGTAGTGTGATTCCTGTTCGCGGCAAATTGAAATTTAGCGCAACCTCCGCAAACAAAGAAAAGAAACCACGAATGAACACAAATAAACACGAATTTTATTTAACACGGGTTAAACAGATGAAAGCGGATATTTTTTACAGAAATTTTATAAAACCTTCTTTTACTTTTGTGTCTTCCCTGTAGAAAGCTCGCGTAAAGATGCTAAGATGCAAAGTTTTTTCATCTGCTTGAATCTGCGGCACCTGCGTTAAACAAATAAAAATAATTCGTGTTAATTGGTGTTCATTCGTGGTTTCAAATCTGCGCTAAATTTCAATTT
>CAZPYE010000056.1:0-11687 GCA_964590115.1 uncultured Enterobacteriaceae bacterium
GCCTTGAGCGACGAGGTCTTCGTTGAGGATGTCGAGCATTTCAAGGAAGGACGATCCCGTGGAAACGTCGGAAACCTTGTAAGTCTCGAAATGACCGTCAGCACTGCCGCTTTTTTGGCGCCAAACTTTGAGTGTGAGTGAAATCGTTTTTTCTTCGGACATGATTTATTCCTTATCTTTAAGCATTAAGCTTTAAACTTTAAGCTCTCTTATTTGTAAGAACGCGTCGCGAGGTGAACGTTTTCGTAAACCAGAGGTTCCTGCACGCGAACGGGTTCCTCTCCGTCGCCCCGGAATTCCCAAACGCCGACGTGGTGGAATTTTTCGTCAACGCGTTGAGCTTCGCCTTCGTCGGTTGCGTATTCGGAGCGGAAGTGTCCGCCGCAGGATTCGTCGCGTTCCCGTGCGTCGAGGCAAAGGAGTTCGGCGAATTCGAGGAAGTCCGCCACGCGAGCGGCGCGTTCGAGCTCAACGTTGAGCGTGTCCTTATCGCCGACGACGCGAACGTTTTTCCAGAAGTCTTCGCGAAGAGCCCTGATTTCGGCAATCGCCTCGGTGAGTCCTTCCTTCGTGCGCGCCATACCGCATTTTTCCCAGATGATGTGACCGAGTTTTTGGTGGAAGAAACGCGGGGATTTATCGCCCTTGACCGACATCAGCTTTTCGATACGTTCACGGACAGCGGCTTCCGTTGCCGCGTATTCCGGGTGTTCTTCCTTCTTCGGAGCGCCTTTGAGTCCGCATTTCGCGAGGTAATCCGGGATCGCTGCCGGGAGCACGAAATACCCGTCTGAAAGTCCCTGCATGAGAGCGGAAGCGCCGAGGCGGTTCGCGCCGTGGTCGGAGAAGTTGGCTTCGCCGCCGACGAACAGACCCGGAATCGTGGACATCAAGTTGTAGTCCACCCAGAGACCGCCCATCGTGTAGTGGGACGCCGGATAAATCTGCATCGGGTTTTTGTACGGATTCACGCCCGTAATGTTTTCATACATATCGAACAGGTTTCCGTAGCGGTCGCGAATCACGTCTTCGCCGAGGCGGTTAATCGCATCGCGGAAGTCGAGGAACACGCCGAAGCCCGTCGGGGCGACACCGCGACCGTCGTCGCAGGCTTCCTTCGCAGCGCGGGAAGAAATATCACGCGGAGCGAGGTTTCCGAAGCTCGGATACTTGCGTTCCAGATAGTAGTCGCGATCCTCGTCCTTAACATCGTTCGGATTGAGTTTGCCTTCGCGGATCAGTTTTGCCTGATCGCGGGATTTCGGCACCCATACACGGCCGTCATTGCGGAGCGATTCCGACATGAGCGTGAGTTTGGACTGCTGTTCGCCGTGAACCGGAATGCAGGTCGGGTGAATCTGCGTGTAGCACGGATTTGCGAAACCGGCGCCGTGTTTGTAGGCGCGGAAAGCCGCCGTAACATTGCAACCCTGCGCATTCGTCGAAAGATAAAATACGTTCCCGTAGCCGCCCGTGCAGAGCACAACGCAGTCCGCGTTCCACGATTTCACTTCGCCCGTAACCATGTTGCGGGTAACGATGCCCTTCGCTTCGCCGTTGACGACGACGAGGTCCATCATTTCATGGCGATTATACATCTTGACCGTGCCGAGACCGATTTGCTTCGAGAGCGCGGAATACGCGCCGAGGAGAAGCTGCTGACCGGTTTGTCCGCGAGCATAGAACGTGCGGGAAACCTGAGCACCGCCGAAAGAGCGGTTCGCAAGCGTTCCTCCGTATTCGCGGGCGAACGGAACGCCTTGTGCGACACACTGGTCGATAATCGCGTTGGAAACTTCCGCCAAGCGATAAACGTTACCTTCGCGGGCGCGAAAGTCGCCGCCCTTAATCGTATCGTAGAAAAGGCGATGAACGGAGTCGCCGTCGTTCTGGTAATTTTTCGCAGCGTTGATCCCGCCTTGAGCGGCGATCGAGTGTGCACGACGCGGGCTGTCCTGATAGCAGAAGCAACTCACGTTAAAGCCCATTTCGCCAAGCGAGGCGGCGGCGGCACCGCCGGCAAGACCGGAACCGACCACGATGACGTGGTATTTGCGGCGATTCGCGGGGTTGACGAGTTTATACTCGAACTTGCGCTTGCCCCATTTCCCGGCGAGCGGACCGTCCGGAATCTGAGAAATCTTTGCGGCGAATTCTTTCGGATCCGTAATCGCCTGCCATTTCGAAGCAAATTGAACTTCGGGAGTAACGTTGGAACTCATTTTTTAAATTCTCCTTAAAACTACGGGGTTATTGCGCGGGAACGGCTTCGACGGTCTCCGTCACCGTCGTCTCGTCGACGACAACGGGAGCGGCGCACGTTTTTTCACAGCAGGACATCGGGCAGGAAACTTCCGCAACCGGTGCCGTCGTGTTCGGATTCGGCTTGATAACGCCCGAAAGGACTCCGACGGGAACGGCGATCAGCCCGCCGCAAACCGCGATGCAATAAACAACGGCAAGCCCGCGGAAAATCGGACGCATTTTTTCGTTGCGCAGACCGACGGACTGGAACATCGAGTGCACGCCGTGCGAAAGGTGAGAAAAAAGGCAAAGCATGCTCACCACGTAAACAAGCGAAATCCACGGATTGCAGAACGCATTGTAAACCATTTGATAAACGTCAAAAACCTTGTAGGAAAGCGTCGATTCCGCGTTCCCGTGCTGACCGAGATAGCCGAAGATGCCTTCGCCCCCGACAGCCGTAATCGATGTCGCGCCGTCATACGCCGCCATTCCGAAGAGACCGGCTTCCTTGAAAACCGTAAACTGCAGGACGTGGAAAACGACAAAGGCAAGGATAATAACACCCGAAAGAATCATCACACGCGCCGACCACGCCGCATAACGCGTCGCATTCGCCGCGTATTTTTCCGGACCGCGCGCCGCAAGATTTTCCATCTTCAGATTAATCGCCAAGCCGAAGTGCACGACAAAGCACAGCAGCATAAACAGGCGGAAACCCCACAGGGCAACCGGAGGCAGGCTATGCAACAGATGCGCATAGGTGTTAATCTTTTCCGGTGCCTGGAACATCTGCAAATTGCCCACAACATGGACAATCAGAAACAGCACGAGAACCAGACCGGAGACCGCCATCAGGTACTTTTTAACGACCGACGGCACGCGGCAACAGCATTTTTCGCTCATAAGTTTTGATAAGTTTTTGGTAAATGAAAGGATTTGAGGCCTGCCTCCGCGAGTCCCGCAGAAGCACTTAGGAATCTGACTTTTTTCGGACGCATTTTCAACTTCTTTTTCACCCCGAATCTTGATGAGAATGAGTATTAAAAAGGGTTGCGCGGCGACATCCGCATTTTCCGTCACCGGGAAAAGAAAGAAAACGTACCCCGCTCACGCCCTATTTTTCATCTCCGAAAAAACGCGAGCGCAAACGAACGAACAACCCGAAAACACAAATTTTTCGAGGAACGCCCGAGCTCAACTATAAATAGAAAGCCTCCGCCGCAAGCCATGAAAGCAGAGACAAAATCACGACGGGAACGCAACAAATCGCCATCAGCCGTCCTTCTTTTCCCCCGGCATTTACCGTTGCACACGCGGCAATTACTCCGCTGATACGCACCATACTTCCGATTCCGCCTCCGACGAGTTGCAATGCGACCAACGTTTCCTGCGGAAGCGCAAGCAACTTTGCCGTATCAAACTGAATCGAAACAAACAGAATACTTGAAACCGTGCACGAGCCGGAGAAAAAGGTTCCGAGGGCTCCGATTAACGGAGAAATCACCGGGAACGCACCGCCTGCCAACGCCGCAGCGGCCTGTGCAATCGCAGAGAGCATCTCCGGCATATCCCCGCTCCCGCGCCCCGAAAAGACCATGATTTGCACCATGGCGACACTGGCGATAATCGCAATTGCCGCCGAACGAATCTGTTTTTCGGAGGCGCGACAAACGCCGAAAATTTCGCCCGGCTTCAATCCGAAGCACAACCCCGAAATTACCGCCACCGGGAAAAACGGAATCACACCGGGATTATTGAAAAACGCCCAATCAAATTTCGCAGGCAGGAATCCCTTATCGACAACAATATGTCCGAACGAAGAAAGCATTTCCCGGAACGGCAGAAATTCCAGACGCGTTACGACCAAAATCGCGGCAATCGCCGCATACGGAAGCCACGCCTTCACGACGGAAATCCGTTGCGCGGGAACGGGAGACACCGCAACATCCGCCGAAGGTGCGGCAAGAGAAACTTCCGTATTTCCGGCGTCTCCGAAACACCAAACACGCGTCGGAATCAGAAAGCCGGTTTTGACGCTCAAAATCACTATCGGCAAGCCGACGACCACACCGAGCATCGACGGCAATTCCGGCCCCAAAAAACGTGCCGTTAAATACCACGGAACCGTAAACGCCAAGCCCGAAAACAGGCAGAATGGCGTTATCTCCAAAATCGAAAAAAAGCGGCGTTCCCGCGACGTCGTCAGCACCAAAAATGAAACCGCAATCAGAGGCAAAAACGTTCCCGACGCGGCAAAAATTCCCGCTGTCTGCTCCACGACCTGCGACATAAAACCGCCCTGATCGATCCCGACGGCGGAAAGTGCTTCGGAAAGCGTTTTCCCCACCGTTATAACCGGCGTTCCCGCCGCGCCGAACGGCACCGGCATCGAATTGCAAATCAAAGCCACGGCAACCGCCGCCACCGCCGGGAACCCGAGACCGACCAACAACGGAGCCGTCAGTGCCGCCGCCGCACCGAACCCCGCCGCACCCTCGATAAATCCGCTGAAAAGCCATGCCAAAATCACGGTTTGGATACGACGATCCGCAGAGATTTTAGAAAACGAGCCGTTGATAACCTCCAGCGCGCCGCTCTTTTCCAAAACATTCAGTAAGAGAATCGCGCCGAATATAATCAGGATAATATCGAGTGCCTTTAATGCACCCAGCGCGGAAGCCCCGAGAATCAGCCCGGCAGGCATTTCCCATCCCCAAAAACCCAAACAGGCAGATGCGATAAGAGCAACCGTCAACGATATCGGAGGAGAAACGCGAAAGGCTCCCATCAAAATCATCGCCGCGATAATCGGCGTCAAAGCAAGAACGGCAATCATTTCAAAAAAAAAACGAGGTTACGGGAAACAATCACGCAAAACGCGTTTTTCGTAAAACAAAAAAAATTCCCGCGCGATGCGGGAATAAAAAAAAGTGGCGGAGAGAGAGGGATTCGAACAGGCGGGGCGGAGAGCAAAGCGAGTAAATATGCGGGACGCGCGAGAAACGCGCGAACCGGATGCGAACCGAAAGCAAAAAAAACGGTCGCGAAGCAAGCGGAAGATTTTTCCGGGAGCGAGCCGAAAGGTTTGCGCGCAAGTGCGCGGAGCGGAAACGCGGAGGATTTTTCCGGGAATAAGCAGGCGGCTCCGGCGAAGGTCGCGCAGGGGCGCGAGCGGAGCGGGAAGACGCAGGCGCCGGAGAGGAATGGGAGGAATGAGATTTCGAGCGAGCTTCGCGCGCGGGGACGTGTGCGGACGGAGAGCGAGCCGCGAGCGTTTCCGCCGGTGCCGGAGAGGAACGGGAGGAATGGGACGGAGCGGCGCAGTCCGCGTCTTAACGTCTGCGGGGCGACGGCGCCGGAGAGGAGTGAGACGGCATCATTCTCAACGGAATCGTTGACGATGAGTGAGGTTATGTCGGCGGTGAAGGCGGGGCTGGGGAAGTTGCCGATTATGGCGGCGGACACGTTTTTCCTGCGCGGCGAGTATGCGGCGAGCGTGCTCGGCAAACCGCGCAAGTGGGAGCATGTAAGCACGGCGGCGATTCTTAGACTTGGAGCCGGGCGCGCGCTTGATTCCATTAAGGAACTTCGTCGGTTGGAAGATCTTTTTGAGGAGATCCGGAAGCGATTCGAAAAAGCCCGCCCCCGTTTCGCGGGCTGCGCCGAAGCGACGGGAACGCCGACCGAATCGATTCCCGCACCCCGCACCCCGCACCCCTGCCGGGCAGGAAAACAAACGAAGAAAGCAAAAGGACGCGTTTCGGCGAAGGGAGGAAAGCGATGAAGGGAAAGAGACCGGAGATCGGTGACGGGAAACCGGCAAATACTGCGTTTTGCCGTGGGCAAAACGGGGAGATGAAGCGGCAGGATTCCGCTTCTCCCAGGGGGCGGCAGAGAAGTCGCTTCTCGATGTTGTCCTTTTGTCGTTTGATTTCCAAAGGGAAAATGAAAGGACAAGCCGCCGAGTGTAGTATTGAGGCGGATTCGCGACGCGGTTTGTCCTTTTGTCGTTTCTCGCCTCGCGTGCGCGTTATGCGCGCACGCGTATGCGCGTATATAAGGAAAATTTCTTTATTCTGCGGAAGTTTTAATTTTTTTACTTTTTCCGAAAGAAAGGACAAAAGGACAAAAACGAGAAACGAACGCAGTATTGATGCGGCTTGCCGCGTTGTCCTTTCTCAAAATTCAAACGAAAGCAAAGGACAAAAGGACAAGAGAGAGACTAAAGGTTACGGCTTAAAGCTCAAAGAGGCGGCGGGAGCGGTTCTTGTTTGGATTTTCGCAGGAATTTTCGGTTTCGTTTTTTGGGGTATGCTGGCGGCGTGTTGGTGGCTCGGCGTGAATCTTTGAGAGAAGTTTTTAAGATGAGAAAATTGAATGAATCTGAAATAGCGGATCTGATGAGTTTTATTCCGCAATACGAAGACTACGCGACGTGGCTGAAGGTGATAGCGGGAACGCTGGCGCTGGTTGACGGGAACGAAGTTTTGGCGGAAACGCTTCTAAACGGCTGGCAGGCGGAGAATCGGCCCGGACTTTATCGACAGAAGTTGAGGAGTTTCCGCGGAGGATCGCGCGGCGCGGGCTGGCTCGTTAACGAGGCGAAAGCGTGCGGGTGGGATTGGCCGAAGAGAGAGATTAAAGATGAAAGATTAAAGGTTAAAGATACGATTACGAAGCCACTCACGATACGGAGCGGCGAATTGCGGTGGTTTAGGGACGGTGCGTTTGTTGACGCGCAAAACGCGGAGGGTATCCGGTTGAGCATTTGGGTGCCGGCGGAGTATGTCGGCAGCTTAGGTCCCGGCGATGCGGTGATTTGCCGCGGGCGCGGGACGAAGTGCGTGGATGAAAACGGGAGAGCCGTCCACTGGACGTTTTGGGCGAAGCAAGTGGAGAAAGTGAAACAATGAGTGAAATGAGTGAAGAATCGATTATCGGTTCCGCGTCGGTAACGCTGTCGCAAATGCGGCAGGAAGGCGGAAAAACGATGTGGAAGTGCGAGCGGCGGAGCTTGGCGAGCGTGCTTCACGGCATAAAGGCGGGAACGTGGAGAAAGGCGATTGAAGGATTGCGGGCGATTCCGGATGCGGAAGCGCGAAAACGGGCAAAGCCGTTTCGCCAACCGCGACTTGATGTTTTCGGTGTGTATGCGGACGGAGCGCGCGAGGACGAAATTGTGGAGCGCAGCGATTTTTTCGTTTGTGACTACGACGCGAAAGACAATCCGGGAGCGGATTGGGAGGCGATTAAGGATGTGATGGCGGCTTGTCCGTGGACGGCGGCGGTATTCCGGAGCGCGAGCGGGAACGGCTTAAAATGGGTCGTTCGCTACAACGTGCCGGAGACGGACGAAAACGGAGAGCGCAAGCCGCACGAAAATGACTTTGTTGCGTTTATGCGGCTCGATCAATTCATCACGGGAATTTTCCCGAAACTGAAAGTTGATGCGCAGACGGCTGCGCGGCGGCATACGTTTGTGAGCTACGATCCGGAGGCGTATGTTGCTCCGATTTTGGAAGCGGTCAAAAAATTTGCTCCGTTTGAAGAACCGGGCGAACGCGGATATAAATGCCGGTTACCGCAGGAACAACTTTTGAGGATTTACAGACCGATTTTAGAGACGGTGTGGTCAACCGGCAAAGACTACGCGGAGCGATTAGGGCCCGGACGGGATATGCCGACTCGAACCGAATCGCAAGCGTTTGCGCTTTTTTCGACAAAAGGCTTTCCGAAAAGCCGCAAGGAGGAACTCCTCCTACACATCCGGCAGACGCGGCATTTGAGTGCGATATACGAGGGGCGTGTCGGTTACCGGTCGGGAATTTTTCGAGACCGCGAAACGGGCGAGCACTTTGCGATTAAGTATGCACCGAGGTGGATTGACGGAGACGAAGGTGCGTTTCCGACGATTACGACGCTACTGAACGCGCGCGTGAACGATCCGGACTGCCCGGAGCAAATTCAGATTTTCACAAAACTTTTACAAAATTGTCGGCGGCGTATCCGGGAAATGCTCGACGCGCACGATGCCGGCGAGCGCGTTTACAACCAGACGCGCGCGCCGATGGCGTGCTTTATGGGAAGCCCGGCGGTGGGTAAATCGAAATTATTTGAGACGCTGATTCGTCCGCTTTTGGGCGGGCGGGATTTTGATGCGAAAAAGTTTTTCACAAGCGACGACCGGTTTACGGGCGGCTTAGAGTTTAACGAAATTATGCTGATTGACGACCTGAGTTCGAAAGCGGTGATGAAGTTTAACCGGACGGCGATGACGGAGCGCGGGAAGGCACTGTATTCGTCGGTTATTGCGGCAGAATCGAAATTTCGGGACGAAACGACGCTAAAGGATTCGTGTCATGTGGCGTTTCAGCTGTTTAACCCGGAAACGATAGAATCGACGCCGATTTATGCCTCAAGTCCGGATAAATTTGTCTTCTTCAACATCGCCCGCTACGCCGATTTACCGTGCAAAACGGCAAAGGACTGGGAGGAGTTTAACCGTGCAATCGAGCGGGAGTTGCCGGCGTTCGCGTATTTTGTGGACGGATACGAACTGCCGACCGAAAGAATCGCGCAGATGAGCCCGGCGGAGCAACGCAACGAGATGCCGTTTTTCTGTCATCCGGCGTGTGCGGAGCTGTTGAGCGAAAACGATCCCGCGCAAAATCTTCTCGACGAAATCGATGCCTGCGTCGAGAAGAGCAACGATGCTCCGGATTTCTATTTTTACGGAGAAGATTCCGGCGGCAAAATCCACCGCGCGCAAGACATTGCCGATAAGTTGCGGACGCAGCTTTCGGCGAAAAGTATCGGGCGCATTCTAAGACAACTCGCGGAGCGACCGGAAACTAAACACCGCGTTCAGCCTGTTTTCGGAAACGGAAACAGCGGAAAGATTCGCGGATGGAAGATTTTTTCGCCGAAATATCGAAGCGATGAGGAGGACCGGTCATGAGAACCTATCCGGAAGACGTGATTAAAATCGCAGACTACATCGCGGCAACCGAAGGCGCGGGAAGGCACAGATACGAAATGCAACTCCGCGCTCTCGCTAAGGAGATAGAGGAGCTGGACGAAATTCAGCGCGACAGAGATTTAATCCATAACCTACGGGCGGAGAACGAATGGATCAACGAAAGCCTCAACAGTTACGCGGCGAAATGCCGCGAACTGGAAATGCTGACGCGCCACTTGCGGCGAAAACTTTTCGAAGCCTTAAAAGCGAACAAAAATCATGGCATACGAGAATCTTAATTTAATCCCCGACGAGAGCAGAGACTTTCGCGAAACACTCGATGCCGACAAGCCGCTACCGGAATCTCCGGCGAGTGTAAATCCGCGCAAGGGGTATCGCTTACCGCAAAACCAGGAAGCGTATTTGATTTTGGAAATCATTACGACGAACAAGACGGACAAGGCGATAGCCCGCAAGTTCGGGATAAGCCGGCAAAGCGTTTCCGCTCGCCGGCAGCGAATCCGGGAGGCATTTAAACGAATGCCGCAACCGCTCATTCTTTACCGCAAAAACGGAGAGCTATTCTTCAAATGATGAGGAAAGGAATCTATTTAACGGATTTGAAACGCCGCTTGCGGGGCGCATTGCGACGCGTTTTTGAGCGCAGCGAAAAAAACGCGAGTGGGCACACTTCGCGGGAACGGAGGCGGGTATGAGCGGTGAGACCGTCTCCGAAATTTTGCGGGAGATTACGGTTCCGCCGGCGACGATTTCTCCGGTGGACTGGGCGGAACAACACATCGCAGAGATTCCGTATTCGCCGATACCGGGCGGTTTTCGCGTGAAAAATTCTCCGATGATTGCTCCGGTAATGGAGGCGATTACGAATGCACGCGTGCGGACGGTTTCGGTCGTTGCCTGCGTGCAAAGCGGGAAGTCTCTTGCGCCGGAGCTTAGTCTTGCCTACATCATTGCGAATGCTCCCGGCCCGACGCTGTGGCTTGATGTTACGGACGATTCCGCGAAGGGAAAAAGCGAAAACCGCCTCCGCCCGCTTTTTGAAAACTGTGCTCCCGTCCGGGCTCTTTTCAACGACGATAAAAACAAGATGCGCAATGCGACGATGATTTTCAAAAACGGCATGACGCTTTGGATCCTCGGCGCGAACAATCGGCGCAACTTGCAATCCCGATCGATTCGCTACGTTTTCGGTGACGAAACGTGGCTTTGGGAACGCGGGCGCATGGCGGAAGCGGAAGCGCGCACGACGGCGTTCAAGCGCGGGAAGTGCGTATTTTTCTCGCAGGCGGGAATCAGCGGAGACGACACCGACGCAAAATTTCTCTCAACGACACAAGGCGAATGGACGTTTGCCTGCCCGAATTGCGGAGAAAGGCAAGCGTTTGAATGGGAAAATCTGCACTGGGACGGGAACGCCAAAAACGAGCAAACCCGCGAATGGGATTTGGAGCACGTGCGCCGGACGTCGGTTTTGACGTGCCCGCATTGCGGGAACGTGTTTGAAAACACGGAAACGGAGCGTCGCCGCCTCAACGCCTCCGGTCGATTCGTATCTCGAAATCCGTCTGCCTCGCGGGAAAATCTCGGGTTTCACTGGAACGCGCTGGCGACAATGGACTGGGGTGTTCTTGCGGTTCAATTTTTGGAAGCGAAAGCAATCGCCCGCCGCGGAGACATTTCGAAGCTTCAAACCTTTTTCCAGCAACGCCTTGCGCTTGCGTGGAAAGAAGACACTGCCGCGCAGGACCTCGTTTCCGGCTTGGTCAACGAAGGTTTTTTCAAACTCGGCGACGCATGGAGCGGCGAGGGTTTTTGCGACCTGCAGACCGGACGCATCGTCCCCGCGGGAACGCCCGGAGCGACAGACGGCGTGTTCCCGCGCCTCCGGTTTATGACGGTGGACGTGCAGGCGGACTTTTTTTACTGGATTGTGCGAATGTGGAGCGCCGACGGCAGTTCCCGCCTGCTCGCCTGCGGAATGGTTCAGAGCTTCGACGAAATCAAAGAAACGGCTTCAAAATGGAACGTGTTTCCGGTGTTCACGTTTATAGACTGCGGCTACAAAACGCCGCAGGTGCTCGCTTTTTGTGCCGCAAACAATTTTACCGCTTTGCGCGGCGACCAACGCAACGAATGGAATTTTTCCGGACGCAACAAACGCTACTACTCGCCGCGCGAAAACGTTGATTGCGGGAACGGTCGCATCGCCCGCCGACACTATTTTTCAAATCTTCGCATCAAAGACATTTTGCTCGAACTCCGCTCCGGGAACACGCGCGCGACATGGGAAGTACCGGACAACGCTCCGGCTCATTATCTGAAAATGCTTTCCAGCGAACGCCGCAACAATGAAAAACAAATTTGGGAACAAATCGGCAAAACGCCAAATCACTTTTTCGACTGCGAAGTGATGAACGTTTGCGCAGCGCTCATGCTCGGGCTGATAGGGGATAACGGATAG
>CAZPYE010000057.1:0-11601 GCA_964590115.1 uncultured Enterobacteriaceae bacterium
ATCGGCATCGGCCAAACGGAGTGAGAGCGGATCCAGTCAATCGCAGCGTCGAGTTTGGTAACGACGACACCGCCTTCGATTTTGCTGTTATAAGCGACTTCGGTATTTGCGGAACTCATTGGAAAACCAGAAAAAATTTTATGCGAAGAGTCTAAAACTTCCGTGCGTTCCCGCAAGGTAAAAACGGGAAAGAGCGCGTGCAGACGCAAGCGGATACGGGGCAAAAAACGCTTCGCTAAATTTCTGTTTCTTCGGAAAGTTTTTTTTTGATATATTTTAGGGTTTGTATGATGTCTGCCGAGACCCGAACACATTTCACCGTTTTAAAGACCGATCCCGCGAGCGCGGCACGCCGTTGCGAACTGCGCACTCTCCACGGGAACGTGCAAACACCCGTTTTTATGCCGGTCGGCACGCAGGGCACGGTCAAATCGCTCACGCCCGCACAAGTCAAAGAAACGGGAGCGCAAATCATTCTCGGAAACACTTACCACCTGAATTTGCGCCCGGGACCGCAGACCGTGCGTGCGCTCGGAGGGTTGCACAAATTCATGGACTGGGACGGACCGATTCTGACGGACTCCGGCGGCTTTCAGGTCTTTTCGCTCTCGAAACTGCGGAAAATCACCGACAAAGGCATCTCCTTCGCGTCGCACCTGGACGGTGCACGCATCACGCTCACACCGCGTTCCTGCCTCGATATCCAAAGTGCCCTCGGAAGCGACATCGCGATGGTGCTCGACATTTGCCCGCCGTTCCCGGCAACCAAACGCGACGTCGCCGAAGCGAACCGCACGACTCTGCGCTGGGCAAACGAATTTCTCTGCCACGCGATTGACGACGGTTTTCTCGCCGCCGGGCATCATGTTTTCGGAATCGTTCAGGGCGGGATTTACGACGACTTGCGCCGCGAATGCGCCGAAGCGCTTTCGCAAACGGATTTCCCCGGCTACGCCATCGGCGGCGTCTCCGTCGGAGAACCCGAGCCGGAAATGCTCCGGCAGGTTGCCGCGAGCACGCCCTTTCTCCCGCATTTCAAGCCGCGCTACGTCATGGGCGTGGGCACGCCGCCGCAACTTTTAAAAATGATTGCGCTCGGTGCGGATATGTTCGACTGCGTAATGCCGACGCGACTTGCCCGCCACGGAACCGCGTTCACGCCGGACGGAACGATTAACATCAAAAACGAAAAATTCAAACTCGACGATTCCCCGCTTGTCGAAGGCTTGGACAACTACACCTGCCGCCGCTTCTCTCGCGCGTATCTGCGTCACCTTTACGTTTCCGGCGAAATGCTCTCGTCCTCGCTTTTGAGCATTCACAACATTCACTTCTTCCAAGATTTAATGCGACAGGCGCGGGAACACCTCGAAGCCGGCGATTTTACGCCGTGGTCGCGGGAATGGATTGCCCGCTACGAAGCAGGGAAGAAAGCTTAAAGAAAGATGAGAGCTTAAAGCTTAATGCTTAAAGAAGTGGAAGAGTTAAAAGTTAATAGCTAAGAGTTAAACCGATGTCCGAACCGTATACGCCGCCGACAAAGAAGTCGTTCTCGCTCAAAGCGCTTGCGCGCTGGGGCGAACGCCTCGCGTCCGCGCCGGTTTCGGATTGGGAAAATCTTTTTACGGAAGACGCATTATACGCGGGAAGACGTCTCTACAGAGACGCCAAAATCGCGGAAATCATTCTCGGCATTGAGGACGGTGCCGTTGTATTTCGCGTTCCCGCCGCCGATCGCACTCCGTTTTTGCAAATCCTTTTCGATTTTGACGGAAACGGGAACGTGCATTGGAGAAGCAGTTCCTCGTCTCCGCGCAGGGAATCTGCACCCTTTGCCGTCGCCGGGCTTTATGTCATCGAAGAATTCGTCGCTTCGGAATACCCGAATTTGCCGCTCTCTGCGGGCAGCGAAAATCCGGATTCCGCCCGACAAAAACCGCAGGAGGCACAACGCCCGGAAGCGCTTCCCGTTCCGACGCGTCCGGACAGAGCACTTCGATTGCGCTTTTCGTCCGGAGAAAACGAACTCTCCTTTTCCGCCGACTGGTATAATCCCGACGGGAAAAAGGACTCTGCCCTAAATGCCGAATCCGAGACCAAAGAACTGACACCCGGCGAACGCGAGCAACTGATTCGTCTCGTCGCCGCGTCCCGAAAAAGCGGCTTTGCTTTCAGCCGAGAGCGCAATGCCTACGTGCTCGCCGGAACCGTGCAGGCAACGCGCTTCGTCAACGAATTTTTCCCGACCTGGCAAAAGCGTTTCAATATTGATGCCGGGCACGAACTCGGCGCATTTTCGCGCTCGGTAAGGGAAATTGATGCACACCTGCGCCTGAGTGCGGAATCGGGCAACGCCTTCGGGCTCGAGTGGAATTTTTCTCTCGACGGGAACTCGTTTTCGGAGTCCGAAATCCGCACCCTGCTCAAGCATCGCGGCGAAAACGTTTTCCTGCCCGGGCGAGGAGTCGTCCGGCTACGTGCGGGAACGCGAACCGTCGCGGACGATTGGCCGGATGCGGCGACGCACGGCATTCCCGTTTACACATTGCTTTCGCTCTTCCGCAACGGAGAAAACGATATGCTCGTTCCCGACGCGAAACTGCGCAGTTGGAGAAAAAATTTTCTGAAAGAGCCCGAAACACCCGACGGGCTTCCCGGCTTCCTGCGCCCGTATCAGGCGCGCGGCGTCGCCTGGATTCGGCAAATGTTTTCGCGCGGCGCACACCCCCTGCTCGCCGACGAAATGGGCTTGGGAAAAACGTTGCAGACACTTGCCCTGCTTTCGCTCGATACCGCACCGCGACGCCCGGCTCTCATCGTCTGCCCGGCAAGCGTTATTCCCGTATGGCGAAGCGAAATCCGGAAGTTTTTTCCGCAACTTTCCGTGAGCGTCCTCGGACTCGACGGCGATTTCAGAAGGCGGGCGGGAACGCCGTCCCCGAAATCCAAACCGCATATCTGGCTCTCAAGCTACGGAATGCTCCGTGCGCATGCGGAGCTTTTGCCGAAAAAACGCTTTTCCTGCGCCGTACTCGATGAGGCGCAATACATCAAAAATCCGCAAGCGAAAATTACGCAAGTTTGCCTGAAAATCGTCGCCGACAAGCGGCTCGCGCTCACGGGAACGCCGATTGAAAACCGGCACCTCGACCTTTGGACGGTTTTCCGCTTTCTCATGCCGGGATTACTCGGGCGCCGGACAACGCTTGAAAACGAGCTTGCGGATTCGGATTCCGCAGGAATCGAAAAACTGAAAACTCAAATCGCGCCCTTTATTCTCCGACGCACGAAACAGGAAGTTGCCCGGGAGCTTCCGGAAAAGGTGCAAACCGTCCTGCACTGTCCGCTCACGCCGGAACAGCGGGAACACTACGAGCAAATCGTCCGCGAAGGGCTTGCCTCCGCGCCGGCGGGGGAAAGCGTCAGCCAAAATCTTTCGGCAAATCCGACCAATCTGCTCACTCTGCTCATGCGCCTGCGTCAGGCGGCATGCGATCCCGCACTTTTGCCCGGGCAGTCCGCCCTGCCCGTCGATTTTTCCGGGAAAATCACGGTGCTCCTCGCGCGCCTTGAAGAGATTGTCGATAACGGCGGCAAAGTCGTCGTGTTCTCCCAATTTGTTTCCCTGCTCGACCGCGCCCGCGAAGCCATCGAAAAACGCTTTGCGGGAACGCCCGTCTTTTCGCTCACGGGAAAAACCCTCGACCGTGCGACACCTGTGCGCGAATTTCAGGAAAACGACGGTGCGGCAATCTTTTTGGTCAGCCTGCGGGCGGGAGGAACAGGACTCACGCTCCACAGCGCGGAATACGTTTTTCTGCTCGACCCGTGGTGGAATCCCGCCGTCGAAGAACAGGCGATAGACCGCGTCCACCGCATCGGGCAAACGCGCCGCGTGTTCGTTTACCGCATGGTTGCGGCGGGAACGATTGAAGAACGCATCGAAAAACTCAAACAGAGTAAGCGCGCGATGTTCGACACCCTTGTCGGTGCACTTCCCGATATGTCCGACTGGGCAAGCCATTATCCCTCTCTCGAATCGCTCATTGCGCTCAGTGAATAACAAAAAAAACGTTCCCGCAGGTTTTGACCTACGGGAACGTCTTCTTTAAGCCCTAAGCTTTAATCTCTAATCTTTAATCTTTGATTAGAACAGCGACCACGCGGCGGTAAGCCCCGCAACGACGATCGCGACCATGCTCATGAGCTTGATGAGAATGTTCAGGCTCGGGCCGGACGTATCCTTGAACGGGTCTCCGACCGTGTCGCCGACAACCGTCGCCTTGTGGCATTCGGAGCGCTTGCCGCCGAAGTTGCCTTCTTCGATGAATTTCTTCGCGTTGTCCCAAGCACCGCCGGAGTTCGCCATAAACACGGCGAGAACGAAGCCTGCGGCGAGACCGCCGACGAGCAAGCCCATCACGCCGGAAATGCCGATGACCAAGCCGGTGAGAATCGGAACGACGATTGCGATGAGCGACGGCACGAGCATTTCGCGCTGAGCGCCCTTCGTGGAAATTTCAACGCAACGCGCGTAGTCCGGCGTTCCCGTGCCTTCGAGGATGCCCGGGATTTCCTTGAACTGGCGACGCACTTCGACGACCATGCTTTGCGCGGCGCGACCGACCGCGTTCATCGTCAAGCCGCAGAAGAGGAACGCCATCATGGAACCGATGAACATCCCGGCGAGCACGCGCGGATTCATCAGCGTAACGTCATACCACGTCATAAAGTCAACGAAGCTTGCCGTTTGGATTTTTTCCAAAAGATTTTGCGCGTTCACGCCGTTGTCGGCTTCGACGAGGCGTTGGAGACCGGACGGAAGCCCTTCGATGCCGTCCGTTTTAACGATGCGGACGAGCGCGATACGAATTTCTTCGATGTAGGAAGCGAGGAGCGCGAGCGCGGTGAGCGCAGCGGAACCGATGGCAAAGCCTTTGCCCGTTGCCGCCGTCGTGTTGCCGAGAGCGTCGAGCGCGTCCGTGCGTTTGCGGACGGACGGATCGAGACCGGACATTTCGGCGTTCCCGCCGGCGTTGTCGGCGATGGGACCGTAAGCGTCCGTTGCGAGCGTGATTCCGAGCGTGGAGAGCATCCCGACCGCCGCGATACCGATCCCGTAGAGACCGAGCCCGAGCGTTTTTGCCGAGAAGACATTGGCGAGCGTTACGCCTTCAACCAAGCCGAAGCCGCCTGCCGCGAAAATAAAGGAAAGAACAATTGCGATAACAATCGTGACGACCGGAATGCAGGTCGAGAGCATCCCGACGCCGATACCGGAAATGATAACCGTTGCGGGACCGGTTTTCGCGGATTCCGCGATGCCCTGCGTCGGTTTGTAAGTGTGAGACGTGTAGTATTCCGTTGCCTGACCGATGATGATCCCGGCGAGCAGACCGACGACGACCGAAAGCGAAACGCCGATCCAGTTCGGGATTTCAAGAAGCCAGAGAATGCCGAACGTTGCCGCAACGATGAGCGCGGAGGAAACGTTCACGCCGCGACCGAGCGCGCTGAGAAGGTTTTTCATCGTCGCACCTTCCTGCGTGCGCACGAGATAAATCCCGAAAATCGAAAGGAGAATACCGATTGCAGCGATGAGCATCGGAGCCATGATCGCCTTGATTTGCATCGCGACGGAAAGGCTCGGGTCCGCGTTGAAACCGACGAATGCCGCCGCGCCGAGAGCCGCCGTGGCGAGAATCGAACCGCAGTAGGATTCGTAGAGGTCCGCGCCCATACCGGCGACGTCGCCGACGTTGTCGCCCACGTTGTCCGCGATGGTGGCGGGATTGCGCGGGTCGTCTTCCGGAATTCCGGCTTCGACCTTGCCGACGAGGTCGGCGCCGACGTCCGCAGCCTTCGTGTAAATACCGCCGCCGACGCGCGCGAACAGCGCCTGCGTCGAAGCGCCCATGCCGAAGGTCAGCATCGTGGTCGTGATAAAGATCATCTTGTGCGTTCCCGTCGCCGTTTCGTCAATCCAGTGCGTGCAGCAGTCGAGAATAATCGCCCAAAGGGAAATATCGAGGAGCCCGAGACCGACAACGACCAAGCCCATAACCGCGCCCGAGCGGAATGCAACGCGAAGACCGGCGTTGAGCGATTCCTGTGCTGCGTTTGCCGTGCGTGCGCTCGCGTAAGTGGCAGTCTTCATTCCGAAGAAACCGGCAAGACCGGAGAAGAAGCCGCCCGTCAAAAACGCCACGGGAACGACCGGATTCTGCAGTCCTTTCATTGCGAGAGCGGCAAAAAGAAGCGCCAGAATCACGAAAACGATTCCGACGATCTTATACTGCTGTTTGAGATACGCCATCGCGCCGGAACGGACGTGTTGGGCGATCTGTTTCATGGTCGGCGTGCCTTCATCGCATTTCATCATTTGGCGATAGAAATGCGCCGCGAATGCGAGAGCCACGACCGAGGCTACGGGAATTGCCCAAAAGATGGGCTGATTAATAATGTCTGTGTGCATAAAAGGGAAAGGCAAAGTCGTTCGGCAGTTTATAAATCCCCCCTTTGCAAGTCAAGTTTCCAAAGCCGGGAAAATTTTCGGAAAGCCCGAGAGCACGGCGGAGAATACGCTTGGCGGGAACGTTTACGCGAAGCGTCGGGCAAGCTCCGATTTCGAGATTTCGAAGAAGATTTTCTGCCCGTTGGGGCTAACGTTGGGTTGCGTCGAAGCGAAAAGGGAAGCGAGCAAATCCCGTAAATCGGATTCGTCCGCCAAGGCACTGCGTCCCTGTTGCGCGTGCGATGCCGCGATGCGGGCAAGTGTTTCATGGGCGACGTTCCCGCGTGAGAACTCTGCGGGAAGGTGCGCAATTCTCTCGACGAGGTCGCGAACGCATCGCGTAACGTCCGCCTCCGGGGAAAGCCAGTCCGGAACTTCGACGATGCGGAAAAAATTCCGGCCGAATTCTTCGATGGAAAATCCGGCTTCGTTGAGCGTTGCCATATTTTGCATCAGTGCATCGGCGAGGACCGGTTCGAATTCGATCGGTTCCGGAATGAGCAGAAGTTGTGCGTGCCGTTCCGATTTTTTAAAACGTTCGAGTGCCCGCTCATACCAAATACGTTCAAGCGCCAAACGGGGATTCAGAACGAGCAGATTTTTTTCGACTTGGAAAAGAGCAAGACCTTCAAGGCGACCGATAAGCCGCCAGGTTTTCCACGAAGACGTAAGCGTTCCCGCACCCGTCGGCGGATTTTCCGAAACGGGAGATGTCGCGGCGGCGGAGGTGTCCCGGCGAAACGCGTCGGTGCGTTGCGGGAACGCAGATGAAGTCTCCCGGGAAACGGGAGGGGGATTTGCGGAGCGGGCGGCGTTCCCGCCGGCACGCGCAAAAGATGCCGCCTCTCTGCCGTCTCCCGAAGGAGAATAAGCGGAAATGTTATGTCTCCCGTTCGAAGCGGGTTCCGGCAAAGGAACGGAACGCGTTATTACGTCGAATCGCGTTCCCGCAGGCGCGGAAGCAGGCTCGGTCTCTTCCGTCCCTTCCGGAGCAACGGTTTTTAAGACGGCGGAAATAATGAGATTGCGAACGGCGGATTCGTTTCGGAAACGCACTTCCCGCTTTGCCGGATGAACGTTTACGTCCACGGCGTGCGGATCGATATCGAGAAACAAAAACGCCAGCGGATAGCGCCCGCGAGGAATCAATGTATGAAAACTTTCGACCAGCGAATACGCCATGGTGCGGTTATCAACGGGACGCCCGTTGACGATTGTAACCATTTCCGTGCGAGAAGTCCGGCTGACTCCGGGTTTCCCGACGAGACCGCGGATGCGCATTCCTTCGCGCTCGCATTCTTCAAGGGGAATTAAATCGTCGGCGAGTTGCCGCCCCCAAATGGCGCCGACGCGTTCCCGCAAATCCGAAACCGCCGGAGAACGAAAAATCTCGCGTCCGTTTTCCCGAAGCGTGAATGCGATTTCGGGATGAGCGACGGCGTAGAGCCGGACGCAACGCGTAATGTGCGCCGACTCCGTATTCTCCGTTTTCAAAAATTTCAGCCGGGCGGGAACGTTGAAAAACAGCTTCGAGATTTCGATATGCGTTCCCGCCGGCATTCCGATTTCGCGGCAATGACGATACTTTCCTCCCTCTACCAAAATTTCCGTTCCGAAGTCCGAATCCGCCGTGCGCGTGCGCAAAACAAATTGAGAAACGCTGGCAATAGACGGAAGTGCCTCCCCGCGAAACCCGAACGAAAGAATTGTATCCAAATCCGCAGTTTCGCGAATTTTGCTGGTGGCGTGGCGCTCAAGGGCAAGCAATGCCTGATCCGAAGACATACCGCATCCGTTGTCTTCAATGGACATGAAGCTCTTTCCGCCGTTTCGGAACTCAATGGAAATGCGCGTCGCCCCGGCATCAATCGCATTTTCAAGCAACTCCTTAATGACGGACATCGGGCGCTCGACGACCTCGCCGGCGGCGATTTGATTGGCGACGTTGTCGGAAAGGATGCGGATTTGAGCCATGGGAAAGTTTCTCGAACGATTATTCGGAGCGGTCGCCGTTTTATTTGCCTACGAGAGTCGGAACGATTTCGGCGGAACAAAAAACGCTGCGCGTAACCGCGTAAACAACTTCGATTTTCGCGGGATCGCTACGGCGCGGCAGAAACCAATACTGCTTTACGCCGGGGCTGACGTTGACGACGCTCTCCGGAAACAGCTCCTCTCCCGACTCCGTCTTCACGCGATACGGCACCCAATAAAAATCGTCGTTTTCGCCCGATTCCTGCGCGATTTCAAGCACGACGGCGGGAATTTTTTCGCTGCGCACCCGGAAATAATCGGGAACGCGAAATGCGCGAACCCTTGCCGTCGCACTTCCCGAAGAAATCGGTTCCGCCAAAACGGAATCGTTCTTCCCGACGCGCAACGGCGGGAACGCGTGAAAATCGTCCGTAAAAAAGACATTGCGCACGAAACGCATTTGCACGAGCCACGGGCGGGAAACGCCGCGAGAATCCGCCGACGGGAACAGTGCCTTCGCCACGGGAACGCGCAACACTCCGTCCGCATTGTTTTCAAAAATTTCGTTTTCGAGAAAACGCACATTTTTGTGCAGAGCATCAGCCCGTGTAATCGGAAACTCCTGAACGGGTGCATTCGACGGCGAAAAAAGCCCGAAGTTTTCGAGACTCCAAGCGACAGCGGGCACCTTCCCGGACGGATTCGCCTCAATGTTCACGCTCAGCGTCCCGAATGCTTCCCGATCCGCCGGAGCGGACGAAAAGAAGCGACAATCCCCCGGAACGGCGAGCGACTCGATTGTAACGCTCTTCGGGTCGATATCATTTTCCGGCAAAAGCTCGGCAATCCGCGAATAATCGCCGTCGGACGGAGCCTCGAGCGCGGCGAGCGTCTCTTCGTCCAAGTCCGGCAACGGGAACGCGGGAATCCGGACTTCTCCGCAATTTTTCCAGGAAACGCCGTCCGGCAACTTTTCCTCCACGCGAAAAGTAAAACCCTGAGTTCCCGTGTCTTCCGGAAGAGAAAGAAGCGGAAGCGCGCACACGGCGGCACCGTCTTTCGCCCAAAGCACGCGGAACGTATCGGGATCAAGTTGTATGGCAAAGCCGCGGGCATCAATCACGGAAAAGCAGAATTTTGACTTTTCAAAAAAAGTTTTTCCGTAAGTCTGAACACAGCGATCCCTGTCTTCTTTGGACAAGCCCTCCGCGTATACCCAGAGCACGGGCGGGTTCGGAACGGAAACCAATGCGCCCGTTTCCTCCAGTCGGTCAAAAAGTGCTTTGAGTTCGGATTTGCGCGTTCCCGCCGGCAAACCGAGCTTGTTCATCTTTTTGAAAAAGCCTCGCGCCCCCGTAAAATCGACGGCTTCCCTGCCCCCCGATTCCACGCCGAAAACGGAAATACGTGCGATGCTCGTTTCCGTGTTCTCGCGAAAGCGGTCGCTCCACATCAGAAACAGCATCACGCCGATAATTATTGCCGCCGCGACAATCCACATGCGGAGAATGATGTCGTTGCTGGCGTAAATACGTCTGTGGAGAATATACATTTTATGAAAAAAACTGCGGATCCGGAATTCCGTTAAGCGAAGCGGAGCTCCCGTTTCGGGCACGCGACGGCTCGGGAACGCCGTCAAACGCGATTACTGAGCCATATCGATATTGACGAGATTGTCGGCGCGACGATCTTCGTAATAGTAATCTTCGCGGGAAGCGTCCGTTTCAAAAAGCCCGGTGCGTTCCATGTCCCCGCGAAAATAATCATCATCGGTCGGCGGAGATTCATAATCGGCGGCGGCGGAGATGAGCAGGAACGAGGGTGCGTCCCATTGCGTTCCCGGCTTGCCGCCGGTGATTTTGTTGTAGCGATACTGAAAGGGATTTTCCCACGGGTCGAGAATCATTTTGGCGTTCTCGATATCGGAATCATCGTCCAATGCGTATTCTCCGAGAGCAAGGAACGGAAGCGGTTCCGCACCGGAACGGCCCTCGTCGTATTTCGCCATTTTGAGTTTTCCGCCGCGGCGAACGAGAATTTTATCGCCGCGCATCGCGTCGATAAGCAATTCCGCCCAGTCTTCATCGCTTTCGCCGCCGTCCGACATCGGATACTCGCCGTATTTATTTTTAAATTCGTTAAGGCCGAGCGAAATCTTTTGAATCTGCGATTTTGCCTTCGCGGTCAGAATTGTATTCTTAACCGGACCGGCAAGCGCGAACGTGATAGAGGCGAGAACGACGAGCAATGCGATCACGACAAGGATTTCCACCAGTGTGAACGCACGACGATTTTTGCGAAGAATTTTGCGCATGATATCGGGGAGTTGGAGGTGATTCTTTTTAAGAGAGGAATTTTAGGGACGAACAAAAGGATTGGAAGATTTTTCTTCGCCGACGCTCGTCGAAGGACCGTGGCCGGGAAGAAGTGCAGTGTCTTCGGGCAGCGTATAAATTTTTTCGCGGATTGCCCTTTCGAGCGTGGAGAAATCGCCTCCCGGCAAATCCGTCCGGCCGATACTGCCCGCGAAAACGGCATCTCCTGTCCATGCTTTTTTAGCGTCCGCGCAGTAATACACGAGGCTCCCGGGGCAGTGTCCGGGAACGTGATACGCCGTCCACGTTTTTCCGAGAAGGTCGAAAGATTCTCCGTCGGAAAGCCATCGCGAAACATTGAATGCGGGGAAATCATCATCGCCGAGATCGGGAATTGCCGCCTTATACCAAGCCATAAACTTTTCCGGATGCTCGTGGCAATCGAGGTCGGCGATATGCGCAAAAATCTCCGGAGGAGAATCCTGCATTCCCTGCGTTCCCGAAAGCAGACCGGCAACGCCGCCGTTATGGTCCCAATGTCCGTGCGTGAGAAGGATTGCCGCGAGGCGCAAACCGCGTTTCCTCAAAACCGGAATCAGGAGCGATGCGGCACCGGGAGGAGCGTCGACGACCGCACAATCCGCATTTCCGTCTTCGCTCAAAAGATAACAGTTCGTCCCGAATGGACCGATAGCCGTGCGTTCAATTTTCATAAGTAAAGGCTATGTCGCCGCCCGCGTTCCCGCAAATTGAAATTTGCCGCAGGCAAATTTCAATTTGGAGACCTGTAAATAGAGA
>CAZPYE010000058.1:0-11520 GCA_964590115.1 uncultured Enterobacteriaceae bacterium
CTGCTCGCCGAGGAAGCGCGTTCCCGCAAAGAAGTGCTCAAGCTTTTCAAAAATCTCGGCTACGAAATCAAGCTGTAGGAAAATCGGAAAGGACGGCAACTATTCGAAAATTTCTAATAGTTCAAGCGGGACCGGAAACGCAAATGAAGCAGTGCGGGAACGCCGGTGCCTCCGGACGTTCCCGCGTTCTCCTTGTTTACGGAAAGTAAAATAACGCGACGAAAATTGATACTTTACTCACGGAAATGCCCGAAAACTCTCTGATGAATAAAACCGCCTACAAACGCCTCGGCGATTACATCCGCGAAGTCGATTCCCGCAATCGCGATTTGGCGGTAACGGACCTTGTCGGTCTTACGATTGAAAAAGCGTTCATTCCGTCAGTAGCCAATGTCATCGGGACGGACTTATCCAATAATAAAGTTATCCGACGGAAACGCTTTTACCGAAATATTTAATGATGCGGTTTTCTCGAAAGGAATTCAATCGGGAAGCCGGTTTCTATGCCGTCGGTGGTGTTCGCGGAAGCTTGACGTGGGAAGATTTCTGTGACCTAAAACTGCCGATTCCTCCGCTTTCCGCCAATGCGAAATCGTTGCCGAATACGAAGCACTCACGCGCAGCATCCGCCTCAACAAACGCCTCATCTCCTCCCTCGAATCCGCCGCCCGGATGGCCCGGGCGGCGCGTATCGGCAAGCAAAACATAGCGGAAGGCTCGATGTCGGGAGCGGGAAGCAAGATTTTAATGAATAACAAATAATTAATAGTGAATGATTATTACTTTCGTTTTGCTGAGCAAAACGCACAAAGCGTTATTCGTTATTCACTATTCATTGTTCATTAAAATCCCCTTTATTCTCGCGTTTTTGCGGCTTCTCGGGCACAATAAAAGCCGATGGATTTCGAAGAATATTTGCGGGAAGACGAAGCGAAATTTTCTAATTTCGACGAGTACATCCGCGTGAGCGAACCGCATACGCGGGAACGCGCCTGCGCATGGAAAGCCGCCATCGGCTTGCAGGCGGTTGACGGGCTTCACGTTTCCGAATACCTGAAGGAAACGGCGTTGCGCCACATCGAGGGCGAAATTTCCATCGACGACGCGCGGGACTTGGTCCGCGGCTACTACCAAACGCGGACGGCGAGGCTTCCCGACGATTCGGAGGCACAGGAGGCGGACAAAGTTGCCGTCAACATCACGAAACTGCTCAGCGAACAATCGTTTTCGTTCAGCGTTCCCGGATTCGTCGCGACGCATCGCCGCATTTTTGAGGGCGTGTTTGACCATGCGGGAACGCTTCGCGAGTTCGACATCACAAAAAAAGAATGGGTGCTGCGCGGCGATACGGTGCTGTACGTCAGTTGCGAAGAACTCGTGCGGACGCTGGAATACGACATCGTGCAGGAGCGGAAATTTTCCTACGCGGGGCTGAACATGAACGAGGCGATTCTCCACCTCGCGAAATTCGTTTCCGGCTTGTGGCAGATTCATCCGTTTTGCGAAGGCAACACGCGAACGACGGCGATTTTTATCATAAAATATTTGCGCTCTATCGGTTTTGAGGCGGACAACACTTTGTTTGAACGCCATTCGTGGTATTTCCGCAACGCGCTCGTTCGCGCCAATTATCGCAACGTGAAAAAAGGAATCACGCCGAATTTTGAATTTTTAATCCGCTTCTTCCGAAACTTACTTGTGGGCGAGAAAAACGAGCTGAGAAATCGCCACTTGCTCATCAACGCTCCCGCAGAATGGGGAACGCCCATAACTTCCCCCGCAAGTACGGCAACAAGCACCCCCGCAAGTGCCCCCTCAACTTACCCCGCAAGTTCAGAGAACGCCCCCACAAGTTGCGCCGCAACTTCCCCTACAACTTCCCCCGCAAGCGCTAAAAGCACCCCCGCAAGTTCGAGCGCCGTTTGGGGAGGGCTTAGCGAAAACGTCCGCCGCTTTATTCTGGCGACGGGAACGAACGCGCTTTCCGTAAAAGAGGCGATGGCGGCAGTCGGCTTGAAAGATCGCAAAAACTTTATCGAATATACGCTAAGCCCGGCGCTGAAATCCGGTGTGGCGGTGCCGCTTTATCCGGACAAACCGCATCACCCCCGCCAAAAATACCGCCTGACGGTCAAGGGCTTGGCTCTCTTTAACAGCAATAAAAATTCGAAAGAATAATCAAAAGAAAACTTATGGCTCCGAAAATTGAAATCGCGCACAAGGTTGCCGGCGGGAGCGGCGACACCGTCAAAAAACATCTGCTTACGGCGGAGGAATTGAATGACAAGACTCGGATGTTTGCCGAAATTACGCTCGCTCCCGGGTGTTCCATAGGCTACCACGAGCATCGCGGCGAAAGCGAAACTTACTACATTCTCTCCGGCACGGGAACGTATAACGACAACGGAGAAATTCGTTCCGTCGCACCCGGCGACGTGACGTTTACACCGAGCGGGAAAGGGCACGGGCTCGAAAACACGGGAACGGGCAACCTCGTGTTCATCGCTCTCATTCTCCGCGACTAAGAGCGTTTCCCGGCGATTAGACCGATTTTTACAGCTTCGACGCGAGCAGTTTTTTTACCGTTTCAAGATCCTGCATCGCGGCAATTTCTTCCGGCTCAAACGCGACCCCGAATTCCGCTTCCAACGCGAGAATCAGATTCAGGTGATTTACGGAATCCCACTCGTCGCAATTCTTTTGCGAAAGCCCGGCGGGAACGTTGTCGATGCCGAGTGTCGATTTAAAAACGGTTTCAAGACGAACTGAAATAGCGTTATTCATGAGACAAAAACTTGTAGGCGGGAGAAATTTCTAATTTGTCGCACGTTTGCAAGTCGAGCCGGAAACGCGTCCCCGCTGCATCTTCACACACAAATCCGAGCGAGGGAAGAAAATCTTTGCACGGCACATTTTTCGCGGTCGGAAAATATTCCGCAAAAACGGTTTCGATTCCGCGTTCCCGCAACGCGCAAAGCAGTTTTTGCGCAAACGCGGTTTCGATTCCGCGTCCGAGCGCGCGGCAACTCATCAGGAAATTTTCGATTTTCGCGGATTTTTTATCTTCGGAAAACGCAATTTCCGCTTCGCCGACGATGCCGAGATCCCCGATTTTATCCGCCGCAGAAAGCGAAAAAACTGCGTTCCCGTCGTCGAGAAATTTCCGCAGTTCCGCTTCCGTGCGGCGGCGCGTGGCAAGGTTGAACTGATTTGTTTTTTGCGTGAGTTGGGCGAGTCGCGGGAGCGAAAATTCATTGGCGACTTCGACGCGGAGGCAAATTTCGAGCGACGCGATATAATCTTCGAGCGAAGAAAAATGCGCGGCGGTTTCCGAGCGTGCGGCGGCATCGCGGTATTGTTGCGTTTTCGCTGCATCTTCCGCCGTCAATTTTTCCGTGCGGAAAAATTCGTCAGCGAGTTTTTCAAAAAACGCCGGCAGTTCGTAGGCGCGAGCGGGAAATTCCGGCGTTGCGATTTGCCCGCCGAATGAGGCGGCAACGCGCTCGCGTTCCCGCGGTTCGTTATCGACAAAAACGAGCGAATCCTCCCCGATATTGAGCTCCGCCGCGATTTCACGCAGATTTTCCGCTTTGTCGCGCCAATTTACGCGCCACGCGGAAATGTGTTCCCGCCGCAAAACCATCGCGGGATGCGCTTCAAAAACTTCGCGAACGTCGCCTTCGTTGTTTTTGGAACAAACGGCGAGAATAATTCCGCTTTCGGCGAGTTCGACGCATTTTTTCTGGAAAAACGCGAAAGCGTTGCCGGGAAAATCACCGCCGATTTTGATTCCGGAAAATCCGTCTTCTCCGAGTGTTCCGCCCCAAAGCGTGTCGTCGCAATCCAAAACGAGGCATTTTTTGCGGACGGCGGGAACGGCGACCGGCGCGTTTTGCGGCGATTTTTTCGCGGGAGCAAACGGCATTTGCGCGAGAAACCACATACGCCAATCGACGCACGCGGTCGGTGCTTCAAGGATTTGCGCGTTCCCGCGTTTCCGTGCGATTTTTTCCAGCGCGGCGTTGTAAGCATCAACGGCATCGCGCAAGCGAGTGTCCGCCAAAACGATCGGCGCGCTTTGCGGGAGCGCAAGCCGCGTGAGTTCGAGCGTTTTTTCTGCGGGAATTTGCGCAAGCACAAGATTCAACTTCTGCAAAAAATCGGCGGTAAGCGTTCCCGCGTCCTGCGGAGAAACATCCGGCGGAAGCGTGTAAAACCAACGGAATTTTTCCGCATTTTCGGGAACGCGGGAAATGTCTCCGTAGCCGGAAAACTCCGTTTCGCCTCGCGGAAAAAACGGTTCAAGCGTCGCGTTCCTGAAAACAAAAAGTTTCACGATTTTTCTTCCAATAGCTCAATGAGTCCTGCTTCTTTCGAGTACAGAAAAGCGACGCGTGCGTTCCCGCAGGCGACGGCGGGAACGGGGGCTTTTACGAGAAGCCACCGTTCTTTGCGCAGGTCGGAAATCGTTTGGTCAATATCGGAAACTGCGTAACAAACGTGGTAAACTTCCGGTTCGCCTCCGCTTTTTTTCAGAATATCGGAAACCGGAGAGTTTTCGTCGGCAGGCGCGAGAAGCTCGGCGCGCAATTCGTCCGGTTTTTCCGCAAAACAAATATTTACGTTTTGGATCGGATCAAAAATCGGTGTCGTGCAAAGGTAGCCGTTTTCCCGGTATACGGCGGCGGCGCTTTCGATGTCGGCAACGGCGATGCCGATGTGATGAATTTTGAAATCGGAAATATTCATTGTCCGTTATTCTCCAAATGAGACGGGAGCGGAAATTTTTGTCGGGGAGAGCGAGAGTGTTGCCGCGCCCCAAGAAAGCCCGGCTCCGAATCCGCAAATGAAAATGCGTTCCCGCGCGGAGAGGTTTTTCCCGCATTCCGAAATCGTCAGCGGAATGGAGGCGGAGCTCGTGTTCCCGTATTTTTCGAGAGAATACAAAATTTTTTCGGAGGGGATTCTCATCCGCGCCGCGAGAAAATCGGTCATCATCCTGTTCGCTTGGTGGAAGACGATGCCGTCTGCTTCGACAAGCGAAAATCCTGCGAATTCTGCGGTTTCTTTCATAACGGCGGGAACGCTTCGGATTGCGAAATTGAAAACATCCATGCCGTTCATGAAAACTTCGCAACCGGATCGAATATTTCCTTCGCTGTCCGTTTTTTCTGCGAGTGTTTCCGCAGAAGCGGGAAAGCGGCACGCTCCGGCGGGAATTTTCACGGCATTTTCACCGCTTCCGTCCGTTTTCAGGACGAAACAGGTTTCACCGAAAGTTTCGGATTTTTCGATGAGCGTTGCCGTTCCCGCGTCGCCGTAGAGCGGTGCGTTCACGCGATCGCACGGATTGACGATTTTGGAAAATGTTTCTCCGTCGAGCAAAAGCACGCGACGAACCGTCGGCAAGTTTGCGTAGGCAAAAGCAGCGGAAAGCGCGTAAACGTAGCCGGAACAACCGAGCGATAAATCCATTGCAGCGCAATTTTGCGGGAGCCCGAGGCGTTGTTGCAGAATCGGAGCCGTGGCGGGAATTTTAAAATCTCCGGTTTGGCTCATGAAAAGCAAAACATCGATACTTTCGCGGGAAACTTCCGGATTATCCGCAAAAAGTTTTTCGGCGGCGGCAACGCACAAGTCCGACGCGCAAACGTTTTGCGGCGCAATGCGTTTTTCGCGGATGCCGATTGCGTTAACGGTTTTTTCGATTTCTTCCGCGGGAACGAGGTTTTTTAACGCGTCTTCATTGCGCGAAATTTCTGCGGGAACGCAGGCGGAAATTGCGCGGATACCGATGCCGTTGAAGCGGAAATTTGCCATGGAATTATCTTTTAACGCAGGGTCAGCCCGCCGTCGATGACGAGTTCCGTTCCCGTGGTCCACGCCGCCGCGTCGGAGAGCAGGTAAACCGCCGCGTAGGCGATTTCCTCCGGCTTCCCGTAGCGTTGGAGCGGATAGTTTTTTTGTGCATCGTTGGCGAGTTGTTCTTCGCTCAATCCGACGCTTGTGTGAATGGGCGTTTCTACTGCGCCCGGGCAAATGCAGTTGACGCGCGTTTTTTGGTAGGCGAGTTCGAGTGCCATCGCTTTCGCCGCGCCGCAAAGTGCGGCTTTGGAAAGCGCGTATGCGGTTTGTCCCACGGAGGCGATGCGCGTTCCCGCAATTGAGGAAACAAATACAATCGATGCTCCGTCGCGAACGGTTCCGTTTTTCAGCAAACGCCGCGTCAGCTCAATCGGAGCGAGCGTGTTGACGCTCAAAAGTTTTTCGAGAACTTGGGGCGAAGCAAACGGGAACGGACGCAACTTTGAAATTCCGGCGCAGTGGACAATGCCGTCGTAGGGCTCTGAAGAGGCTTCGAGAAGATTTTCAAAATCTTTCTCGTCGGACAAATCCGCAACGCATTTTGTCGTAAACGCACCGAGCGGGCGCGGAAGCATTTGAAAAGTTTCTTCAAGGCGGGCTTCGTCGCGACCGGTGATGACGACGGAGGCTCCAGCTTCGGCACAGGCGACGGCGCAAGCACGCCCGATACCCGACGACGCTCCCGTCACCAGAATAACTTTGCCTTCAAGCGAAAACGGATTTTTTGCCATGGAATAAATGTTAAATTAAATCTCGATAAGATTGGGAATAACAATGCTTTGCGTTCGGAAGAATACGCTTGCCCATGATAAGCCGACTCCGAATCCGCTTGCGATAATCTTCTTCTGTGTTCCCGTGGCGGAAAGCTCGTTACGGCATTCCGTTACCATCGTTAACGGAATGGAGGCAGAGCTGGTGTTCCCGAAGTTTTTTAAGGAGGAGGGGACCTTTTCTTGGGGCAATTTCAACTTCGTTCGAATGCGTTCATTCAACGTGCGATTTGCTTGGTGGAAGAGAAAAAGATCAACCTCATCCGAATTGATTTTGAAATTTTCGCAGAGCGCGGAAATGCTTTTGGGAGCACGGGATTGCGCGAACGCAAAGACATCCATCCCGTTCATGCGGACATGCCTGCGCGTGAGCGTTGCGCCGGACGAGGTCGTAAATTCATTGAAACTCTCCGGATTGCATGGATGCCTGAATCCTCCGTCCGGAATGATTATCGCATCGGCTCCGTTCCCGTCAGAACCCAGATGGAATTTTAATCCGACGGCATCTTTTTCGTCGAATTCCAGTGCGGTTGCCGTTCCCGCATCACCAAAGAGCGGAAAGGAGGTTTTGTCCCGAAAATACTGCAGTTTGGTCGTGGTGTCGCCGACGAGCAGAAGCCCTTTTCCTTTTGTCGTTTTCAGAAGTGCCGCAAGCGTATTCAGCCCGTAAACCCACCCGGAGCAGCCGAGGGAAATGTCCAGCGCTGCGCAATTTTTCGAAAGACCAAGGCGTGTTTGCAGTAAGCAAGCCGTTGCCGGAAGTATGTAGTCTGCGGATTGGGAGACAAAAATTAGCCAAGAGATTTCTTTTTTATCCCAATTGAGCTCCGAGATAAGCTTTTCCGCAGCATGGAAGCAGAGATCTGACGTGCAGACTCCGTCTTCCGCTGCGCGGCGTTTTTCGACGCCGATTGCGGGAACGAGTTGAGCCTGTTCCGCCGCAGAGAGCAGGGGGGATTCCGCGTTGTTCAGTTCCCGTTTCGGAACACATGCGGAAACTCCGCGTAGGGATACTCCCGGAATGTCGGAAAATGCCACAGCTTTTCTATGCGGTTAAGATTGTTGCGCCGAGATGATATCAAAGAGCTCTCGAAGTGTTCGGGCGCTCAAAATATCGGTGCTTTTCAGTAAAACATCATATTCGTCCTCAACCATGGCAATGACCGAGAGCGCAATCAAAGAACCCCATTCCGGAAGTTTTTTGAATTCCGTGTTTTCGGAAAGTTTATCCGCATCGCTTTGAGTCAGAAGTGAGGAAAAATTTTCAATGAAGTTTTTGATATCCATGTTTTTTTAGAATTTGAAAAGTGTTGCGGGGTTCCCGACGTAGGTCATTCCGTCTTTCGGTGTGCGGAGGAGGACGCTGTTTGCACCGAGCGTAACATCGTTGCCGAGCGAAACGCCTTGGAGAACGACGGAGGAAACACCGAAGAAATTGCGGTCGCCTATCGTCACGTTTCCGGAAATACGAATGCAGGTATTAAAGACATTAAAACTGCCGATTTTTGAATCGTGCCCAATGTAAATTTGTGTGTTAAACAAATTGAAATTACCGAGTTCAATATCGCATGAGATCGACGATTGGTGAGAAATGAGGTTCCCTTTGCCGAGCGTGAGCGTGGCGGGGTCCATGATGCGGGCGGTCGGTGCGATAATGTTCGGAAACGTGATATTCGGATTGGAGACTTTCCCGGAAAGCGCTTCGATTGTTTTCGGTGCCGCGATCGCAAAAACCAGCGCGAGTTCTCCGTTCCAAGCGTTCAGCGCGTCCATGCCTCCGAGAACTTTTCCCTGTCCGTTTCGTGTTCCCGCGGGAACGCCGTCGTCAAAAAAACCGACGAAATTCCACGTTCCCGGTGTCATTTCGTTGATTTCCCGGAGCAGGCAGGCCGTCTCTCTCCCGAAGCCGCCTGCGCCGTAAATGGCGATGTTTTTCATTGCGGCGATTTTGCCGACACCGTCCCTTTTTATCAAGGACGGATTCGTTAAGAGGAAAAACGGGAAATCGCCGATTCCGCAGAAGCGTCTGCCGCATTTTTTTTCGGAAAAAAGATTTTTTCCGGGGCGGATTTCGCTATTATCGGCGACGTATGAACGAGAAACGTTGGGTCGTAGGGCTGGGCGAAGTGCTTTGGGATGTTTTTCCGGACGGGAAGCGTCTCGGCGGCGCTCCGGCGAATTTTGCGTTTCATGCCGCAGGGCAGGGGTGCTCGGGGCTTGTCGTTTCCGCCGTCGGCGAAGACTTGCTCGGCGCGGAGATTGTTTCGTTTTTGAAACAAAAAAATCTTCCGGCACTTTTGTCGCGTGTTCCCGAGGCAACGGGAACGGTTCGTGTTACGACGGATTCCGCCGGAGTCGCATCCTATGTCTTCGCGGAGAATTGCGCGTGGGACAACATTCCGTTTTCTCCGGAAACGGAGACGGCGGCACGACGTTGCGCCGCCGTCTGCTTCGGCTCGCTCGCCCAACGGAATCCGCGTTCCCGCGAAACGATTCGGCGTTTCCTCGACAGCGTTCCCGTAAGTGCACTGCGCATTTTTGACGTCAATCTTCGCGGAGGTTTTTACTCGGAATCCGTTTTAAAAAACTCACTCGAACGTTGCTCGATTTTAAAGCTCAACGGGGACGAAGCACCGGTTGTCTCAAGTTTATTCGGAATAAATTTGCGTTCCCGCGAGGTCTTTTTTGAAAAACTTTTCGAAGCGTTCCCCGATTTAAAAATCATCATTCTCACTCTCGGAGAGGCGGGGAGCGTCGCGGCGGCGCGAAGCGGGGAGTATTCGTCGCTTCCGGCGGATGCGCAAGTGCGCGTTGTTGACACCGTCGGCGCCGGAGATGCGTTCACGGCGGGGTTCGTTGCCGCGTTGCTTCGCGGAGAGGATTTGAGCGAGGCTCACCGAAGGGCTGCCGCGCTCGCCGGATTCGTTTGTTCCCGAGCGGGAGCGATGCCGGAGAGGTGAAATTTTGAGTTGATTGCTATCGGTTCGGAAGTATTTGTAGGGGCATGTTTGCGGCTCGCCTCTTCATTTTTGTTGCTTTGTCGGTTCGTCGGATCGCACCGCCCGAATTCATGATTTTTCGATGCTTTCCGTGAGTCGTTTTCTTGTCTCCGTGTCGGAATCGTCGGCATTCGGTTTGCTTGCGGGATTGGCCGGAATTATCGTTGCGGGAACGCGGCGACGGCATCGGTGCTGATCCGTTTTTTTTTACGGCGGGAACGCGAAATACACGTGCGCGTTCCTCGTTTTTGGGGCGGAAAAAAATCAGAATTTTACGCGCAACGAAATGCCGGCGGAATTTGTTGCGGGGTTATCGTTTCTTTCATCAATCGGAATCGTGTGCCGATAGTCGAAGTCGAGCTCTGCGGTCGGTGTCAGCCGATACGTGAAGCCGAGTCCGCCGCCGATTCCGTAGTTTTTCGCGTAATCGGAAATCGATGCCGCATCGGTGTCGCCGAGCGTTACGGTGGAGGCACCGTAAATTTTGAGCTTTGAGGAAATCTCGAAGGGAAGCCGGGCATCAAGCCACAGACGGCGGTCTTTGCTCTCCGGCGTGTTGCTCGGATGCTCGTCCCGTCCTCCTCCGTAGCGGGCGTAAATATCGCCGCTGTCAAACACCACACGCTCCGCGTTCCCGCCGTCGGGCGGCTTTGCGGAGATTTTTTCTCCGTTGAATTTGATATTTTTAAAATCCGGAGTGAGACGCCCGTCATGCGTTCCCGCCGATTCCGTAGCCCTGCGGGCAGACATTTTTGCCTTGTGCGCTGCGGGAACGCCGCGCGTCCGTCCTCGCCCCGCTTCTTCCCGAAAAATCAAAAAAACGGAAAAGAGGAAAAGCAGTCCTCCGGCAATGGCGACGAACCAAGCTCCTCCGATTTTTGACTTTTTCAACATTTTTGAAACTCCCTTCGTAAAAGAAAACGCGGAGACATTTCCGCGTTTTGTCTGCGGGAACGTATCCCCGCGCTTCTTGCCGGCACTTCCGGGAGCGTTCCCGCAGAAAAAATCCTCGGGAACGCTTCCGGGTGCGAATACGGCGCACGAACCGCTTATTTGCGGCGACGGCGAGAGACCGCGAGCGCAATCGCTCCCAAGCCCGCAAGCAAGCCGAATGCCGACGGTTCCGGCACGGGGCTCGCCGCCTTCGCAACGGTGTAGTCCGAGAAATCATTCGTTGTGAACGTCAGCTTGCCGTTAGCAACCGTGATATCCGAAACGGTGTTCGTGTAGTCTTCCCACGCGGATGTTTCGTTTTCGCGGTGGAAAATTTTAATCGTGCTGACATCAAGGTCTTCGCCGACATCCATCGTAACGGTAACATTTTGTTCGTTGTTGTTGGAAATGTCGAACGACCACGCGGCGAGAACCGTTTCGACGTCAATACCTTCAACGTTGATTTCGACATTTTCCGTCGCGATTTCTTCCGCCTTGTTGACCACAACGCCTTCCGCCAACGACGTGAGCGTAACGGAACTCGTGTCGGACGCTTTCACCGTCACGGAAGCATTCGTCGTGAGCGTAACGGAGGAAACGGACGAATCTGAGCTTCCGATTGCACCGGAGGCAATTTCGAGGTTGCCGCCTTCTTTGATTTCGGCACCGAACGTCAGCTTCACCCCCGAAGCATTGACGAACGTGCCGACCGAGCTGTTCCCGGAGATGTAGATTTTATCCGCCGTGATGTCATCGCCGACCGTGACCGTTCCCGTGAGCTTGGAATTTACAACGTTGAGAGCGTCGAAGTTTTGAATCGTTCCCGCGAAAGCACCGTTGTAGCTGTCGAAGGTGAACGTTCGCGTTCCCGAGACGGACGCAGAGGAGGATTTCGAGCCGTTGACGTGACCGTTCCCGTCAACCGTTCCCGTGAAGGTGAGGTTGGAGCCGTT
>CAZPYE010000059.1:0-11511 GCA_964590115.1 uncultured Enterobacteriaceae bacterium
CATCGGCGCAGGAAGCGCAGGCTGCTACGCCGCCGATTCTGCGAGTCGAGAAGGTCGCACTTGTTCAACCAAACGACGATTTTCGGAACGCCGACCTGGCGAGCGAGGAGGATGTGTTCGCGCGTCTGCGGCATAGGTCCGTCAGCAGCGGAAACGACGAGGATAGCGCCGTCCATCTGGGCAGCACCCGTGATCATGTTCTTAACGAAGTCCGCGTGACCCGGGCAGTCAACGTGAGCGTAGTGGCGCTTGTCGGATTCATATTCGACGTGCGCAGCAGCAATCGTAACAGTCTTGGTCGCGTCACGAACCGTCCCGCCCTTGGCGATATCCGCGTAAGCCTTGACGACTGCGAGGTTCTTGCAAGCCTGGACAGCGAGGATAGCGGCAGTCGTGGTCGTTTTGCCGTGGTCGATGTGACCGATGGTGCCGACATTGACGTGCGGTTTCGTACGAACGAAGGTTTCTTTAGCCATAGTTTATATTGTTTTTGTTGTTATTGTTGATTGAAATTGGAAATGGAGCCCCCGAGCAGACTTGAACTGCCGACCTCGTCCTTACCAAGGACGCGCTCTACCGACTGAGCTACAAGGGCATCAAGGGAACCTCTATCTCGTGAAAACGAAATAAAAGGAACGGACATTTTGCCTTGTAAAAAATTTTCGTCAATACATTTTTCTAAAAATTTTGCAGAAAATGTTTGATTTTTTGTGAAAAACTCTTACGGGTCGGCAACGTTCCCCTTCTCTCGTTCCCGTCGCCGCCTCAACACTTTTTCCCGCTCTTTGAGCAAAATGTAATCCGGAATATAAGAATCCGCGCAAAATGACCGGCTGACATCAATCTCACCCAATAAATAAAGATTCGTTCCTTTTGAGAAAAAATATTCATCGGCAAGCTCGAACGCTTCCCTCAAAGAATCAGACACCTCTATAAATAGCTCCGCAATCTCCACGCCCGCTTATCTCTGTATTTCAACGCAAGAAATCTTCCGAATGTTCCGGAAGACACTTCGGGGAAAAGGATTGCCTCCTGTTCCTGTGTGGGCGGCGTTCCCGTGTCCAAGCGCCGGATTATCTCGTCGATTTTCGCAACGGCTTCCGCCGCGTTGTACGAAACGCACGCGTTCCCGCGAACTTCGTCCGCCTCCTCGCCCTCCGCTCCGGTCGCTCCCGCGGATGCGAATCCCAAGAAAGTAGCCGACGCCAACGACAGTGCTACAACGCACCTAAACGAAAGCTTCATTGCCGCTCCTCCCGCATTTTCTCATAAAGACGAAAATAAACATAATCCTTCAGCGGAGAATCAATTTTTCGTATTTCTCCAAAAAACGGCTTGGCGTTCTTTATTAACCTATTTCGAGTTGTCGGAGGAAGCGCACGCTCTAACGCTTGAATATCGAATCCCGGTTCAAAAACTTCTTCAAAAAAATCCGCCGATAGCAGTTTTTGACGTTCTTCCGACACGTTGATTGGCGTTCTCATTATCTCCACGAGGCGCGGATAATATTTTCCCTGAAGAGAAAGAAGCACCTCAGGTGCTTTTCCGGAACGCAATTCCCGACGATACGCTTCAAGATGCTTTTTTATTTCTTCTTTGAGTTCGATAAAACTTTCTTCCGATATCCCGGATGATCGCCCGCATTTACTCGGAAGTAAAATCGGAAGATCCAAGCGATTTAAAAGAATTTCATTCCATGCCGTATCTTTGCTTTCCGCCAAAACTCTCACCCGAAACGACTCTTTAATTTCTGCATCTAATCCGGAATTTTCAACAGACTCGAGTAATCGCATGACAAGGGGCGAACAACGGTTCATTTCTATAAAAAAAGATTGAGAATCCTCCATGGTTTTCGGTCTCAAAAATCGTTTTTGCTCAACACTTAACGATGCCCCCGATTTCAGCGCGGAAATAATGCGCTCCGCAATTGCAACGGAAGAAATCCGGGAATCACAACCGCCCGGTTCTTCCCCTAACAAAAACGAGTGCGCCAAGATACAACTCACAACACAGGCTATTATCCTTTTCATATCAATTTCGTTTTCTTAATGCTTTTGTTTCATATTTCGTCGTTCCTATTTTCAAATTTTCGTCGCGAATTAAATCCGGCACGATGAAAAATGTCTGCTCTTGCGTCAGAGGTTTGTTTTCCTCAACAGATAGGATTGTAGCATGCGAAATTTCGAAGGAGGGACAAACCTTTCCCGCTTCCGATATTTGCCCCGCCCTGAAGCTTCATTGCCGCTCTTCCCGCATTTTCTCATAAAGACGAAGATAAATATAATCCTTCAGCGGAGAATCAATTTTTCGTATTTCTCCAAAAAACGGCTTGGCGTTCTTTATTAACCCGTTTCGGATTGTCGGCGGAAGCACATAACCTCATTGTACGTCACTCATGCGCTTGATTTTCAGCACGTTTCTTCATTTCCTCCAAAAATACATAGTCTCCGATATAAGTATCACTCGCAAGCGGTTCAAAATCTGTAGCGAACAATTTCGACTCCGGATGCCTACAATATAGCGACATTTCCCTCGTCAAGAGTGTGTACAATCGAGGCACCACGACATCGACATAATGCCGACAAATTTTATCTCTCAGCGCTACCTCTTTCTGAGGCGGCTCTCGTAAAATAGCATTAAGTTCACGCACTAACAAAATCCGCACCCGAACTAGGGACTCCTCATCGAAAGACGACTCCAATTCTTGAATGTACGCATCCAAGGACTCTGCGCACTTATCAATTAACTCAACCATCTCCTCGGGTGTTCTATCGGAAAACGAAGGAACAAACTTCTTATCCCATCCGGAAACAGGAACAAGCACGGGAACACCAACAAAATTTGCCAACAAATTCTCCTTTGCTTGCTCTTTCTTCTTTTCCGTCAAAAGCCCAAGAAAAACTCGCCGCTGCCGTGCAGAAACCAATGAAGTATTCGAAACCAACGCTGCAACACGCTGAATTTTTGCCGATTTATAGTTCAGACTGACAAAATCCGCCAGCTCTGTGTTCAGAAATACCAACATCTTATCTGCCTTTCGCCGGTTTTCAGGCGAATCCTTCCCAAGAAGAACCTTCTCAAGCGAAAAAAGAACCCTCTCGCACTTACCTGCTGCCGCAGAAATCGTGTATGTTTTCTTCTCTCTGCCCGACGGAATCACTTCAACCGCGCCCGCGGATACATATACGAAAAAGACCGCCGACAACAGTGGAACAACGCACTTAAACGAACACCTCATTGCCGCTCCTCCCTCATTTTCTCATAAAGACGAAGATAGATATAATCTTTCAACGGAGAATCAGTCTGCTTGATACGCTCGACAACCGACGCGGCCGACTCAGAGACACAACTCCGTATTTCCTCTTCCATTAAGGATTCCGCTTTTTTTATCCGGAAAAACCATGAAACAAAAATCTCATCAAAAAACCTATTATATGCATCTCGAACTTCCGGAACGGAAGCATCCCAAAAGCATTCCAGCATGTTCGCAACTTCTTCGAAATACAGCATCTTCCGAGAAACAATTTTGTCCTTATCTCTCAAAGCAGAATTCATTTCTGCGAGAAAATCCTGCTCAAGCATTTTTATGCGAACAATTGAATCCGAAAACTTTTTCAACTCCTGTGCAGACGGATGCCGCACATCCGTTCTCGGCAACAATGGAGGCAGATTGTATAGATTTAAAATAATTTCTTCCCACGCTGCATCTTTACTTAACGCCAACGTTCTCCGACGAAAAGCTTCTTTTCGTTCCGCATTGAGATCCGATTTTAGAACACTCTGCACCAAATCTTCCACAAGCGGAGTCAATCGATTCAATTCTATAAAAAACGAATATGGCTCATCAGAAAATTCCGGGAAAAGGAATTTCTCATGCTCCAAAAGTAGAGGTCTTTTTAAGGAATTTCTTTCTATAATACCTTGAGACATCTGCTCCGCATCACAAAGTAAGCTCGTACAAAAATTTTCGTCCGCTCCGTAAAAGCAGAAGCATGACAATATAAGTATTCCTGACACCTTGATGTTCATTTTCATGTTTTATTCTCTTTCGCGTAGTATTTCTGTCGGGCGTCCGATGAATCCTAGCTCTATCGTTTTGCATACATAGTAAGAGTTTGCATGTATCCAAAACCCATCATAATCCACAATTCCCATGTGTCCGCCGGAAGCAATAGCAAACCCCGGAATGGGAAAATACCTCTCCGAAATAGTCCAATTGGGCGTTGGTGTTGTTTCGATAATAACACTCTTATTTTTCCACTCTTTCACAAGCGGCGGAGAGAAATATGTTTCCCAAAGCCCTCTTTCTTTCATTTTTATTTTTGCGCCAGACTCGTGCGAAACGACAAAAACAAATATATTGCACTTCGGCATACCCTGAAAATTATTTTTAGGAAGTCCCGTTCCGTAAGAAGATAAGTCTATCGAAGTATTCTTTGCAAATTTCGTCGATTGAGTTTGGCAATAATGATACGCATTAAAAACAACCTGCTTTTGAAATTCCGATTCACATACACCAACAAAATCAAAACCACCCATTGCTAATGCCCCATGGGTATTAAGATATAAGCGAACGTCTGGATGAACGGGGATCTCCACATCCTGATGTCGGCGATAATAAAAATACTCTCCATTAATTTTTGCTCGGATTTTGAATATTCCACTGTAGTCCATTTTCAGCAAAACCTTCGGTCCCATTTCAATACAAGACCACCACCTCGACACCTCTCCTGAAGAATTAATCCTCCCTATCTCCCATTCGATTTTGTCGTTTCCGGGGAGGTCGTGTTCCCAAAACATAGGATGGATTGCGACCTCGATGGTTTCACCTTTTTTGACGAGAATGCGGTCGTTCATTTTACCGTTTGAATCCTTGACGGAGATGTCGATCGGAATCGGCATAACCACCATCGTCAAGCCGTCCAAATCGTTTTCCAAAACGGCGGGATCGTAAAACGTCTGCGAATATTCAATGTCGAAACGATTTTCATCTCCCGGAAGCAATAGCTTTCCGTAACGCCGTAATCCTTTCGAAATATCATGCCCTTTTCCGCTTTCCTTCAGCCACTGCGTTCCGTTGATGAGCACATCGCACCCGTCATCGGAAACAAGAGCGACTGCCGCAACATGCGCGTTCCCGTCCGTGTCCGTCGTAAGCGAAATTTGCGTCGAATATTTTTCTTTTATCGGCGACAGATTTTTCCCCGGATTAACGAGCGTGCTGTTGGATTGAGCCAATTCGCCCCTTCTCGCCCGTTCGACCTCCGCCTCAAAGCAGGAATATTCGGAAACAACGGAGCAAATATCGTCGCCGAGAATTTCAAATGCCGCAAATCCCGAAGGCGCAAAAGCGAACCACCCGAGAGCGACAGCTATCGTTAACGTCAGTAGTTTTGTTTTCATAAGAAATTCATTTTTTGCGGGAACGCCGCTTCTTTATTTCTTCGTCCGCATACTTTATGAAACGGTCGCCCGCCTGTTCCATTCCGCGAATTTTCGGAATTTTTCTCGCAGCGATTTTCGCCTTGTTAAATTCTTCCAAGTGCAAATACATCCACGAGAGACGGAAATAAAGCCGCGCCTGCGCAACCGGTCTTTTCGCATAATACTTCGGAATAAACCGCTCCGATTGCCAGCACGCATACGGGTAAAATTTCTTTCCGCTAAGGCGTGCTTCACGGATGTGAAATTCGAAATCCCGGACAAAATATTCTGATGCCTTTTTATCTTTTTCCACTAACTCCGTCCCGAAATACGGCGTAAGCCAACCGGCTTCAATTAAAAGGCGAAGAGCATCACGTTCCCGCAACTGCCACTCGGGAACGTTTCCGTCTCTCCGTTCAAATCCGGGCTTCTCGTAGGGAGGCGGCGGAAGATATGCCACCGTCGAAATGATTTCGCTCAAGGCAATCAACGATGCTCGTTGCCGTTCGATTCGCTTATGTTTCTGATTGCGCTCGACAAAATCCAATGCCTGCAAAACCGCATAAAACTGTGCTCCCCGCGTCAGTTTGGATTGAGCCTTCATATAATTGTAAACCTGCCAATAGCCGCGCGGGTCGTATTTGAGCGGAACGGCGCGCCCTTGGCTTTGGTTTTTCTCCAAAAACGCTCGAACTTTTTCCCGCACGACCTGCGGATTATACGGAGGTTCGGAAACATACTTTTCCAAAAATTCTTCCAGCTCTCCCCGGAAAAACGTTTCCGCTTCAAGCGGAAGGACGTAAGAGACGAAGACAACAATGCAGACACAAAAGAATTTCAAGACGGCAAACACTACCGATAAAGTAGATATTATTCCTGTAAAAAGCAACTGACTCTTTGCGCCCTTCGCATAAAAAATTATCCGTAAAAATCCGTGGATAAAAAAACGGCGTTCCCGCGAGGAAGTTGATTTCCGTCGCGGGAACGCGTTTTTGTTTTTTTTTGGGCGGGAACGCCGGGCTTACCGTCCGGCAAGCGTCATGAGAAATTCCGCATTCGTTTTGGTTTTCTTCATGCGGGAGATCAGCATTTCCATTGCTTCAATCGAGGGCACGCCCTTCATCGCGCGGCGCATGGAGTAAACACACTGCATTTCCTGCGGATGGTAGAGCAACTCTTCCTTGCGCGTTCCCGAGCGCTCAAAATTAATTGCCGGGTAAATGCGTTTGTTCGCGAGGTCGCGATCGAGGTCGAGCTCCATGTTTCCGGTGCCCTTAAATTCTTCGAAAATGACTTCGTCCATCTTCGAGCCGGTGTCGATGAGCGCCGTTCCGAGAATCGTAAGCGATCCGCCGTCTTCGATATTACGCGCCGAGCCGAAGAAGCGCTTCGGTTTGGAAAGCGCTCCCGCTTCAACCCCGCCGGAAAGAATTTTTCCGCCGTTGGGCATGAGCGTATTGTATGCACGGGCAAGGCGCGTAATCGAGTCGAGCAGAATAATCACGTCTTTCCCGAGTTCGACCATGCGGCGCGCTCGCTCAATCACCATTTCCGCGACGTGAACGTGGTTTTCCGCATTTTCGTCAAAGGTGGATGAAATCACTTCGCCGTGCTTGGTTTTGCGCTTAAAATCCGTTACTTCTTCCGGACGTTCGTCGACGAGAAGCACAATCAGATGCGCGTTCGGCTTATTTTTCGCAATGGAATTGGCAATCGCCTGCAAGAGCACGGTCTTCCCCGTGCGCGGCGGAGCGACGATGAGCCCGCGCTGACCGAGCCCGATCGGGCAAAGCAAATCCACGCAACGCATCGACAAATTGTTCCACTCCACCGTGTTGTCCGTTTCGAGCATGATGCGCTCTGTCGGATAATACGGCGTGAGTTCGGTAAACGGAGTCAAATCCTTCACGCTTTCGGGCTCTGCGCCCATAATCGAAGAAACGTGAACGACAATCGGCGCCGTTTCGCCCTTCATCGGCGGGAACGCAATCGCCTCGACATCGTGTCCGCGCTGCAAGCCGTATTTTTCAATCAAGCTCTTCGGCACGAACGCACTCAATTCTTTCACGCGATAGCTGTCGCAACCGTAAAGCAAAAGCCCGTTCCCGTCGGCGAGAAGCTCCAGCGTTCCGCAAATTTTAATCGGACGGCTTTCGGCAAACGCCGCACGGAGAATTTTCTTCACGAGCGGACGGCGCACCGGGTTGCGGAAAACGGGAATTCCGAACGACTTTGCCGCCGAAATCAACAGCGACATCGACGACTCGTAAACTTCGTTAAAATCAATCGGAGCCGCCGGCAAATCCTCTTCCAACTCCGCCTTCGCGGGAACGCTCGGCGCTTCGCCCTCTGCGGCGGGAACGAGTTCCGGCGCGACGAACGGCGAACCCTTGTCCGCACGCTTGGCGACGTGGCGCGCCAACTTAGCCAACTCTTCCAAATACGCTTCGTTTCCGAGCAAATTGTAATCGAAAACCGCACCCAGCGAGAGCGACGCTTCTTCTGCGGAATCCGCATTGGCAAGCTCTCCCCACCCGCGCTTTGCACCGCCCTTGCCGTCATTCGGACGGAATTTTTCAAATTTCCCCTGAGGATTAAATTTTCCGCCGCCGAACTTCGGAGCCTTCGGCTGGAACGGCTTTTTCTCCCACGGCTTCGAGGACGCACCGCCCTGCCCCGAATTCGGTGCTGCCGCGTTCCCGCCGTTTTCGCCGCCTTGCTGCGGCGCGGAAGCGTTGCGCTCCCACGGCTTTTTCCACGGACGCTCTTTCTTTTCCCACGGCTTCGCGCCGTCTGCGGGTTTCGCCGCAGGCGCGGGAACATCCGAAGCGGGCGCAGATTCCGGTTCCGCCGACACGGGAGCCGAAGTCGCTTGCCCGGAAACGAATTCCGCTTTGGGCGCAGGCTCGGGAGCGGGTTTTTCCGCCTCCGGGTCAAACGAAAACACGGACTTCGGCGGCGAGGGCATTCGCGGTCTCGCCGGCTTCTCGGCAACGGGAACACTCGGAACAACCGTCGCGGGAACAGGCTCTTCCGCCGGTTCTACCGGGTCAAAACTGAAAACTTCCGGCACCGCTTCCGTTGCATCCGGCGCGGGAACGCTTTCCTCTGAAACAGGCACTTCCTCTGCCGATTTTTTCGGACGTCCGCGACGCTTCGGTGCGGACGCCGTCGCCGCCGCATCGGGATTTTTCGGCGGACGCCCGCGCCGCTTCGGCGCAACCGATGCCGACGCTTCGGCGGGAACGCCCTCGTTGCTCAGAGAGATCTCGTTGAGTTCAGGATTTTCGTTATCCATGGGTTCAAGTCCTTTTTCTTTTCTAAAAAAAAAATATAAAAATTATCGTGTAAAAAATTTTGCGCACTCGCGCACCTGCGCTTCGAGAAATTCGCGGGAACCGTCATTAAAAATCACAAAATCCGCACGCCGCATTTTTTCCGAAACGGGAAGCTGTGCCGCAATGCGTTCCCGCGCCTGCGCCGCCGGCAAACCCCGTTTCTCCAAACGGGAAATCTGAACGCCCTCCGAAGCGGCAACGCAAACCGTCGCATCGAAGTCTCCCTCATAGTTTTTTTCAAATAAAAGCGGAACTTCGACAACAATTTTTTCCCCGTCGCCGAAAGCTGAGATTTTTTTCTGCCACGCAGCGCGAATTTTCGGATGCATAAACGACTCCAAATCCGCCAGCGCGGCCTTATCCGAGAAAACGATTTCGGCAAGCCCCGCCTTGTTTACGGAGCCGTCCGCAGAAATTGCAGAAGCCCCGAAACGTTCCCGCACAAAGCGACGGGTTGCCGTCTCCGAATGAATACCGGAGGCAATTTCGTCTGTGTCGATAACGGCGTAACCGAGCTTCTCAAAAACGGGAAGAACCGAAGATTTCCCGCACCCGATTCCGCCCGTAAGGCCGAGGGTCATGATTGAAATCTCCTTAGTTTAACGGGTAGAAGCAGCAGCATTTGCTTCAAACAGTGCCGATTAGAAACATTTCGTTTCCCGCCGTCAAGCCGGGAAGCAAGGATTTTCCCGGGAAACATCTTCTCCTCAAGCACCACGGGAACGCAAACGCCGCGCCGCACGTGCACGTTCGAGCTGAGACTCCACCTTTTCCCGGAACCGCCTCTTCGCTTCCGGTGTCGCCAAGTCCGTCCTCTCGCCCTGCGGCATTTTCAGAAGCGCGGGATCGTAAAAAATACTTTTTTCGCGGAGCTTTTCCGCAATCAAACTCCGAATCAGCTCCGACAAATTCTTCCCGGCATCCTGCGCAAGCCGTTCCGCCAGAGCATAAAACTCCGGTTTTAGCAGAACTGTTACTCGCTTCGGCTTCATCTACTCGAAATTCAACGAAGCTCCAAAAACAGCCTCAACACCGGAGACCGGGTATTTATAAAATATTCTTGACTAAATTATAACGAAGTTAAAAATCCTAAATTCACCTAATCATAACAAAGTTAAAACCTTATGAAAAAATTCATCTTAATTACCTCACTCCTCGCCGCAGGAACGATGCTCGCCAATGCGGAAACAGGCGCAGAACTCAATACACTTATTAAAAAGTGGATTACGGAAACAAGTTATACGGCCGGAGATGACTTCTCCTTGTCATTCACAGTCAACTCTGTCTCCTACTTTCAAGGCAGAGACAGCATTATTAAATTGGACGACTCATACTACCTGATGACCCAGGAAACTTGGTATGCCGGTCTTTCTTCGTCCGCAACGTCAATGTCAAATTCCACGGGAGGAGATCCCGGAACCGCTGAGTCCGCGAATTCTAATCCTGTAAATACGTATACGAGCGAAGGGGCTCTATACGGATGGATTTCAAAAGCTGCTGATGGTGAGCGTCCTCAAACAACAATTGAAGGAGCAACAATTGTTGTTTCTTATGACTCGGCAGAAAAAACCTCGACAGTCAAACTGCTTCTTGCCAGCGGCGGACAAAATATCGTCAATATGTCTAACTATGTTTTAGACGTAAATGACTTTGAAGTAAACACGTCTAAAGGGTGGAAATTTAGTAACATTGCCATTCCCGAGCCGTCGGCGTTCGGAATGTTGGCGGGCTTGGGCGCGTTGGCGCTCGTGGCTTCGCGGCGACGCCGTCGCTAAGAAAAAAAAACTCTCGCAAAGCGCGCAAAGAATCGCAGAGGTTTGTTTTTAAAACTTTGCGAACTTCGCGTTCTTCGCGAGAGTTTTTTTTTCCCGCAAAAGACTTTCCCGCTAACGGCGGGAAGATTTAGTAATTATGGTTATAGCGTTCCCGCGACAAATCGCGGGAACGCTCTTCTTTCAGCTTTAAGCCCTAACCTTTAAGCTCTCGACTATTTGTCATCGACGACTTCGAAGTCGGCATCGACCGCGCCGTTGTCGCCCTTCTTGGAGGAAGCGTCGTTTTGCGGGGGCGGCGGAGGCGTTCCCGCGCCGGCGGCGTTGGCTGCGCCTGCTTGCTGGGCGAACTGCTGAGCCGCCTGCATGATGCTTTCGATTTTGGAAACCTGTTCGTTGATCGCGTCGAGCGTGGACGATTTGTCGTCGAGCACCTTCTTCGCGTCGGCGAGGAGCTTGTCCATTTCCGCTTTTTGTTCGGCGGGAACTTTGTCTCCGGCTTCCTTGATCTGTTTTTCGATTTGGAAAACGTAAGCATCGAGCTTGTTGCGCGCTTCGGCGGTTTCGCGAAGGATTTTGTCTTCCGCGGCGTGCATTTCGGCTTCCTTGCGGAGTTTTTCGACTTCGTCCTTGCTCAAACCGGACGATCCCGTGATGGAAATTTCCTGGCTCTTGCCGGTGCCCTTATCGATTGCGGAAACGTGGAGAATCCCGTTCGCGTCGATGTCAAACGTAACTTCGATTTGCGGCGTGCCGCGCGGCGCCGGATTGATTCCGTCGAGGCGGAAAAGACCGAGTTGCTTGTTGTCCTTCGCCATCGGGCGTTCGCCTTGGAGAACGCGGATATCGACGGCGGTCTGGTTGTCCGCGTAGGTCGAGAAAATCTGGGACTTTTTCGTCGGAATCGTCGAATTGCGTTCAATCATCGGCGTGGAAACACCGCCGGCGGTTTCGATGGAAAGCGTGAGCGGCGTAAC
>CAZPYE010000060.1:0-11437 GCA_964590115.1 uncultured Enterobacteriaceae bacterium
GCATCGAACAAAATTTATTAAAAACTTTCGGTGCACTTTATGATGAGGCAACGCGCGGTTCTTGTGCGTTTTCGCAATCGACTTGCGCGGCGGAATTTGAGACATTGACGGGAACGAAAGAATTTTTATGGCAAAGCAGAATGAAATACCGCGGAGCGTCGCCATCGTGGGGCGTCCGAATGTCGGGAAAAGCCGCCTGTTCAACCGCCTCGTCGGGCGGAGGGTTTCGATTGTGCACGATATGCCGGGCGTGACGCGCGATTTGATTACGGAGCGCGTTCCCGTGGATGATTATCTGCTGATGGATACGGGCGGAATCGGGCTTTTTACGGAAGATGCCACGCCGAAGGTTATCGCCGACGCGGTCGAGGAGCAGGTTTCGTTTGCGATTCAGGCGGCGGAGCTCGTAATTCTCGTTACGGACGTTTCGCAGGGATGCACGCCGCTCGACCACGAAGTTGCCGCACGCCTGCGCAGTTTCGGAAAAAAAGTTTTGCTCGTCGTCAACAAGGTGGACAACGACGAACGCCACATGGAGCAGGGCGATTTCTTTTCGCTCGGCTTTGGCGCGCCGACGTTGATTTCCGCTGAGCACAATCGCGGAATCGAGTTTTTGAAGCGAAAAATTTTGGATGAAATCGGACTCGCCGAAGTTGAAGAAGACGAGGACGGAAATCCGGTTAATCCCGACGCGGGAACGCCCGCTCCGATTCGCATTTGCCTGGCGGGGCGCCCGAATGTCGGGAAAAGCTCGCTCGGGAACGCGCTGACGAAGAATTCCCGCCTGATTGTCAGCGATGTCGCGGGAACGACGCGCGACCCGATTAAACAGCGCTTGGATTATACGGACAAAAAAACGGGCGAAACCTCCGCTTTCGAGCTGATTGACACGGCGGGAAAACGCGCGAAAAACAAGTTCGATACGTTGGAATATTTTTCCGCTTTGCGCACGGACGAAGCGATGCAACGCGCGGATGTCTGTTTCCTTGTTATCGACGCGGTAACGGGTGTTACCCGGCTCGATAAGCAACTTGCCGGACAAATTATCGAGATGGGCACGGGGCTGATTGTCGTCGTTAACAAATGGGATTTGGCGTTGAAGCATTTCCGCACGGGAACGGTTTCCGGCTACGAAAACGAAGACGAATTTCGACGCGCTTTCGCGAAAGCGGTAAACCGCGAGCTTTTCTTCCTGCCCGGTTCGACCGTGCTTTTCACGTCCGCCCTCGAAGGCTTGCGCGTGGAAACGATGCTTAAGGAAGCGCGTGCGCTTTACGACCGTATGAACGTGCAAATTCCGACCGGGCAGCTCAATCGCGTCATTCACGGCGTAATGGAAGCGAACCCGCCGAAAATGGTCAGCGGTCGTCGCTTTAAGTGCTACTACACCGTGCAAACGGGAAACAAACCGTTGCGCATCCGCCTTTTCTGTAATTCGGAAGAAAAAATCGACGAGACCTACGAGCGCTTTTTGCTGTCGAAATTTTACGCGGCGTTTGAGCTCGGCGGCGTTCCCGTGAAGTTCGACTTTGTCGGAAAACCCAAGCAGGAGCGCACATTTTTCATGGCTCAACAAACGGAAACCGTCGGCGGCGCTTCTACGGCAAAAACGCGCGGGAATTCCCGCATCGTTCCGCCGAAGAAACGCACGGGAACGGCTTCCGGAAAGCGCGGCGGCAAAAAACCGCCGTTCCCGCGCAAGAAACGATAAAATCAGGAATCGCTATGCTTGATATTGTTAAGAGAAAAACACGAGGAAGTGTATACACCCCGGACTTTATCGTTTCGGAAATGCTTGATTTTGTCGGGTATAGGGAAGGGGCAGTATCAAGGAAGCATATTATAGACAATAGCTGTGGCGATGGCGCGTTTTTGAAATCGGCGACAGAGATTTACTGCCGTGATTTTTTTACTCGTTCGTCTGATTTAGAAAAACTGAAAGCAGAGTTGGAGACTTATATTCACGGCGTTGAGATTGATGCGGATGCACTCATTCAATGTCGTTCAAACTTGGATGAGGTCGCTCTGAAATTCGGCTTACTCTGTATTAATTGGGATTTGAGATGTGCGGATGCGTTGACGGTAAAAGACTTTAACGGGAAAATGGATTTCGTTGTAGGCAATCCTCCTTATGTGAGAATCCATAATTTGGGGGATGCGTATCCCTCTGTAAAAGAGTTTTCGTTCGGACGTTCCGGGATGACCGACTTGTTTATTGTATTTTTTGAAGTCGGATTCAATATGCTTTCGCCTCGGGGAAGAATGGTTCAGATTACCCCCAGTTCATGGTTGACTAGTGCCGCAGGGCAGATATTGAGGCAATATATTTGTCGAGAACACAACCTCATTGGGGTGATTGATTTGGAGCACTTCCAAGCTTTTTCGGCAACGACTTATTCGTTGATTTCACTCTTCCAAAAAGGACAAGCGTCAAGTTTTTCTGATTATTTTACTTATAATTCCGTAGAGAAGAAGCGGCATTTCCGAGAACGGCTTTTGTATGCTGATTTTTCTTTTGACAACGGTTTTTATTTTTCATGCAAAAAAGCCCTATCGAAATTTAAAGCGATCAGAAATGCGTGCTTTGATTTTTGTATTTCGGTGAAAAATGGATTTGCGACACTCGCAGACAGTATTTTTATCGGAGATTTTGATTTTTGCTCGGGAACAATCGATGTCGTGAAAGCGTCAACCGGGGAATGGAGACGGTGTATCTTTCCATATGACGAACAAGGTAATGCGCTTTCGACGGAACAGATGGAGGTTCACACCGAAGCATATGCTGTTCTGAAAAAAAATCAGGAAAAATTAAAGAGCGGTCGTGATGTGCGTGAACTATCGAATTGGTTTTTATTTGGGCGAACCCAGGCACTACGAGATGTTTGTAAGAACAAAGTGGCCGTAAACAGCATTGTAAGGGACAAGGACAGCTTGAAGCTTACTCACGTGCCAGCCGGAAAAGGCGTTTACGGGGGGCTTTATATTTTGACGGATTTGCCGATTATAGTGTTCGAAGAAATTCTTCGGACAGACGAGTTCTTCGATTACGTACATACACTAAAGAATTATAAAAGCGGAGGGTATTATACTTTTTCATCAAAAGATTTAGCTCGTTTCATCAATTTCAAACTAAAGGACAAACACTATGACCAATCAAGAGTTTCTCAGCGTTATTTCTCTTTCATTTAAAACCTTTTTAGAGACGAATTCTCGGAGCAACAAAAAACTTAAGGTGTTGCATGGCGCAATCGCTAAGGATTTTCAGAACCGGCTTGGAGAGAATTTTTCTATCGCCGCACTTGGATTTGAAAATGGCAAGGAGTGCAAGATCAAGGGGCGATACATTGACAAGCAGGTCGATATAACTATATGTAGGAACAACGTTCCGATTTCGGGAATCGGCGTAAAATTCGTCATGCAAAATTATTCTCAAAATTCCAATAACTATTTTGAAAATATGCTTGGAGAAACGGCAAATATTCGTTGTTCGAGAGTGCCTTATTTTCAAATACTTATTATTCCTGACCGACTACCTTACTACAAAAAAGGGGGTGAATTCAAAAAATGGGAGGTTTTTTCTGAACACAATTCCGAAAAATATCTGATGCTCTCAAAGGATAACGTTGATGCATTTTTACATACTCCGACAAAGACTCTGCTTGCCGTGGTTCACATTCCGGATATGAAAACGAATCCGAAGACGCGCCGGGAATACGCAAAAAATTATTCCGGAAAGAATCTGAACATCAGGTTTTCGGAAAACGATTACGGAGCCTTTTCTCCCTGTGTCGTTTTCAACAACTACGAGACATTTGCAGAGAAAGTTGTGCATTTCATTAAATCGCTTTAATTCGGCGATGAAAAAGTATTTTGAAAAAGAGAGTGCTCGGTTCGCGGCGCTGTTGGAAAAGCTTGAAGGGAAGCGTGTGGCGGTGCTCGGGCATGTGCGCCCGGACGGGGATTGCATCGGCTCCCAACTTGCGGTTTGCCGGATTTTGCGTTCCCGCGGAATTGATGCGGTTTGCGTGAATCACCACTGCGTGCCTTATAACCTGAAAGGTTTCGTTCGCGATACTCCGTTTTTTCACGAAGACGATTTTGAAAACGACGGACGCATCGGGTTTGCCGTGGACTGCGGAAATCTTTCCCGACTCGGAAAAACCTTGCTTGCGAAAGCGTTCCCGCAGGGGATTTTCGCCGCCGTGGATCATCACGAAACGAACGAATTTTTCGCCTCGGAGGAAAACATCATCATTACGAGCGCGGCGGCAACCTGCCACATTCTCGCGGCGTTTTGCTTAGATCTCGGCATTGAAATCGACGAAGCCCTTGCCGAGGCTCTTTACGTCGGAATTGCGACGGACACGGGACAATTTCAGTATTCCGCGACGAGTTGCGACGTCATGGAAATCGCGGCAAAACTGGTTCACGCGGGCGCGTCTCCGGCGAAAATTTCCCGTGAACTTTACGAGCAGGAAAAATTTCAGCGCTTGGAATTGCTCCAGCGTTATTTGGCGACGGCGAAACTGCTTGCCGACGGAAAAGTCGCCGTCGCGTGGATCCCGAAAGACGCATTTGATGCGACGGGAACGACGCGCGAAGACGCGGAAAACTTCGTTAATTACCTGCGCAGTATCGGCGGCGTGAAAATCGCCTGTCAGCTCGAGCAATCGCACACGGGCGTAAAGGGCAGTCTGCGCGGCGCGGAAGATTATCTGCGCGTAGATTTGCTTGCGCAAAAACTCAACGGCGGCGGACACATCCGCGCGGCGGGATTTAATCTCGACGGCGCGGACCTTAATCGGGATCGGGAAAAGATTTTTTCCGTGATTCTTGAGCACCTGCACCAAGTTGAAGCCGCCTAAATTGCGGGAGACAAAAGAGTTTTTCCGATGGCTGAAATTCTGACATCCGATACGGCGGACATTGCGCGCGCGGGAACGCTTTTGAGGAGCGGGGAACTCGTCGCCGTGCCGACGGAAACGGTTTACGGGCTTGCCGCAAATGCGTTTTGTGAAACTGCCGTGCGACGGATTTTTTCCGCAAAAGGGCGCCCGTTTATCGATCCGCTTATCGTTCACGTGCATTCGCTTGAGCAGGCGGCATCTTTGGCGGACGTTTCCCATCCGTTCGTCAAAAAACTTACCGATGCTTTTTTGCCGGGACCGCTGACGCTGGTTCTACCGAAAAAAGAATGCGTTCCCGCGATTGTTACCGCCGGGGAACCGACGGTTGCCGTGAGAATGCCGGCGCATCCGCTGATGCGGGAAATTTTGGCGGCTGCGGGCGTTCCTCTCGCGGCACCCAGCGCAAATCCCTTCGGCTATGTCAGCCCGACGACGGCGCAGCATGTGCAGGATTCTCTCGGCGACAGAATTTCTTATATCGTTGACGGCGGGGCGTGCCGTTGCGGGGTGGAATCAACAATCGTTTCGGTTGCAGACGAGCCGCGTCTTTTGCGCCCCGGCGTCATTACGCGCGAAGAGTTGGAGCGGGTGCTCGGCGTTCCCGTTAAACCCGCGAAAGGGCATTTGGAAAAACTTGCGGACAAAGAACCGACGGCGGCTCAAATTGCTCCCGGTATGTTGAAAAAACATTACAGCCCGAGCGTTCCCGTGCATCTTTTTGCGTGCGGCGCGTTCCCGCAACAGCTTCCGGACGGAAGCGCGGTCGTTTTTCAGGCGCGCCCGTCAGCGGATGTTTTCTCGAAAATTTCGGATTCGGTTCGCGTTTTTTGGCTTTCGGAAAACGGCGAGCTGTCGGAAGTTGCGCGGACGGTTTTTGCGCTGTTGCGTCGTTTGGACGGTGAGGCGTTTTCTTCTGTATTTATCGAAAAATCTCCGGATTGCGGAATCGGTGTCGCCGTCAACGACAGGCTTTCCCGCGCCGCGTCGTAGAAGCGCCGCGTTATATTTCCGGGCAGTTGAGCGCGACGGCAAAGGTTTTGAGCAAGTCCGCTTCCGCGTCCGTCGTTTTGCCGTCGGAGAGGACGATTCGGCGAGCGGTTTCCAGCAGGGTTCTCTTTACGAGAATTTGTCCGGAACGCAGTTTTCGGAATGCCGCTTCGAGGGCGGGAACGGTGAGCGCGGAGTCGTCGAGCACGCACAGCGTTTTCGGGAACGCGGATTGCGCGGCGAGAGACTCGGCGAGAACTTTGTCCCGGCGGTTGTGTTCGCATCCGCTTTCCCGCAGGAAAAGATTCAGAACGAGCTCGGCTTCGGTCGAGATTTCCCGTGCTCCGAGATTCGTGTTCCCGTCGAAAACCAGACAGCCTTTGACAGCGTTCAGAATACAAAACTCGTAGAGCGAGACGTTCCCGTCCGCACGGGCGAGCGCGTCGAGCGTATCGCAAAATTCCCGGCGATTCCGCGATGCCATTTCGCGCAGGGCGGGTGCGGCAAGCAACACGCCGGAAATGCGTTTTTCGCGCGGAAAATCCTTCACGCGAGCCCAGAGCGACTCCATTTTTTTGAAAACGGAAAGTGATTCCCGTGCGTGCAGGATTTTCGCTTGTTCGACGTTGTGCGCCGGCGAATCCGTCATCAGCAACATGTAAATGAGAGCTTTGGCATCGGCGGCATTTTGCGAAAGCTGTTTGACGAACCCGGGAACGGCGGCTCCCGCCGCGAAAAAAGTGCCGCTTCCGGAAAGCTTGCGTAAGTCTGTTTTTGGGGCCGTGATTGCGGAGTCGATTTCCTTGGTCGTGCGGAAATCATTTTTCGTGAGAGGCGGGAGGAATTTCCCGTCCCAACGGGGATTGAGTGCACGGATGCGTTCTTCCAGCGGCGGGTGCGTGGCGAAAATCGCATTTACGCCGTCGGCGAAAAACAGGTGCGCAAACTCGCTTGCGTGCGGCGATTCGATTCGGCTTCCGAAGGCATCGCCGCCGATGCGGGCAAGCGCGTTTGCAAGAGCCACGGGATTTCGCGTAAACTGTGTCGCCGAAGCATCTGCAAGGCGTTCGCGATGGCGCGAAATTGCCGCCTGGATAATTTGCGCAAAAATTTGACTAACCAAGCCGACAACGATCAGAGCAAGCCCGACAAACAAAAAAATCAGCGCGGCGGAACCTTTGTCGTTGTCGCGGGAACGCGAGCGCGGCGACATTGCCGCGACCCGGAACAGGACCTGCCCCAGCACGGAAATCGCAATCAGCCCGAAAATCCAACCGCAGAGCCGAATGTTCAGACGCATGTCGCCGTTGAGAATGTGAGAAAACTCGTGCCCGACAACGGCTTGCAATTCGTCGCGCGAGAGTTTGTCCAACGCACCGCGCGAAACGGCAACGGCGGCTCTGTCGGACCGCGTTCCCGCCGCAAACGCGTTGATGCTTTTTTCGGCTTCGAGAATAAAAATCTTGGGGACGGGAACGCCGGAGGCGAGCGACATTTCCTGAACGACATTGATGAGGCGGCGCTCGTCGAGCGAGGCGGTTCCCGGAGAGATTTCGCGCCCTCCGAGGCTACGGGCGACATCCGCACCCGTTGAGGCCGCCAGTCCGATTGATTTCATCAGGCTGGCGCCGCCGATAAAAATCAGCGTTCCCGCCGCGACGACGACGAGCAGAAGCGGATCCCAAAACACGTTTTCGCCGCTTTGCCAGTGCGGAAAACATTCTTTCGTAAAACTGCCGTATGCGGCGAGATTCAGCGCCGTGCGAACGATGAGGTAAATTGCCGCCGTCGTTCCCGCGAGCGCGAGCACGAACCAAATCACGAGGCGGCGCGTGGCGCGGCGGGCATTTTCCTGTCGTTCAAAAAAATCGGAGGCTCTCATCGCTCGGAGAATTGTATTTTTACGGAAGAAGGCGAATTGTTATTTGGCGATGAGGTCGTAGGCTTTGTAGCCGGTAACGGTAACATCGGCAAATTCACCGACGGGCAAGGATTTTGACACATAGACGACGCCGTCCACGTCGAATCCGTCTCCGGCGGTTCGGGCAATTCCGGGTTCGTCAACGAGGACGCGGATTTTTTCTCCGACGCGGGAACGCATTCGTTCACGAGAAATTTTTTGAAGCAGCGTCATTGCCGCATCTCGGCGGCGGTTTTTTTCTGCCGGAGCGACCTGTTTCGGCATCAGCGCAGCACTTGTATTTTCCTCTTTCGAGTAGCTGAAGACACCGACGCGATCAAATTTCTGTTCGTCGAGGAATTCCGTAAGTTCTTCAAAATCTTCTTTCGTTTCGCCCGGAAAACCGACGATGAAAGTGGAGCGAATGACGACGTTCGGAATGCCTTTGCGGATTTTCGCTATCAGGTCGCGAATGTATTTTCCGTCGGTTTCCCGATTCATCGATGAGAGCATGGCATCGGAAACGTGTTGTAAAGGGATATCGACGTAAGGCACGACTTTTTTGCATTTGGCGAAAACGGAGATGAGTTCGTCGCTCCAATGCGCGGGATGCGTGTAAAAAACGCGAATCCAGAAATCTCCGCGAATACGGTTCAGTGCCCGCAGAAGCGTCGCGAGCGAATCGCCTTCGGCGGAGCTGACCTTGGTGGTTTTTCCGACACGCGTTTTTTTCCATGTGTCCATTCCGAAGTAGGTCGTATCCTGCGAGATGAGATTGATTTCCCTGACTCCGTTGACTTGGACGAGGGTTTTAACTTCGGCGACGATGTCGGCGATTGCGCGGGAACGGTGTCTTCCGCGAATTCCGGGAATTGCGCAAAACGCGCATCCGTGATTGCAGCCTTCTGCGATTTTTACGTTGGCGATGTGCGGGAGCGTGAGGCGTGCGCGCGGCGTAGCGTAATCGGGAATGTAGCGCGGACGTTTCGTAACGTCGACGGGAACGGGCGCATCCGCATTGACGGCGGCGGGTGTCGCGTTCCCGCAAAGGGCGGAGATGACTTTGTCGATTTTTTCGAGTTCGTCGATGCCGATAAACGCGTCGGCTTGCGGAATCATTTCGCGCACCTTTTCGCCGTAGCGTTGCGGCATGCATCCGGCGACGACGATTTTCAGCGGCTTGCGGCTTTTGCGGCGGCGTTTTGCTTCGCGTGCCATTTCCTTTATCGCGTCCAGGCTCTCTTCGCGTGCGTCGAGAATGAAAGAGCAGGTGTTGACGACAACGGCATCCGCTTCGCGCGGGTCCGCCGTGAGCTGCATCCCCGATTCGAGGATACGGCCGATTAAGACTTCGCTGTCCGATTGATTTTTCGGACACCCCAATGAAACAATTCCAACGGTGAACATTCTTTTTTTATAAAAATTTTTGTGCGGTTAGGGAGCGCGGGGGTTTCCGTCAGTCGAAGATACCCCACGCCCAAAAGCTTTCGTAGAGAATCCACAGAAAAAAGAAATACAGTCCGCTGAGTGCGAAACGCTGAACCCAGCGCCAAAAGACGGCATCCGGCGAGCCTTCGCCCGTGAACGGCGCTCCGAAAAACCAGCGGATAAAGCGTTCCCACGCGGGCGGGCGGATTTCCTCCCAGATGTCCGGTCGTTCGAAAAGGGCGCTACGCTCGTAGCGGCGCGCGATTTTCCGATAAATCCGGGAAAGGGGAGAAAACATTGCTTTTTTTATTCATGCTTCCCGCAGGAGCAATGTCCGCAGGAGCCGTCGCCCCGGCAATGCGGTTCGTCAATGACGGGCAAGCCGCGCTCGAGGATTTGCGCGAGTGTTTCCGGCAGGTTTTCCCGGGGAAAAGCAATTTCGCGGCGTTCCTGCGTGTCGCGAACTTTGACGACGCCGAGGGCAATTTCGTTTGTGCCGTAGATGAGAGCATAGCGTGCTCCCGTTTGTTCCGCCGCCTGAATCAGTTTGCCGAATTTTCCGTCCTTGAACGCGTATTCGACACGGAAGCCGCAGTCGCGCAGAAGGGCGATGTCGGAAAGTGCTTCCGCGCGGTTTTCTTCGCCGAGAACGATTGCATAGAAGTCCGGCGCATCGGTGATTTGCGGGAGCAGAGCCTGCTGTTCGAGCAAATTGCGCAGGGTTACGTCGCCCATGCCGAAGCCGACGGCTGGCATGTCCGGACCGCCGAGCTTTTTGACGAGCTTGTCGTATCTGCCGCCTCCGGCAAGGGCTCGACCTTCGCCGACGAGTTGGAATGCCTCAAACACAAAACCGGTGTAGTAGGCGAGTCCGCGCACGATTGTAAGGTCCGTCCGCACAAAGGCTCCCGCGCCGAGTGCGTCGAGCAGTCCGAGAAGCTGTTTCCACTCCTCTAAGCGCGCAAGTGCTTTTTCGGCTCCGGCTCTGGAGGCGAAGAATGCGTTCAGTTCGTCGAGCGATTTGAGTGCGACGAATTCTTTTACGGTTGCGAGCGTTTCCGTCGGGTCGAGCGGTGTTCCCGCGAGTGCCGCCGTCATCATTTCGATCAGCCCTTCGCGGGCGACGCGTTCGAGTTTATCGACGACGGAAAGCACTTTTACGGCGGCGGCTTCGTCGGAGATGCCGATATTTTCGAGGAAAAGGAACCAGAGCGTGCGGTCGCTGAGACGGATACAAAAATCGTTTTCGCTCAATCCGAATGCACACAGAGAGGCAATGCAGAGCGCGATGATTTCTGCGTCGGCGGCGCATCCCGGTTCACCGAGAATGTCGGCGTTGTATTGGTAAAATGCGCGAAGTCGACCGCGTTGCTGTTTTTCATAGCGGTAGTTTTCTCCGATTCCGAACCATTTAACCGGGCGGCGGAGCGAGCCCGCGCGGGCGGCGACGAGGCGGGCGAGGGAGGGCGTCATTTCCGGGCGGAGGGAAACTTTGCGTCCGCCTTTGTCTTCGAAATTGAAAAGCTGGGAAACGATTTCCTCTCCGGATTTTTCCGTAAAAAGTTCGAGCGGTTCGAGAGCGGGAGCGTCCCATTCCCGAAAACCGAATCGGCGTGCGGATTCGCGCCAGCGCGCGAAGATGAAGTTTCGGACGGCACAATCTTCCGGATAAAATTCGCGGAAACCGGGAAGTGATTTGAATTGCATAAAATCTGATTAAATAAAGACCTGCGGGAACCGTGCGCGGCAGTGTTAAAAAGAGTTAAAAAAGATCTAACCAGAAAAGAGCGAGGAATTCGCCGAAGAGCAGAATCCCGATGCAGGTATAGACGAAGGTCGTGAAGGTGTCTGCCGCGAGCGGTTGCATGCGCAGGCGCGCACGCGGGCGGCGCGGTTCCGTGTTTGTTTCGGGTGTTTTCTGGTTTTCGTTCACGGGCAGGAATTAAACGCGTTCCCGTGTTCCCGCGCAAATTGAATTTTAGCGAAGCGTCCGCTTCGCTAAAATTCAATTTGACAAAATTTCGGGCGCGTAAAGAATCTTTTCCCGTGATTTACGAAAACCAACGACTTAGTCGGACAGTGCTTCTCCCCGGAGGGGAGTGGTAATTTTTTTATCGGGGCGGCGACCCGTTTTTGCTTTTCGCCGTTTTCTTTTTTTTTGCGGAAAAGTCCGCATTTCTCCTGTATCCGAATTTTTTAATTTTTAATTTATTTA
>CAZPYE010000061.1:0-5911 GCA_964590115.1 uncultured Enterobacteriaceae bacterium
CCGGATTACCGCCGAGCAAAGCCCGGCTCTGCGCCACGCGGAATTCCGCCGAAGCGATGCGTCGGGCATCCTCCAAGCCGCGAGGATTTCCGGGACGCAACCCGACAATCACCGAAGCAACGATGCCGATGATGGCTATCACCATCAGAATTTCAATCAGAGTAAAACCGCGTTTTCCGGATTTTTTGCGAAACATGGAATAAAAATGGAATCAGTTTTTGCCGCAGTCGTTCCCGCACGGGAACGCATTAACGCCAGCTGTAAATGGACTCGTAGTCGTCCCCGTCCTTTTCGGACGTGAAAATAATGACCTTCCCCAACATTCCCTTCTCGTTGCTTTCGTCATCCGTTGCGTCTTCCGGCAGATACTGTGTCGGGATTTCGACGCGGCTGTTTCCGGTCGTGTCCATCACGACGTGAATGTTGTTGTTGCCGAAGCCGTCGGCGAGCTTGCCGAATTCGACGGAGCCGTCGCCCTGCGTAAAATCTTCGCCGGAAAACTCGCAAAACGTCGTCGCCTTACGATTGTATTTCGTGCGCTCGGAACCGGTCAGCTTTTCTCCCGTTTCCGGATCCTTCCCGTAAAGGGATTTTACAAATGCCTCGCTGTTGGAACCGTTGGCGAGGTTAAAATGTGCGTCCGTGCTCGAGGATGAATTCTGCCCGAGCGTCGGATAAAAGCCGTAAGCCATTTTATACTGCTCCACTGCCGTTACCCATTCGTTAAAACGAGCCTTGGTTTTCGTTCGCGTCATGGCGTCCATTGCGCCTCCGGCGACGGGAATCATAATCCCGGCAAGCAGACCGATAATGCCGATAACGACGAGAATTTCGATGAGAGTAAAACCGCGTTTTTTCATAAATGTAAAAATCGTGCTTAGGGGTTCAGGAAATGGGGAACAGATTGGGAGAAATTTTGCCGAAATCCCGCCGCTTGGCAACGCTTTTTGCGGCATCCGCAAAAATAGAAAACCGAAGGAACGCCCTGCTAAATTTTTATTTGCGGCAACGGGAACGCTCCTGTTTACTTCCACGTTCCCGTGTTTGCCTCGCGGTGAGGCGACAATCCGAACATTAACCCACGAAAAAAGATTATAAACATGAGCGAAAATAGAACCGGAGACATTACTCGCGTGGTTAGAGTTTCCCGAATCTTCGGGCACACGCCCGTAGCCGTCCTCGTCCATACTGACGACGGTCGGCGTGAACAGATCCGTATTCCCAATTGGGAACACGTCAACACGGACACCGGAGGTCTAAACGAATCCGGATGGGAATTTGTCGAAAACGAATTGGCTCGCATTTTCGGCGAATTTGAATGGGCTACGCCCGGTTTTTCCCGCTAATTTCCCGAAAAAAAACTTTGCCGTCATGGCGAACACCCCCACGTTCCCGCCAATCAATTTCCGTTCCGAACTGAACGAAGACCAATTCGGCGCGGTAACGTCCCGTAGCCGCCACGCACTGGTCCTTGCCGGCGCCGGCTCCGGAAAAACCCGCACGCTTACCTACCGCGTCGCATGGCTTCTGGAACAGGGTGTTCCCCCGTGGCGCATCCTCCTGCTCACCTTCACCAACAAGGCGGCCGGAGAAATGCTCGAACGCATCGAAGACCTCACGGGCATTCCTCGTTCGCAATTCTGGGGCGGGACATTTCACAGCATCGGGCAACGCATCCTGAGGGCGAACGCTCTCGCCGCCGGAATCCGCCCCGACTTCACGATTCTTGACGCGGACGATGCCGATGCGCTCTTTAACAGCGTTTGCAAACAGATCGCCCCCGATTTTATTAAAGGGAAAAATTCCCCGACGCCGCGCGTCATTTTCGACGTGTTGAGCTTTGCGCGAAACACGCTGACACCCGTCGAAGAAATCGCTGCAGAACGCTTGAGCTGGGCGCCCCGTGCGGAAGAAACCGTCCCCGTCCTCGCCAAAGAATACGCCGCCGCCAAGCGGCTCCAAAACGCCTGCGACTACGACGACCTCCTCGAACTTCTCTGCGACCTGCTCCGCAACGACACCCCCGCACGGGAACGCTACCAAAATCGCTTTCGCCATATTCTGGTGGACGAATTTCAGGACACCAACTCAATTCAGTCCGAAATCGTGCGTCTGCTCTGCGGTACGGGAACGCACGTTATGGCAGTCGGAGACGACGCGCAATGCATCTACACCTGGCGCGGAGCCAATTACAAAAACGTTGTCGATTTCCCGAACAGTTTCGACGGAACGCAGCTCCATAAAATCGAAATCAATTACCGCTCGACACCGGAAATCCTCGATTTTTCAAATTCCGTTTTGAGCGCCCGCACGGAAGAATCCGGATTTTCCAAACAACTGCGTGCGACGCGGGAACACGGACCGATGCCCGCAGTTATCCCGCAGCTTGATTCTTTCTCGCAAGCGCGCACCGTCGTTTCAAAAATCCGCACGCTCGTCGAAGACGAAGGTTACGCGCTTTCGGACATTTGCGTGCTCTACCGAGCACATTTTCAGGCGAAAGAACTCCAACTCGAACTCACCAATCTCTCCGTTCCGTTCGTCATTACCAGCGGTATCCAATTTTTTCAACAGGCGCACGTTCGGGACTTTGTCGCCCAATTACGTTTTGTTCAAAATCACAATGACCGCGTCGCATTCACGCGCGTCCTCAGCCTCATCGAAAAAATCGGTCCGCGCACGGCGGAGCGCATTTTGGAAACGGGAAACAATGTCGCCTCCAACAAAGGACTGAAACTCCTTACGGCACTCCTCGACAAGCAGGTTTTGAAAAAAATCCCGGAAGTCGCAAAAGACGATTATCAGGACTTGATTCTGACGCTTCAGGATATGTCCGAAGCCCTTTACGGAAAAGAAGTTCAAACCGGAGCAACAGCCCGTGAACTCACGCAGAAAAACGAAGATTCAGACCGGAAAAACTCTCCGGGCGAACTTTTCGATTTTTTCGCCGACGGAAACGAATACGCAAATTCGACCCTTACCGAAGACGACACCGCCGGCGCGGAGAATATCGTTCTCGCCGCTCCGGCGGAAATCGTGCGCATCGGCATCGACGGCTGGTACGGGGAATTTCTGAAAAAAATCTACCCGAATTGGCAACAGCGCTACGACGACTTGGAAAGTCTCATCGGTTTTGCCGAAAAATTCGAAAATCTCGCCGACCTGCTCGCCCAACTCGCACTCCTTAACTCGGAGACGACCGAAAAAGATATGCGGGAACGCGACGGCGAAAAAAACGCATTGCGCCTTTCCACAATCCATCAGGCAAAAGGGCTGGAATTTCCGGTCGTATTCGTCATCGGATGCGCGGACGGGCTGTTCCCGCTTCGCCGCGCTCTCGAAGACGGAGATTTGGACGAAGAACGCCGCCTTTTCTATGTCGCCTGCACGCGGGCGAAAGAACGGCTCTTCATGCTTTATCCCAAAATCGCATCGAGCCGGGATCCGTCCATGCTCGAAGTTTCCCGGTTTATTCGCGAAGCGGACCCGTCAACCTACCGCACGCTATACGGAGGTCCGCGCTCGTTCTGAGCCGCGTTCCCGCCGCCGGTGCGCCCAAAATTACCCTCCCCCTTGGATTTTCTTGCGGTTTACGCCGGGAAAGTTCATTTTGCAAAGACTTCCTATGAGTGAAATCACCCCTCAAAACGACCCGTCTTATCGCGGAAAATACGACGAAGCCTACCAACGCCGAGTCCGCGAAGTGCCTTTTTGGAAAACACTGCTCCTGTTCCCGCCGGCGATGCTGCTTCGCCTTTGGCTGATGACGCTCCGAATCCGTATTTCCCCGGAAGGCAACCGGCGCCTTTTCGCGGACAAAAATCCCCTCATTATTATTTTCTGGCACAACCGCCTTCTCATTTCCGCCGAACTCCACCGCCGTTTCCGGCGATGGAGCAAGGTAAACGGGCTCGTCTCGCCGTCGAGCGACGGCGCATGGCTCGCCGCATTTTTCAAGATGCTTAATATCGGTTCCGTCCGGGGAAGCTCCGGACGGCGCGGCGGTCAGGCAATGATTGAAATCCACAAAAAACTCGCCGCCGGCGAAGATATCGCAATCACGCCGGACGGTCCCCGCGGTCCCGCCTACCGCTTCAACGCCGGAGCCGCCCTCCTCGCTCAGCGCACGCATTGCACCGTCGTGATGATTCCGTCCAAATTCCATTGCGCGATACGCCTCAAAAGTTGGGACAAATTCTATATTCCGCTCCCGTTCTCCCGCGTGGACATCAATCCGAAGTTCATTACCTACGACAAAATGTGGGAGCATATTCCCGCCAAAAGTCTCGCGGAAGAATTTCGCAAAACACTGCTCGCGCTCACCGAAGATTAATTTTCAGCGAGCGTTCCCGTCGCATTTTAACGCCTCATGCCGACCATAAAAGTCGTATCTTTCGATCTTACGGGAACGCTCCTCACGCTTTCTCCGTCTCTCGGCGGAATTTGCGCCGACGTCATGCGCGCCCTCGGGCTTCCGAACATTCCCGCCGCGAAAATTTTTGACGCACGAAAAAAACACGCACAGCGCATCGTGCGCTCCAACGGGCTCTCCCCGACCTCGGAAACGCGTTCCCGCGAATATTGGCGGGCAATGCTCTGGGAAATCTTCGAAGGTGCCGTTCCGACGGAGCTTTTTCCGAAAGCGAAAGACCTCGTTTACGCCCGCATTGCCGATGCCGCCTCATGGAGAGCCGCGCCCGACGCGCGCCGCACGCTCGAAAGCCTGCGTTTTCTCGGCGTGCAATGCGTCGTCGTTTCCAACGGCGATTCACGTTGGCGCAACGCGCTGAACAAGCTCGGGCTCACTCCGCTTTTCGACAAAATTTTTCTCTCCTCCGAAACCGGTTTTGCCAAGCCGGACGCGCAGGCGTTCGACAACGTTTGCCTCGCGATGAAAATCCGGCGAGGAGAACTTCTTCACGTCGGAGATTCTCTGTCTTACGACGTTACCCCGGCTCACGCAATCGGAGCGGAAGCCGTTTGGCTGACGCGTTCGCCCGACGGAGCGCCGCCCGAACAACGCGTTTCCGTTATCGAACATCTCGGTGAACTTCCCCTTATTTTACAGGCGAGGCTCTGCGAATCCGTAGCCCGTTCGCATTTCCCGAGAAGCACGCGCAACCTGCTCGCACTCCTGCGCGGACTCCCGGAAGAACAGCAACCCGACCCGAGCACGCTCGTCGTCAAAAAAAACAGCAGCGAATCCGCCGCCCGAAAACGGTTGCGCACCGAAAACGCCGCGTACACGACGGACAGAGACTTTGTCGTTCCCGCGAACACGATGGACGAGCTTTTAAAATCGCGCGGAATTTTCAGCGGTAGCCTGCAATCCTCAATCCGCGAGAATTGGGGAAAAATCATTCCGGATTCCCTCGTTTCGCGTTGTGCGCCGACGGAATTGCGCGACGGTTTTTCCGCCCTTGTCGTCGCCTGCGAAAGTGCCGTTATCCGCCAGCAAATCGAATTCCGGAAGCGTTCGATTCTGAAAAAAATCCGAATGCTCCCCGGGTGTGAAAAGGTTCAAAAAATTATTTTTTCCAATGAGTTTTCCGGCTGAGAAAATCGCAAAAAAATTGCTCGAAAAAGGAGCAACGCTCGCCGTGGCGGAATCCTGCACGGGCGGACTGCTCGCGGGAACGCTCACGGATTTTCCCGGTGCCGGCGGATTTTTTCGCGGCGGCGCCGTAACTTACGCCACGGATACAAAAACGAAAATTCTCGGCGTTCCCGCAGAGCTGATTGAGCGCTTCGGCGTCGTCAGCGCAGAGTGCGCAAAGGCAATGGCTCTCGGTGCGGCAAAGGAATTCCGCGCCGATTTCGCGCTGAGCACCACCGGAATCGCCGGTCCCGGCGGCGGCAGCCCGGAGACGCCGGTCGGAACCGTATTTATCGGAGTCGCCACACCGTCAGG
>CAZPYE010000061.1:6011-11089 GCA_964590115.1 uncultured Enterobacteriaceae bacterium
ACATTTACGGAAAAACGGATTGGAAAGACGTTCCCGCCGTGATTTTCTCTTTTTATGCCCGACAAAAAAAAGCCGTTCGAAAAGCCCTTTAACGCAATTCCGGAAGGATTTACGCGCTATCGTTGTATCGTCGCTTACGACGGCACGGATTTTCACGGCTGGCAAAGTCAGGCCTGCGGGCTCGCCGTGCAGGATTTTCTCGAAAAACGGCTGGCGCAAATTACGCGTGAAGAAATCCGCATTCACGGGAGCGGTCGCACGGATTCCGGAGTGCACGCACGCGGGCAGTGCTTTCACTTCGATTCGCGCTGGAATTATCCGGCGGAAACGCTTCTGCGGGCACTCCACAGCGGAATGCCCGCAGGTATCACGGTTTTACGCGCAACCAAGGCAAAAAACGGATTTCACGCGCGTTTTTCCGTCAAAGGGAAACGCTATTGCTACCGCATTCGCGAAGGCTATCCGACACCGTTTGACGCGCGTTACTGCTGGGGCGTAGGCGAACGCAAACTCGACGTTCCCGCGATGAAACGGGCGGGAACGCTTCTGCTCGGCGTTCACGATTTCTCCGCATTCGGCGCAAATCACGCCGCGGCGGAACGCGAAAACCCGATTAAGGATTTGCGTCGGCTCGATGTCGTGCGCAAAGGGAAGGAAATCGTGATTACGACCGAAGCAAGCGGATACCTTTACAAAATGGTGCGGCGGCTTGTCGGCGGGCTTTACGCCGTCGGCACGGGAAAAATGTCTCCCGAGGAATTGCTCGCCTACCGCGAAGCGAGAATCTGCGATGCCCGCGTGTCCACGGCACCCGCGCGCGGTCTTTTCATGGAAAAAGTCTTTTACTGAAATCGCCGGCGCGAAGGCGTTCGCCAAGATACGGCGCAATGATGAACGGGACGCATTTCTCCGTCGGTTTCCCGAACGTAAACCTCAACCACGTCGAGCCGCGTTGTTGCAGGGCGTTCCCGCAATCCCCGAATATACGACTCTGCGGCGCGGTGAAGCGCCCTTTTCTTTCGTGCGTCCACGGCAAAAACGGCACCGTGCGCGTCGCATTCCGAGCGCGTTTTGACTTCGACGAAGACGAGTGCCTCGCCGTCGCGGGCAACGATGTCTATTTCGTCTTTCCCCGCTCGAAAATTGCGACAGAGAATTTTCATGCCGCATTGTTTTTTCAGAAAATCGGCGGCGAATTCTTCTCCGGCATCACCGCGTTCCCGCCGCTGCGTTTTCCTTCTCTTCGACGGATTTTTCCCGAAAATTCTTCGGAAAGCGCGCTCAAAAAAATCGACGGCGGAAAGAAAGCCGTGCCAAATTCCGGCGGCGACGACCTCCGCGAAAAACCGCCCGACGCAACGCAACACGAATCCGAGGATTTCCTCCATGCGCCCTTTCTATTCTTCAGGAATTGCGCGTTCAAGCGCGAAAGCGCGCGAGCCTTTGAGCATGACGTTCCCGCGAAACGCCGCGACGAAGGCTCGAAGCTCGTCAATATCGTCGAACACGCGAATGCGTTCCTTCGGGAAGCCGCTCGCGACTGCGCCCTTCCCGATTTCTGCGGCATCTCCGCCGAAAAGCGCGAGCGTGTCCGTTTTCGCGCAAAGCGGTAATTTTTGTCCGACGCCGAAATGAAGTTCCGCCGATTGCGAGCCGAGTTCCCCCATTCCGCCGAGCACGAAGAGCCTCGGCGTTCCCGCGGTTGCCGGGAAACGCTTCGCGAAGCTTTCCGTCGAATCCGCCATCGATGCGGGAGAAGCGTTGTAACAATCGACAAAGATTTTCCCTCCGTCGGCGCGTTCCCGCACTTCGCCGCGATTTGCCGAAGGCTTCCACGCGTCGAGTGCCGCCTGAATTTTCTCCGGAGAAACGCCTCCGTGCAACGCCGCACGAATCGCGAGCACGGCATTCTCCGCCAATCCGCGCGAAACATCGCGCACGATGAATTTTCGGTTTCCGATGTCAATTTCCCGGCGAAGAAGCGACGTTCCCGTTGCGTCATCAAAACTTTCGCCAATATCGCGTAAAGATGCGACGGAAACGGCGCATCCTTCATACGGTTGAAATGCCTCGTATTTCAAGAGCTCCGGCGGAAAAACGGCGTTCCCGCCGGGAGCGAGTGCCGCCGCAAGCGAGGCTTTTTCGCGGGCGATATTCTCCATTGTTCCCAAACCTTCGAGATGCGCAGGTCTGACGTTCGTAATCAGCGCAATATCCGGAAAAATCATGTCGGCGGAAACGCCGAGCTCCCCGGGCACGCTCATGCCGGCTTCAACCACGGCGAAGCGGTGAATTTCCGGATCAAGTTTCAAAAGCGTGAGCGGCACACCGAGCGTGTTATTCAAATTCTTCTCCGTCGCAAGCGTCGTCGCTTCCTGAGAAAAAATCAGCGCAAGCAAGTCCTTCGTCGAAGTTTTTCCGACGCTTCCCGTAACGCCGATGACGGTTTTCCCGACGCGGAAATTTTCCCGGCGGTGAGCCTTTGCCAATTCCTGCAACGCCGCAACGGTGTCGGGCACAACGATTTGCGGGAACGCGACCTCGGGGACAAAACGCGAGACAAGTGCGCCCGCCGCGCCGCGTTCCCGCGCCGTTGCGAGAAAATCGTGCCCGTCGCGATTCGCCGTTTTGATGGCGACAAAAATTTCTCCCGGTAAAATTTTCCGCGTATCGATTGCAGCGCCCGCAATCTTTCCGGGCACGTTCCCGCCGCGCCATTCCGCACCGAGGGTTTTCGCAACGAATGCTCCGTTCAAAGTCTTGTCCATGCCTAAAAAACTACGTCTGCCCGTCCGGTTTCTCAAAATAAAAAATCCGCTTTTTCCCGATATGCGCCTTTGCTATACTCCGGAACGAAGTTAACCCGAAACCAAACTCACACCATGAAAACGCATCTCACGGCACTGATTTCGCTTATTTTGAGCGCAACTTTCGCGTTCGCCAATGACGTCGTCGGCTTCTGGACGACAATTGACGACGAAACGAAAGAGGCAAAAAGCATCGTTCAAATTTACGAATACGAAGGGAAAATTTACGGACGGGTCGTCGATATTTTAAAAGATAAAAACGCCACGGCGAAATTGCCCGGTTCCCCGAAAATCATCGGGCTGGATATTATCTGGAATTTGGAGAAAGACGGGAACGAATTCAACGGAGGGAAAATCCTCGATCCGCAAAAAGGGAAGGTTTACGGCTGTGCCGTTTGGCGAAGCGGAGAAAACCTCATCGTTCGCGGGAAAATCGCCTTCTTCGGGCGAAATCAGACCTGGCTTCCGAACAAAACCTTCAAAGGCGACGGCAAGCCGCTCAAACCGGAAATTCCGGTAAAGGACTAACCCGCCCTTTCCTCCGCCCGCAACGCTTACTCGCAATTCGGGCGGGCACAAACCGCGGGGAAAGGCTCGGCAGAGAAAGGCATTTCGGCACGCGTTCCCGCAAGCAGGAATTTTTCGGCAATCCCGAAGATTTCCGTCGGAGACTCCGCCCGACGGACGGCATGAAGAAAGCCGCCCTCCGCATCGACACCCGTCCCGATAAAATTTAAAAACTTTTTCATACGCGCCGCGACCCGTGAGGCGGAAACGGACGGTTCGGCAACGCAGGTCTCCAGTTCCCGAATATAGAGAAAAACATCTCCGAGCGTCGGCGCAAAAATCTCTTCGTCGGGCATTCCCGCAAACATTTCCCGAAGCTGTCGGAAAAGCCACGGGTTGCGGACGGCATGACGCCCGCACATCAACCCGGCGCAACCCGTCTGCGCCAAAACGGAACGCGCCTTCCCGACCGAAGAAATTTCCCCGTTGGCAACGACCGGACATGAAGATTTTTCCGCGGCGAAGGCAATCGCGGAATAATCCACGGGCGAGCGATAGAGCCCGCGCACCGTTCGCCCGTGAACGGCGAGCAGATCCGCCCCGACACCGCGCACGATCTCAAGCAACCGCGGGAACGGCGCGGCATCGTCGAACCCGAGCCGGCATTTTACCGTAAAGAGTTTTCCGTGCTCGGAACAGACCTTGCGCAAGGCAACAAGTATTTCCTCCGTTTTCGGCAAATCCCGGAGCAAGCCTCCGCCCACGTTTTTCCGGAAAATTTTCGGCATCGGGCAACCGAGATTGATGTCGATTCCGGCGACGCGATCCGCGTAGCGCGTCAGCACGGTGTCCGCGATGCGCACAAGCGCGGGAACATCCTCTCCGATAAGCTGAACCAAAAGCGGAGAGCCCGTGAGCGCGAGTGTTTTCTCGGCACACTCGGCGACAGAATCGTCAATTTGCGAAGTGGCATTGACGCGAAGAAACTCCGTCACGAAAAAATCCGGAGCCCCGCGCTTCGCCAGAAGCCGCATGAACGGGAACGTCGTGATGTCCTGCATCGGTGCAAGCATCGTAAATCCGCCCTGCGAAAACGCGGGAACGCTCGTGTGCATTTCGGACATTTTCTTTTTTTGCAGAGAAAAAAAACTATGACAGCACTCCGGGATCGCGACGGCGGAATTTTTCCAAAAGCTCAGCCGCATCCTCGCACTTATCGAGAAGCTTTTTCGAAACCAGCACGGGCGCATGAGCGGAAAAGGCAAGCGCAAGCGCATCGGACGGGCGGGCATCAAGTTCGACAAACTTCTCCCCGAGCTCATTTTTCATTTCGAGAGAAATAAGTGAAAAATAAACACCGTCCTTAACATCGGTGAAGGCAACTCCGGCGACCTTCGCGCCGAACGCGGTGCAGACATCCGCGAGCAACTCATGCGTCTGCGGACGAGGCGAACGCTTCCCCGTCTCGGCACGTTGCAGACGCTCGCCCATTCCGAATTCTGTTTGCATGACAAAAGTCTTTTTCGGACAAACGACAAAAATCGCCGTGCTGTCCGCCAAATCAAAAAAGTGAAATCCCTTGGGTTTTATCCAATTTGCATTCATTACCCGCAAATCCTAAGACCTCCGCCGGGAAGATGAAAGTTGAAATTCGAACCGCAAACGCCACAAATCCCGAAACCCCGCCCGGCAACGCGACAAAAAGCCCACCGAATTCTCAATTCGGTGAACTTTAGCTCTCCTACGGAGACACCGATCCGCAGA
>CAZPYE010000062.1:0-10855 GCA_964590115.1 uncultured Enterobacteriaceae bacterium
GTCAACCCGATGGTTTCCACGAACGACGGTCAGGTTATCGCGCTCGACGCGAACGTTTCTTTCGACGACAACGCGCTTTTCCGCCACCCGGAAATCGAAGCACTCCGCGACATCACGGAAGAAGACCCGAAGGAAGTTGAAGCCCGCAAGTACGACCTCAACTACATCGCTCTCGACGGCTCCATCGCGTGCCTCGTCAACGGTGCCGGTCTTGCTATGTCCACGATGGACATCATCAAACATTGCGGCGGCTCTCCCGCAAACTTCCTCGACGTCGGCGGTTCCGCTTCGGTCGAACAGGTTACGGCCGCGTTCCGCATCATCACGCAGGACCCGAACGTCAAGGGCATTCTCGTCAACATCTTCGGCGGCATCATGAGCTGCCTCACGATTGCCGAAGGTATCGTTGCCGCCGCCAAGACGGTTGAAATCAAGGTCCCGCTGATTGTTCGTCTCGAAGGCAATCAGGTCGAAGAAGGCAAGAAGGTTCTCGCCGAAAGCGGTCTGAAAATCACGCCGGCGGACAGCCTTATCGACGGCGCGCGCAAGGCGGTCGACGAAGTCAACGCCTACGTTGCCGCGAACCAATAATTTTTAAGAGAAAGATTTAGACAATGAGTATTCTCGTTAACAAGAACACGCGAGTCGTCGGGCAGGGCATCACGGGTAAAGCCGGTTCCAAGCACGCGCTCAACAACATCGCTTACGGCACGAACTACGTCGCGGCGGTTACGCCGGGCAAGGGCGGTCAGAAGTTCAACGACTCTCTTCCGGTGTTCAACACCGTTCGCGAAGCCGTTGAAAAAGAAGGCGCGAACACGTCCGTCATTTTCGTCCCGCCGCCTTTCGCGGCTGAAGGGATCATGGAAGCGATCGACGCGGGCATTCAGACCATCGTCTGCATTACGGAAGGTATTCCGGTGCGCGATATGGCGCTCGTGAAGGAAAAGCTCCGTCAGGCTCCGGGCGTCCGCCTCATCGGACCGAACTGCCCCGGTATCATGACGCCGGGTGAATGCAATATCGGCATCATGCCGGGTTACATCGCCAAGCCGGGTCGCGTCGGGATTCTTTCCCGCTCGGGAACGCTGACCTACGAAGGTATGTATCAACTCACGCAGCGCGGCTACGGTCAATCAACCTGTGTCGGTATCGGCGGGGACCCGATTCAGGGTCTCACGCACCTCGATGTCGTCAAGCTTTTCAACGAAGACCCGGACACGGACGCGATTCTGATGATCGGCGAAATCGGCGGAACGGCCGAAATCGAAGCTGCCGAATACATCAAAGAACATGTCAAAAAACCGGTTGCGGCGTTTATCGCGGGTCGCACGGCGCCTCCCGGGCGTCGCATGGGCCACGCCGGCGCGGTTGTCGGCGGGAAGGGCACCTCTGCGGAAGATAAGGTTCGCGCGCTCCAAGCGGCAGGCATCGCCGTCGCGGAAACGCCGTCGCACCTCGCCGAAGCTCTCCTTTCCGTTTGGAATCCGGCGAAATAAGAGAGCTTAAAGTTTAAGGCTTAAAGAAGAACGTTCCCGTGGGTAAATCCTCGCGGGAACGTTTTTTTTGTTCTTTGAGTTTTTCTTTTTCGGGATGCGGGTTTAATTTGGTGCTCCCGCGAAGATGAAGAAGATTATCCACATAGATATGGACGCCTTTTTTGCGTCGGTGGAGCAACGCGATAACCCGGAATTGCGCGGCAAACCGATAGCCGTCGCTCGAGATGCGATCCGCAATGTTGTTTCTACGGCGAGTTATGAGGCGCGGCGTTACGGCGTGCGTTCCGCGTTGTCGGTGGCAAAGGCAAAGCGGCTTTGTCCTCGCCTAATCCTCGTTCCTCCCCGCTATGAGGTTTACAAAAAAGTCTCGTCCCAAATTCGGGAGATTTTTTTGCGCTATACGGATTTGGTTGAGCCGCTTTCGTTGGACGAAGCGTATTTGGACGTTACGGATTCTTCGAGCGGGAAAACGGCAACGCAGATCGCCCGGGAAATTCGTGCCGCTATCCGCAAAGAGCTGGGGCTGACGGCGTCTGCCGGGGTTTCGTTCAATAAATTCTTGGCAAAAATCGCTTCGGATTTAAGAAAGCCGGACGGGCTTTCCCGAATTCTGCCGAAAGACGCTCCCGCTTTTCTCGATGCGTTACCTGTGGAAAGCTTTTTCGGCGTGGGCCCCGCAACGGCGAAAAAGATGCACGCGCACGGAATTGCTTTCGGAAAGGATTTGCGGGAACGCACGAGAGAGGAGCTGATTGAGCATTTCGGAAAAACGGGGGCATGGTTTTACGAAATTGTGCGCGGAAACGACCTGCGTGAAGTGGACCCCAATCGCGAACGCGTTTCGTTGGGCGTGGAGGATACGTTTCCTCAAGACCTGGTCGGGTCCGAAGCCTGCACAGAGGAGTTGCGCATTATTGCCGAAGAATTGGACAGAAGGCTTTCCCGAGCGAATTTTTCCGGTTACACGCTGACCCTGAAAATTAAGTTTTCGGATTTTACCCAAATGACTCGCTCGAGGACGAAAGATTGCGTTTTTTCGGACACGGGAGATTTATTGCATACGGCAAAATCTTTGCTCGAAGAGCACCTGCCGCCGAAGAAGCCCGTGCGTTTGCTCGGGATTACGATTTCTAACGCGGCTCCGCTTGTCCCCGTTTCGCCGAAAAAAAACAGTGCGCGTTCCCGCGACGACGCTCGTCAGCTCACGCTTCCGATCTGAACCGGAGAAAGAGTCGATTTCTTTTTTCTAATGCTGCGACCTGCGCTAAATCGCGAATGCGCGAGCATGAATTTCAATTTTGCGTTTATCGCGGGAACGCGTTTAATTTTTTCGGCATTATGGAATTGAGAATTGCCGTTTTACCGGGCGACTACATCGGTCCGGAAGTTATGGAAGCCACTTTGCCGATTCTTGAAAAGGCGCTGAAAAAATACGGACACACGCTTGAATATTCCGTGCATCCCGTCGGCGGTGCCGGCATTGATGCCTGCGGGAAAGCTCTTCCCGACGAAACGCTTGCGGCTTGTCGTGCGGCAGACGCAATTTTGTTCGGCTCGGTCGGCGGTCCGAAGTGGAAGGATGTGCCGCGCAACGAACAGCCGGAGCGCGGAGCTCTTTTGCCGCTTCGCAAAAATTTCGAACTCTTTGCAAATGTGCGTCCGGGTTTGTTGCTTCCCGCACTGATGCAGTCTTCGCCGATCGCTCCTGCGCGTATTCCGAACGGAATCGACATGGTTTGCATTCGCGAACTCACGGGCGGAATCTATTTCGGTCAACCGAAGCAGACGACGACGCTCCCGAACGGCGAGCTCGAAGCCGTTGATACGATGCGCTACCGCACGAGCGAAATCGAGCGTATTACCGATGTCGCTATCGCGACGGCTCGCGGGCGGGAACGCAAAACCATTTGCCTCGTCGATAAATCCAACGTGCTCGAAACCTCCGTTTTGTGGAATAAAATCGTTACGGAACGCGTCGCCGCGCTCGCGCCCGACGTTACGCTGACGCACCTGCTCGTCGATAACGCCGCAATGCAGCTTGTCGCCAATCCGGGACAATTTGATGTTTTGCTCACGGAAAATATGTTCGGCGATATTTTGTCGGACGAAATGGCGGTCGTTTGCGGCTCGCTCGGAATGCTTTCCTCCGCCTCGCTCGGCGCTCAGAAAAACCGCTACGGTTTTCCGTTCGGTCTTTACGAACCGTCCGGCGGAAGTGCCCCCGACATTGCCGGGCAGGACAAGGCGAATCCTTGCGCACAGGTGCTTTCCGCAGCGCTCATGCTTCGCCACAGCTTCGGTTTGCACGATGTCGCCGCCGAGATTGAAGCGGCGGTTCGGGCGACGATTGACGCGGGAACGCGCACTGCGGACATCGCTTTCGGCGGGAACGCCGTAGGAACCAAGGCGATGGCGGCGGCGATTCTCTCCGAAATTTGAGCCGGAGGAGAAAATCCTCCTTCGATTTCCTCTTTGCGTTACGCCTGCAGACTTTTTCGCCGTTTGACGGGAACGCGACAACGTTAGACTTCATATCATGCATTCCGAAAAAAATATCGTTTCCGCCGTGGATACTCTGGTTTCCGGCATGAATTATCGTCCGAGCTGGGATGAGTATTTTATGGCGGCGGCAGTGCTGATAAGTATGCGATCCGCCTGTGATCGTTTGCACGTCGGTTGTCTTGTCGTCTCTTCCGGAGAGCATCCCAATCGAATTATAGCTGCGGGGTATAACGGTTTCCTGCCGGGAACGCCGCATTGTTCGCGCGTGCGCGACGGTCACGAGCAGGCGACGGTTCACGCCGAGCAAAACGCGGTCGCAGATGCCGCGAAGCGCGGAGTCAGCCTTATGGGTGCGACGGTTTATATCACTCATTTCCCGTGCATCAATTGTGCGAAAATTCTTGCCGCTGCCGGGGTCGGAGCCGTGAAGTATCTTCACGACTATCACAACGACGAGCTCGTCCGTCCGCTTCTTGAGACTGCCGGAATCACGGTCGAACGCCTCTCGTTTTAGCCGTGATATTTGCGGGAACGCCCGCCTGAAAATTGAGCGGGATCGAAATTTAGCTTGCGTTTTAGATTCGGTGTTCAATAATCGGGGCAGTTTCGAAAATACACGGAAATATTTCGGAATTGTCCTTATTCCTTTTATAATACGTCTCAAACACTTATGAACCCCGACTTGAATTATGAAAAAAACTCCGCTCCGGTTGAGGATGTTCCCGCAAGCGACATCAATGCCGAAGATCCCTTGGCTCGGCGTGAAAAATTTTCATGGAAGAGCTTCGGCGGCGATGGTTTTATCGTTTCCGTTACGATTCATGCGGCATTGATTTTCTTCGCATTTTTTTATGTTATCTCGACCGTAGAGTCTCCTGTTCCGCAACCGCCTGTTTTCGAATCAGGACGCGGCGGCGGAGGCGGCGGAGACCGCTCCGGACCGAATCGTCCGATGCCCTCGATGGGGCGCGATATGGCATCGCCGAATAAAATCGTATCCAAGAATTTAACATCGACGCTCGTGCTTCCGGAAGTGCCGAGAATGGAAGCGTCGGGGGCTATGGGCGGGATGAAGGCCGGGGGAGCTTTATCCGGTTTCGGAGGCGAGTCTGGCGGGGGCGTAGGTCCGTCAAGCGGTGTCGGAATCGGCAAGAAGCGTACGTTCTTGCCGTCATTCGGCACGGAATATTCTTCGCGTCCGAGTCTTACGGGGGCGTTGTTTGACCTGAAGCGTTCCCGTGACGGAAAGAGTGTTTATTGCACGACGGCGCCGAGTGATGCCGGAAAACGAAAAAACGAGCTTCACAAGGCACTCGGATTGCTCGACAACAGCTTTGACGTAAGAAAACTCGGTCAGCGTTATTTCGAGGCGGGAAAGAAGCTGCACACAAACCAGATTTACATTTATAAAGACGCTAAAACGCGGAGTTCCATTCGGGCGGAGGCGGCAACGGATGCCTTTGCGGACGCAGACGGAACGCCGCCGTTCGAGGCTCCGGGCTGGATGGTTGTTTATACCGGAGAAATCATTCCCCCGGAAACGGGAGAATACCGCTTTGTGGGCATGGGGGATGACGCGCTCATTGTCGGCTTGGATCGAACGACCGTCTTCTATGCGTATTGGCCCGGAGAAGGCCACGGAAAGGCGGTGCGCGAACCTGTCGGTGCAAACTGGGAACCGAAAGAGCACACCAAGACCGACGGACGCGAATCCGGTAACGGTGCCTCCGTGCAGGATCATCTTTTCAAGGGATCGTGGATGAAGCTCCAAAAAGGCAGAAAATACAAAATCTGCATTGCCTTCGGGGAAGGCGCAGGCGGATACGCGGGGGCGGTTTTGGGCATAGAGAAGAAGGGTGAGCGCGATGAGTCGAATCCGACGGCTCCGTATTCGATTTTCAAGCTCGGTGCCGTCAATCCGGAACTCTTGGATTCGCTCTTCATTGAGGGCCGATACAAGACTGACGGACCGAATTTTATGGAGCGCAAAGTTACTTCCGGCTCGCGTTAAGCGTCTTCGGAGTTTTTAGTCTCTGTTTGATGGATACGACCGGGATTTATACGAAAATTGAAGGACATTTTCTGCTTGCGCGTTTGAACGTGAAGGGGATTTTTGCCCGTTCCGTCGTGTGGATTGTCGAGTTTTGCAAGGAGAAGGGGGCTCGCGGATTTATTCTGAATCGCCCCACGGGAAAAACGCTTGCAACCTGTTCCCCGAATTTCGCGGGAACGCCGCTTGGGGAAATTCCCGTCATGGAGGGCGGACCGGTCGGAACGGGGCAACTTTGTTTTGTGTTGCGTTCCCGCGTTTCGGTTGACGGCACTCATAATGTGCGTGTCGGAGTGAGAACCGAGGAAATTCGCGACGTGATTTTTAATCCGGGTGTTCGGGCTTACGGCTTTGTCGGACGTGCGGAATGGGCTCCGGGACAGTTGGAAAATGAGATTTCCCGAAACACGTGGATGAGAGTCCGTATGGACCCGAATGCTTGGGACGCGGGCGGCGATGAAGATTTTTGGCGGAGGCTCGCGTCAAAAATTCGCAAGCCGGAGGCCGCCCTGATGTTGCGCGCTCCCGCCGATTTATCGGCAAATTGAGCGAACGTCGCGTGCAAGGCGGCGTGTTGAGTTTTTCTTTTACAAAAGAAAATCCCTCGGGCATAATCCGCAACGATTATGACAATCCGAAAATCTTCCCCGACTCGTATCGCTTCTGTGTTTACTGCGGTTTGTTCCGTCCTTGCGCTCTCTGCATTTACCGCGACGGCGGCTGTTACGCAAAGCGATGTTTCTCTCAAGTCCGGCGTTTGGCCGGTGATGGTGCGGACGGACTACAATCCGGTCCTTCAAATTAAGGTTACACCGTCGAAATCTCCGAAGCCGGATAAGCTTGAATCCGTTAAAATTGATTTCGCCAAAACGACGAATCCGGGCGAAATCGAAGCCGTGGATGTCTTTGTCGGAGGAAGCGACCTGAAGGCGGGAACGCTTTTCGGAAGTGCCAAGCCGACCAAAGCAAATCCGATTATTACCGTGCGCGGGAAAAGCGCCGTCGAACTTAAGCAGGGCGCGCAAAATGATATTTGGGTCAGCGTTCGCATGAAGAAAAAAGCGGATATTTCAGGAAAGATTGCTGCCACGGGATCGCAGATGGTTATCAACGGGAAACCTTATGTCATCAATTCCGAGCCCGTAAATCAGCGCATCGGTTACGCCGTGGCAATGCGCGGGGATCTCGGTTCCAAGAATTACCGCATTCCGGCTATCGCCCGCAACCCCAAGACGGGAACGCTGATTGCGACCTTTGATATTCGCTACAATCATGCCGGAGACCTTCCCGCAAATATCGATGTCGGCGTGAGCCGTTCGACGGACGGCGGGAACACGTGGACTCCGGTGGAGTCCGTTTTGACATCCAAGGGAATGGAAGTTGAAAAAGGTGTCGGCGATCCCGGCATTCTCGTTGACGACAAAACGGGAACGGTTTGGATTTCCGCGCTTTGGGCACCGCAGAGCGGGCATCCGATTTGGTCGAGCTCCACGGGAACGGCTTCCCCTCAGGAGTGCGGACAACTTCTCCTTATCTCCTCCAAAAATGACGGAAAGACGTGGAGTAAGCCCGTCAATGTTACGCCGGAGGTGAAACGCCTTCACGATGACGACACAAAGGACTGGGGATTGCTTTTCCAGGGGCCGGGCGCAGGAATTTGCACGAAGGACGGAACGCTGATTTTCCCCGCTCAGATTTGGGGAAATAAAGGCAAAGGAACCTGGGGCGTTCTCGTTTATTCCAAAGACGGCGGAAAGACATGGACATCCTCAAAGAAAATGCCTTGGGGCGGTTCGGAATCCACCTGCGTCCAGCTCAAGGACGGTTCGATTATGCTCAACGTCCGGCAAGGCTCGCCGGGCGCACGTATCGTTGCCACAACGAAGGATTTGGGTGAAACGTGGACGAAGTTCGAGGGCGAAAAACTGCGTCAGCCGGGTAATCTCTGCCAGGCGGCATTGCTTACGGCGGACGGAAAAAATCTTTATTTCTCCAATCCGAATTCCGGCAGCCGCAATAATATGACGCTTAAATACTCCAAAGACGGCGGAAAAACGTGGTCCGAAGGTTTGCTTTACGACGAGCGTCGTTGCGCCGGTTATTCCACGACCGCGTTTGTCGACGACAAGAACAAAAATATCGGGGTGCTTTATGAAGGTTCTCCGGATTCGGAAACGCTCTTCTTCCTGAGCATCCCCTGCGAGGACATCAAAAAAGCAAAATAAGTTGCTTTGTCGAAAAAAATCGGCGGACGGAAACGTTTGCCGATTTTTTTGCGTTTATGAAGCCGAAATTTTCCTAAATCCGAAAAAAAACTTTTGGTTTTTCGGGAACGCGAGTTTTTTTGGGGGGGCGCTTTGGGGAATGAGATTATTTCCGCGTTCCCGCGTCGCATTCGGCGCGTTGGGCGGCGAATATTAGTTTTTTCTTGCCAAGTCTGCGTCAAAAATTCAAAACGCATTTAAATAGAGTAGATTAGCAGTTATTTGAATTTATCGAAGTTTTATAAAAACAGAATGAAGACGCTCATTATCGCCGAGAAACCGTCCGTAGCCAAAGACATTGCGAAAGTTATCAAAGTTCCCGCGAAGGGAGATGTTTTTGAAAACGACGATTTTGTCATTTCCTCGGCTGTCGGGCACTTGGTCGAACTCTTCGAGCCTGAGGATTACGATGCGAAATTTAAGCGTTGGTCGCGCAAGACGCTTCCCATCGTTCCCGCCGATTTTAAGATTAAGCCGTCAAAGGAAAAAGGTGCGAAAGATCAGTTTCTGAAACTCAAGAAACTTATGGCACGCCCGGATGTCGGCGTCGTCGTTAACGGATGCGACGCCGGACGGGAGGGCGAACTCATTTTTGCTTACATCTACGACCTCGCGGGAAGCAAATTGCCCGTAAAGCGTCTTTGGCTGACGAGCATGACGCCTGCCGCAATTCGCGAGGGCATCAAAAACCTGCGCGACGGGGCTGAAATGCGCGACCTTTGCGCTGCGGCGCGTTGCCGCTCCGAGTCGGACTGGCTTATCGGGATGAACGGGACGCGCGCGGTAACGCTGAGAACCTCGCCCGCAAGGTCGGGGAACGTCGCAACTGTCGGACGCGTCCAAACGCCGACGCTTTCGCTTATCGTTCAGCGAGAACTCGATATTCGCAACTTCGTTCCTAAGGGATATCGGCGCCTGGCGGCGGAATTCACCGTCGCCGCGGGAACCTATGAAGGGCTTTATCAGCGACCGGATTACAGAAAGCCCGCAAAGGGCGAGATTCCGGAAAATCCGGACGATCGTGCCGACCGTATTTGGGACAGAGCACTCGCGGAAAAAATACTCGAGGAATGTCGGGCTTGCGCTTCGGGAACGGTTTCCGAAGAGAAAAAGCGCACGACGGAGGTTTGCGGTCGGCTCTACGACCTGACCACGTTGCAACGGGAGGCGAATAAGCGTTTCGGTTTCCCCGCCACGAAAACGCTTCAGATCGCGCAGGCTCTTTACGAAAAATACAAGGCGACAACCTATCCGCGAACGGACTCCCGCGCTCTTCCCGAAGATTACATTCCGACCTGCTATAATACACTGAATTCGCTGGATTCCACGCGCTTCGGCGCATTTGCCGCTCGCGTTGTCGAAAATAAATGGGTGCGCCCGAACCGCCGTATTTTTAACAACGCGGAAGTGAGCGACCACTTTGCGATTATTCCGACGGATCAGCCGCCGTCGAGTCCGCTTCCGCCCGACGAGGCAAAGATTTACGAAATGGTCATTCGCCGCTTTATCGCCGTGTTTTATCCGGCGGCGGAGTTTGATGTTACGACGCGCATTACTACGCTCGCGGGAACGCATCAGTTTAAAACCGAAGGAAAAGTTCTCGTCGCGCCGGGCTGGAAAGAGGTTTACGGAAAAGAGGAGGGCACGTCCGAAGACGCTCTTCCCGCTCTTTCCGCCGAAGACGGCGGGAACGCGGCGGTCAGGGAATTGCAGTTGCAGGAGGAGTGGACCAAGCCGCCTGCGCGCTACACCGAAGCGACACTGCTTGCCGCGATGGAAAGCGCGGGAAAGTTCGTCGAAGACGAAGAGCTTGCGGAAGCGATGAAGGAACGCGGGCTCGGCACTCCGGCGACGCGGGCGGGAATTATTGATCACCTGATTCGCACAAAATACGTGGAGCGTGCCAACCGCGAAATGATTCCTACCGTCAAGGCGGAGCAGCTTATCGCGTTTCTCAAGGTCGCAGGAGTCGAATATCTGACCAGTCCGGCGATGACCGGAGACTGGGAATACAAATTGCGTCAGGTTTCCGAAGGAAAACTTTCCCGCACTGAGTTTATGAAGGGTATCGCCGCGCTTACGCAACAGATCGTGGACGGCGTGAACGGCGGCGGAAGTGAGGAGCAATGGACGGAAACATCCGTGGTTTCGCCGACGGATAATGCGCCGATGATTGAAAACTATCGCCTTTACCGCTCGCAGGACGAAGTTAAAGTCGGGAACGGTCGCGAATTTCCCGCATTAGTCGTCTATAAAAACGCCAGCGGACATAACGTTACCGTCGAAGAATTGGCATCCCTGATTGAGAAGGGAGAAATCGGACCGTTTTCCGATTTTAAATCCCGTTTCGGAAAAAACTTTACGGCAACGCTCAAGCTCGAGAAGAACGACAGCGGCTTATTGCGCACGACTTTCGTGTTCCCGCCGCGCGAAGGCGAGGAAGAGGAATCCGCTCCGACGGATTTTTCAACGGCTCCCGTTATCGGCGTCGATCCCGTCACGAAATGCAATGTTTACGAAACGGCAACGGGCTATGCCGT
>CAZPYE010000063.1:0-10764 GCA_964590115.1 uncultured Enterobacteriaceae bacterium
CACTCGGCTCCGAATACAAAGGGCGCAAGTGCGGAACTTTCGGCGAATTTGCCGCAATATCCTTTAACGGAAATAAGGTCATAACAACCAGTGCCGGAGGAATTGCTCTTTGCCGTAACCGAGAAACACAAAACAATGTTCTCAAGCTTGCAACACAGGCACGAGAGGACCTTCCGTATTACCATCACGAAAAAATCGGCTACAACTACCGCATGAGCAACATTTGCGCCGCCATCGGACGCGGGCAAATGGAGGTGCTCACCTCACACATCGCTCGCCACCGGGAAATTCACGCATATTATACGCAACTTCTAGCTGACGTTCCGGGGATTATGGTAAAACAGGCACCGGGCGCGGACTTTGACTCGAATTTCTGGCTAACCTGTATTCTTATCGAAGCGTCGTCAAAAATCACTAATACCGGATTGCGGGAGCGCTTGGCGGAAGAGAATATCGAATCGCGTCTGCCTTGGAATCCGATGCATTTGCAACCCGTCTACGCATCAAACACATTCTACGGAAACGGCATTTCCGAAGATATTTTCAACCGGGGGCTTTGCCTTCCGTCCGGAAGTAGCATGACGAACACAGATATCGAACGCGTCGCCGAAGCGATAAAACAAGCTGTTTGCCGCTAATTGAAAGTCGAATCTTCGCCAAACGAGCACGAAGTGTCTCTTTTTGTCACAAAATAGAACTACCTGTTTTCGAGGGGGGGGGATTCAAGTTTACTGCGCGGAACACAACAAAGCGGGAAAACGATTTCCTTCTCTTCCTCAAAATAGTCCAACGCCGACTCGAGCGTCGCCCTTGCCAAAGCAGACGAAGATATACCGGTTTGTTTCTCAAATGCCCTTAGCCGAGCCAACAAATCTTCGTCCATACGAACGCCAAGTTGATAGGTTTTCTTCTTCATGTGAAAAAATGATAAAATCTTCGATTCAAAAACAAACGAAATTTTCGCGAATCAAAGAAAAGCAATTCTGCTAAAACGATTTTATCGTAGATTTAATTCCCTCACATGCCGAAACGGGAAGAGATTTCACACCGAGAGCACGCTTGATTTTCTCATTTGAGACAACGTAATTCTCCGTAAGCTTCGTCAGGCGTTCTTTGTTAAAAGGCAAATGAAGAAGCGTTCCCGCGCTCGCAGCAAGGTGTAAGAGTCCGGCGGGAACGCGAACTACGCGAACCGTTTTTCCGAGAGCCAAACAAATCGTCCGCACCAAGTCGTTGGTTGAAATCGGCTCATCATCCGCAACATTGTAGATTCCCGACGGCGGTGCGGTTTCCAGCATTTTCCTCAAAATAAACTCGAGATTGATTACAGACAAAAAAGACCGCCGATTTTCAAACGCGCCGAACGGCCACGGAAAACCGCGACGGACAACCGAATAGAGTAAATTCAGATTCCCCTTGTTTCCGGGTCCGTGAATCATACACGGTCGCATGATGTAAACCCTTTTTTCTCCGGTGCGGTCTGAAGAAAAATCAAAACTTTCGCGAATAAATTTCTCTGCCGCTATTTTACTCTCACCATACGGACCGATCGGAGCAGGAACGACTTCTTCCGTCAGTGCTCCCCCGGAAACAAAATCCGCCGCAGCCTTCACCGAGCTGAAGAAATAAAACTGCTTTGCCGAAGACTCGATAAACCAAGAAAATATTTTCTTCGTCAGCTCCGTGTTGACCTCAAAATAAACACTCGCACCGGCTTCATTTTTCAAATCGTGAGCCTTTCCTGCCAAATGAATCACCGCATCGACCTGCGGAAGCGTTCCCGCCGACAAATCAGACCACGAAAACTCGGCCCGCCCCGGACGGGAACTCAATCCCCAAACTTCATGTCCTCGTTTCTTAAACGATTCCGAGATATTCTTCCCGACGAAACCGCTTATTCCCGTAATCAGAATTCTCATTACACCGCCTCCCTTCCGGAAACGGTAGTGAGTAACGGGAATTCAACCACATTGCAGGAGTGCCGAAACGACTCAAATTCACGCCTCGTAATTAGGGGGGGGGGTAATATAAATATTGTAGTTTTCGAGAACAGGCAAAGGCTCCCAACCGGTTTGTGCCCTTACCTTAGCATTTGAAAACGTCAGCGTTCCCGTGATTTTTTTCAGACGCACAGAGTCTATCGGCGCTCTCCCTAAGCAAAAATCGCCAACGCAGGCCATGATTTTTGCCAACCAAAACGGAATAGAAACAGGTTCGCCTTTGCCGAGCTGGGACGCAATCAGTTTTTCCAATTCGGCAAAACTCGGGGCATATGTCGCACAAACATTAAAAATCCCGCCGTCAGCCAATACATGCGGAACAATTCGAGCCAAATCCTCAACCATTACAATGCTTTTTCTCGCTGATCCTTTCCCGATTCTCAAATACCTTCCGTCTCTCATCCCGCGAACCATCGCGCCAAGGTTTCCGGGGGCCTCGGCTCCCGCGATAAGAGACGGACGCAAAATGGTCAATACAACATTATTCTCGGCACACCATTCCTGCAAAAACCGCTCTGCTTCGATTTTACTTTTCGCATACGGAGACGTTCCCGCGAGAGGGTGTTCTTCTGAAATATTCTCCCCGAATTCACACCCGTAAACGGCAACGGTGCTGACGAAAACAAACGCTTTCGGAATCCCTGAGCGCCCTAATCCCGCACAAAGATTTCTTGTTCCCGTCAGATTAACATCAAAAAAAGCTTTTTCATCCTCGCCCGTTCGCGGAAGGCTATGTGCTTTTCCCGCCGCATGATAGACGATTTCAAATTCCTCCTTAAACTTCGGTATCTCCCTCGAGAGATCCGACGAATAATCATTCTTCTCCCCGCGCCCCAATGTGAAGACACGATAATCCCGTGCTAAAATCGACAATATATTTCTCCCGACAAAACCGGAAGCACCGGTCAAAAGAAGCTTTTTCATAGTAACATTCTCCCATCTACAGAAGAATTCTTCAAGGAACGAATAACGCGGAATACCACATCGAAAACTGTTAAAAACAACGTAAAATTCCGCTTTTCACCTTGCGGGATAAGCGATGAAGGAGTTTTCTTTTGTATATGAAAAAGACCTTGCAGGAAGCGCCGGGACTGTGTCATCGGTTGAGCTGGGACGAAATAGATCCCCAATATCTTAAAACCATCGTTACGCTCGCCCGGGACGAGGACATCGCGGGAACAGGGCTTTGCGCAGCGATGCGCCCGAAATGCGCCGGAGACCCGACGACGGAAACGACAGCACCCGAAGGGAAAATTGCCTCGGCAAAATTCGTCGCACGCAAACCTTGCACGCTGTCCGGACTTTCTCTTGTTCCCGTAATTCTCGAAATCTACGGAGGAAAAGTTTCTGCGAAAATGAACGTTGCGGACGGAGAAAGCGTTCCCGCCGGAACCGTAATCGGAACCGTTTCCGGAGATGCCGCACAAATGCTGACGGCAGAACGCGTTATGCTCAATTTCCTGCAACGCATGAGCGGAATCGCCACGCAAACCGCCCGCTACGTCGCGGCACTCGGAAATACTAAGACACGCCTGCTCGACACGCGGAAAACGACTCCCGGGCACCGGGTTCTCGATAAGTACGCCGTCGGGTGCGGAGGTGCATGGAATCATCGTATCGGGCTCTACGATCGCCTTATGCTCAAAGACAACCACCTCGCGGCGGACGAAGCCGTTGCGGGAACACGTCTTGCCGAAATTGTGCGCCAGGCACGACGGAAACGCCCGGATTTGCTCTGCGAAGTGGAAGTCGATTCCGTTTCACAAATCCCGCCTGTCCTTGAAGCCGGCGCAGACATTATCCTTCTCGACAACTTTTCCGTCGAAGATTTGAAAAAAGCCGTAGAACTTATCGGTAACGAGGCATGGACGGAAATCAGCGGAGGTGTTTCCCTCGAAAGCCTGCCGACCCTCGGCTCGGTGGGTGCGGACTTCGTTTCCTGCGGAGCCCTAACACACAACGTCCCCTGGATCGACATCGGTCTGGATTGGGAAGAATAACTACTCCCGCGGAATACACCCGAAGAAAGCACAGCAAACGACGCATTCCCGGTGTCGTTTGTTCGCCGCTTCTAAATTCTGTCATCCACCCTTTTCATTGAAAACCGGTAAGGCAAAAAAAAAAGCGTTCCCGCTAAGGGGAACGCTTTTTTGCTTTCGGATTCAACCGATTAGAGCGAGCCGGCAGATGCCGGAGTATTCGCCGCATCGCTCGGCGCCGTTTCCGTCGGACGCGTGGACTCGCGATAGAGAACGCCGGAAGACGTCATGAACGTCGGATTTGAATAGATTTCAGCCGGAGCCGTGCCGCGGAAAGTGGAAATCGCCGGAGAACCGCCGCGGGAAATCAGATTCCCCGTGATGAAGACGAGGAGATTCTTCTTCTGAACCGCCTTGGATGTTCCGCGGAAAGCGGAGCCGATAAGCGGGAGGTCTCCGAGAATCGGAACCTTATCGTCAACCGTCCGAATTTCTTCGCGCATCAACCCCCCGATGACCATCGTCGCACCGTCCGCAATCGTAACGGAGGTTTTGACACGACGAATATTGAAGACCGGCTGATAGTAGGTCATCGGCGTCGTAACAATCGTGGAGCCGACCATCGAAACAGCCGTTCCTCCGTAATCCATAAAGCCTTCGAATTCCATGATTTTGAGGTCATCAATCGTGAGCTTAATGGAATTATCCGCGTTCACGGTCGGCGTAACGTTAAGGATAATACCGACTTTTTCAAATTCTTCGGATGTCGTGCGGTCAAACTGCGGAACCGCAGGCGCAATCGTAACCGTTCCGCCGCCGCTACTCCAGTTGTTATTGTTATTGCTGCTGCTTCCGGAAGAGGAAACCTCCATCTGGGGATCGTCGTAGGAAGACGGGAAGTTGATCAACTGGGCAATTTCGATTTCCGCTGGCTGCTCCGTTTCGACCGTGAGGCTCGGTGCCGCCATAATGTCCGCCCCGGACTTGTTGTCGAGGAGGTTCAGAAGCAGATAGACATCGTAGTCGTCGAGGGTGCCGACCTTGCCGACGAAGCTCGGAACCGCATCCTGGAATACGCCCGTGGGGTTAGAAACGCCCTGCGGACCGTAGTAAAGGGAACCGTTAATGGACGGCACCGGGCTTTCGAACTGCTGCCACTTCATTTCGCCGTCATTTTCACCGATAATGTTGCCGTCATCATCGTAGATATACTGCGGTGCGTTCCCGATTTGAATTTTCTTCGTTCCCGCGTCAACGGCGTGGGTTTCGTGTGCCCCGCGATTAAACGTTCCCGCACGAATGACACCGTCTTTGGCGAGGCGCCAGTTTGCCGTGGCTTCGTGAAGTGCCGTATCGCTGACTTCGATAAACTTGGCTTCGATATTGACCTGCTTAATGGAGTCTTCGTCGAGCTTCTGAATCGTGCGGCGAATCTTTTCGATGGTTTTCGGGTCGGAGTGAACGACAGTGAAGACGTTTTCGTCGCAGGTAATCGTATCTTCAGGCCCGAACTTGATTCCGCGCTTCATGAAATAAAGCTTCGGCACATCCGTTTCGTCAACCTCCTGAGTTGCAGCGGCTGCGCCTCCGCCCCACGGATCGTTTCCGGCGTCTGCGGCAGCGGTCGTCGCCGAAGCACGCATGACGGATTTTTTCATCTTTTCAATCGCGTTCGTCGAGGGAATTTCGACCTCGAGAAGATTCGTGTTTCCGACCGCCGGGTGAACTTCGACGATACCGTCACGGATATCGTAGGAATAATTCGCACGACGGAGGATAAGTTCGAGCACCTTGGAAAGCGGTTGGCTCTGAATGGAAAGATTGATCGGCGGAAGATCCTGAAGTCCCTGAACGCCTTCGGCAATGACGATGTCGAGACCGCGTCCCGTCGGGTCGTAGCTCTTGGCAAGTTCGTTCAAGGTATCAATCGCGCTTTGCAGGTCCGCGTTGCGAAGCGTAACCGTGATGAGCAGACGATCCATCTTCAACTTGAGCGGATTTTGATCCGTATTCGCATCCTGATTCTTCGCTTCGACGGAATACGTGCGTCCCAATCCCCACGATTCCGTCGTGTGATTGAGCATCACGGAGCGTGTTACTTCGTGGTTGTAAGCGGAAGAGTTTGCTAAAATTTCGTTGATACGGAGCTTTTTCGCTTTTGCCTCGGCGTTATTTGCGTCATAGAGCAAAACGTTATCGAAAGCGCGCAATGCGCCCTCATAATCGCCATAGAGATACAGCGAGTTTGCCTGAGCGAGAAGGGTTTCGGTTTCCTTTTCGTCGCGCTTAAGCGTCGGATTCAAATTATACGGATCATAGGCATCCGGCGTTTTGCACCAGGCGTCGAAGTAGGATTTGAGGCTGAGATAGAGGCGATGCTTGTCTCCGAGAATGCTTTTAACCTCGTTCAGATAGGATTCGGCTTCTTTCGGAGCGCGTCTCGCGATTGCGTCCTGAAGATACGCCGCAGAAATTTTCGCACGCATTTCCTTTACGCGCTCCTGCTCGGCGACAGTGGAAGGCAGAACCGGAAGGACGCTACGGGCGCGATCCACGGCGGAGAGAGCCTCGGTAAGACGACCGCGCACGAGATGTTCGTTTGCCTCTTCAAGATTGCGTTCCGTTGCAAGAATTGCACTGCGGTTGCGAATACGTGCGTCATCAATCATCCCCTCTGCGACGGATGCGTCCGTAACGCCGTTTTGCTTTTCGACCGCACGCTGACGAATCAGTGCGATTTTATCGCGGAACGGCACGGAAGCGACGTTGTCCGGCAATGCGGATTCCGCTTCGCTCAAAAGAGCGAGAGCATCTGCCGTGCGACCTTGCGCGATATAGCCGTTCGCCTTAAAAAGCGCGGCATCGACTTCTTTAAAAACTTCGGAATAGCGCTTAACGACACGTTCAAGTGCCGTCTCTTCGGCATCCTCGACGGGAGCCGGAGCGTTGGACTCGGCGGGGTTAAGCGGAGCTTCTCCTTCGTCCGCAAACATTGCGGGCGCGGCGACGCCGGATGCGACCGTCGTCGAAACGAGGATTGAGGAGAAGAGGTTTTGGAGGCGCAGGAGCTTGTTCATGCGAGGGGTTTTTTCTCGAGGTGAGAGGTTTAATTTAAGGGGTTTAAAAACTGTGGAGTAACTTGAAAGTTTTATCGCTCAGGGGAGAGAACACGCTCCGTCGTTTTCGGAGCTTTGGTTTTCTTGTCCACCTCGGAGGATTGTTTTTCAATTCTTGCTTCTTGGGCAGAAATGTCAAGCCCTTTAATGCGAAAAACGTCTTCTCCGATGCGGATTTCTTTGCCGCTTTCGACGAATTTAAACGGCACGGAAGGGGTGTTGCGAACGGCGATTTCGCGAAGGACATCTTTACGACCGGGAACGCGGGTTTCGCTGTAACGCCACTCGGACGAACCGTCGGTAAAGATTGCCTCCGTCCGGTTCTTGTCCAGCACCGGCTCGCTTCCGATCGTAAATTCGCGCGGAGCGCGACCGGACTCGTCGATTACGACGGCCGAATAAGTCTTGCTGAATCCGCTGACCCCCATTTTTTGAGTGATGCGAAACTCTTTAAGTTTCGTTCCCGTGCCTTCAATCGTAACCGGACTTTCGGGAACAAGGCGAACGACACGGACACCGTTAACCGTAGAATCGTCAAGCGCAATCGGCAACATTTCACGGGAGCCGAAATTCAGGATTTTAGACTTCGGACGGGCACCGGAAATATCGGAAATATTAAGCACCGCCGCATACCGCCCCGGAGCCGTCGATTCCGGAACCGGTTGCGTTCCCGCCGTGTAGGAATTGATGACGAGGCGGAATTTCGGGTGCGACAGTGATTTCAGCGAAAGTCCGAAAACTTCTTCGGGCGGAGGCGGGAGCTCCTTTGCGAAGTATTTCTTCTGATCGGAATCCCAACTGATTTCGGGCGCGGAGAACAAATCGTAGTTCCACCCTTCCGCGAGATCCGGCGAAGGCGCGCTCCATGTCTGCGCGGCATTCTTGGCGGCATCCGTCGGTGCCCAAGCCTCAATCTCCGCCCCGCTCAATTTTTTTGCAACGGGGGCGGCGCTTGTTTGCCGGGGAGCGAGCAACGCATACGTTACGCCGCCGCCGATACAGGCGAGAAGCGCTACAACAAAAAGAATCTTATCCGAATTTTTCATGGCAAATTATTCCTCCTCACTCTCTTCGGTCGAAACCGGCTTTTCAACGGGGGAAACGTATTCCAGCGTCACCCAAAACTCCGAAAGCGCTTCCGGGGAAACCACGGACTTTACCGGCACCTCGGGCGCGGAGAACGCGGCGGCGGGAACGTCCGCTTCCTTCGGCGCAGCTCCGAAGAAGTCAAACTCATCGGCGACGGGAGCGGGCGCTGCGGGAACGATATCCGTCGGCGGCGGAGGATTCAGTTCCGCCTTTTTCGCGTCGATATCGCCCGCACTCACCGGGGAAACGGCGATGTCGCGGATAAAAATCGGATACTCGCCCGTGCCGGAGAAAGACTCGACGAAACCGCGCAACACAGCCGTCGGGGCGACAAATCCGATTTGAAACGCAACGGCATCCACCGCATTCGGCTTACGCAGAGACGGGAACGTCGTTCCCCGGGCATTCCCGGTGTAAACCAAACGATAAAGCCCGCTTTCGCCGGCAGTTTCGGTCGGCACGACGGAAAGTTCGTCTTTGTTGACGATTGCGTTTACGACGCCGTCTTTCTTCGGAAGCTCGGAAGCTTCGCGGCGAATTCCCTTAATCCAGAGAAACACGCGCTTATCCGGAGCCAACAGATTATTGCCGCGCAACTCGACCTCATTCTTTTCGCGGGCAGCGACAAGTTTGTCCGTGAGCAACTGAATCACTTTCTGTTCCGTTCCGAGCAGGGGGAGTGCTTCCGGCGCAGGGGTAGGCGTCGTATTCCCGCCGAGATAACGCGAAAAGCCAAAGAACTTCGCGTCATCGTCGAGCACGATTTTCCCCTCCTGGACATTTGCGCGGGCGGCATCAATATCGCCGCGCAGGGAAATTTTAAACGCTTCGGCATCCGTTCCCGCCTTAGGCTCCAAGTCTGCGGCCCGCTTGCCTTTCACCGCCGCGATTTTTTGTGCTTTTGCGGCAACGAGTTTTTGTGCATTCGCGTTCCCGACGGCAAGATTTTCCTCCGTCAATGCGGGTTCGCTCCCGCGATTGGCGAGGCGTTTCAAAGACTTTTCCGTTTTTTCGATTGTGGCTTTGGTCGAAGAAATTGCGAGAAACTCCTTCACGCAAAACCCTACTCCGGCGAGAAATGCCAGCACAAAAACGCCGACGATCGCCGCAAATACTTTGTCTTTTTTCATCGATTAAATTCCTTTCTCGGGTTTCAAAATGAGCTTCAACGTAAGCGTCGGGAAATTCGGCCGGGAAACGTTTGCCTGATCGCTGACTTTTTCCACGAATTCCGACTTCTTAAACGCGTTGAGCACGGCTCGGCGACGGCTGTTGAAAGCCGAAGCGTTATGTTCCGGCTTCATCCCGTCCACTTCCGGAAGCAACAGCCGCAATTTGAGTTCCACTTCCGTGCGCACCGCAGGTTTCTGCAAGGAAGAATCGTCGTCCTCCGCGGCATCCGGGGCGACAACGCTCTTGGAAACACGAAGTCCGTCCACCCAAATATGGCGGTGCGAAGAATACGTCTTTTCTCCGTCTTCTCCCACGGAAGGTGCCTGCAGGGAATCCACACATTTTTGAATATCCGCGAGAAATGCGACCCACGCGCTTCGGGATGCGATTACGCCGTCAAGCGTATCCACGTAAGCGGCGACGGGAACGCTTTTGGCGGAAAGTGCCTCGAGTTCGGACTGACGCGCCTTAAGCGTCTTTTCCTCGGAGACCAGCACCTTACTTTTTTCGGCGAGTGCCTTTTCCGAAGCATCAAGCCCCAAAAATGCCGGCCACGGAGCCAACGCCAAAAGCAATGCCGCCGCGACAAAAAACGGTTTCTTCTTGGAGAACGCGATATCCGCCGCAATCTGAGGCGGGAGCAAATTCACCTGCTTATATGACGCGTCGAGAAGCTCTGCGGCATCGCCGACGACTTCCGAAAGCTGGAAGCGAACGGAGTCGAAATAACCGGAATCGACACCCGGACCGACCATAACGGGAACGGTCGGCTCAAAATATTCCACCGGAATGCGCTGCGATTCCGCCAACGCCTCGGAAAGCCCCGGCAGGAGCGAACCGCGCCCGGTCAAAAGAATTTTCGTCGGCGCGCCCTTCGGATTTTGGCGCTTTTGGTTGACGACGCGGCGCGTAATTTCCTGGCTCAGACGACGGCAAAACGCCTGCGCATTTTCCTTCATCTTGAGGACATGCGGATCGTCTTCGGCAACATCCGTTACCCCGGAAAAATAATTCACCTTCAAGCGTTCCGCCGCCGGGAACGGTTTGCCGATGGAATCGGCGATTGACTGAGTAAGGAAGTTCCCTCCGACGGCGCAATTCTGGATACTGAATCCTTCCTCCGTAACAAAAGTGAGATTCGTTGTGCGTGCCCCGACGTTAATGATGAGCACATTTTCCGAAGAATCGACGTTTAGGAAGCGATACGCCTGATAATCGAGATTCGTTGAAGGCTGAATGACTTCCGGCGTAACGCCGGCGTTCATCAGCTGGGCGGCAAAACGATTCGCATTATCGCGCTTTACGGCGAAAAGGACGACCTCCGCCTCAACTCCGTCCGTAGAAATGATTTGGCTGTCCCAAACCAGTTCCGACGGCGGGAACGGGAATTTTTCCTGTGCTTCAAAT
>CAZPYE010000064.1:0-10638 GCA_964590115.1 uncultured Enterobacteriaceae bacterium
CGCCGTAAAGCGTGTCCGGGCGCGTTGAGAAAATTTTGAGTTTCGTTGCGGGATCGTCGGCGAGCGGAAATTCGACTTCCGCGCCTTCGCTGCGTCCGATCCAGTTTTTCTGCAAACGCTTCGTGGAATCGGGCCAGTTCAGCTCGTCCAAGCCCGCGATAAGTTTTTCCGCGTAAGCGGTGATTTTCAAAACCCACTGGCGAATCGGGCGGCGCTCGACGGGGAAGTTCCCGCGTTCGCTGCGCGGGCCTTCGTCGGTGTTGAGAACTTCTTCGTTCGCAAGGACGGTGCCGAGTTCCGGACAGAACCAAACCGGTTTGTCGTCAACGTAAGCCAAGCCGTGTTTGAAAAGATTGAGGAAAATCCACTGCGTCCACTTAAAATATTTCGGGTCGATGGTGGCGATTTCGCGTTCCCAATCGATGGCGAAACCGAGCATCTGAAGCTGGCGGCGGAAGTTGTCGATGTTGGAAAGCGTTTGCCCGCGCGGGTGATTGCCGGTTTTGATGGCGTATTGTTCGGCGGGAAGACCGAACGCGTCCCAGCCCATCGGGTGCAACACGTTGAAGCCCTTGGCGCGTTTGTAGCGCGCGAGAATGTCCGAACCGGTGTAACCTTCCGGATGTCCGATGTGAAGCCCCGCCGCCGACGGATACGGGAACATGTCGAGCACGTAAAACTTCGGCTTGTCCGACTTGTTTTCGGCGCGGAACGTCCTATCGTCCGCCCAGAATTTCTGCCAGCGTTTTTCGATTTCGGAAAAATTATATTCGGAGCTGCTCATACTGAAAAAAAATATTTCGGCACATCGTAGATTCTTCGCGGAAACGGCGCAAATTGAAATTTAGACGAACGCGGCGGTGCAGTTTTTATCGCGTGCGCTATTGACATTCCGTGCGATTTTACGGATTCTTTGAACCATGCGTTTTTTCGGAATCTTGGCGATGAGCATCGCGCTGTTGTTGACCTTGGTCGGCAACACCGCCGCCGTCGGCTTCTGTCTCTCCGAAAATAATTTCTCTTTTGCGGGAGCAAATACCTGTGTTCCCGCCGAAACGCACTGCGACTGCGGACAACAAAACGACGGAGACCCGTCGCCCTGCGACCACGCAGAAGGCCACCGGGAAATCGTCGTCGAGCTCGACGACAAAATCCGTCTAACCGTCGAAGAAACCGGTGCTCCTCCGGCGGAAGCGCTTCCGCTCTTTTTCGAAATCTTTTCCGCACGGCTTCATCCCGATTCTCTCTCTGCCGCGCCTCCGATTTTCCCGGCAGTCTCAGAGCCGATTCCGGCTCCGCCCGACCTCGCGGGAACGCGACCGATGCTGGCATAGCCGCCGCCCGTTTTCCGAATTCCGTTCGCAAAGAGACGGAACGCTTTCGCGCGTTCCCGTGCGGACAATCTCCGTGAAGCACCGACGCTTCACCTTTGTAATTTTATATATTTTTTAACCGTTTTTATTTCATGCGAAAAAGAAAATCCTATTTTATTCTGCTTCCGGCGGCGCTTGCATGTGCGTCCTGCGCAAGCTATGAGGCGGAACCCGTCCGACTCGAAAAGGAAACGCAGGCGTGGGCGGATGACTCCGAAAACGCGCTTAAAGCGTTCCCGCAACTCACTTTTGCCGACGCGCAGACGCTCGGGCTTGCGTTTAATCCCGAACTCAACCGCGCCCGCCTGCAACTCGCCAAAAGCCGCGATGTCGAAAAGCAGTCCGGCTGGTGGGAAGATCCTTCCGTTTCATTCGATCTCAAACGCGTTCTCAATACCGGTTCTCAGCCGTGGGCATACGCGCCGGGAGTCGGGCTGACCGTTCCCGTAACCGGGCTTCCCGGGCTCGCCGAAGAAATTGCCGCGCACTACGCCGAAGCGGATTACTGGACACTCGCCCAAGCCGAACTCGACTTCCGCAGCGAGCTCGCCGAGCTCTGGATCGACTACGCCGTTGTCGAACAAAAACGAAAAATCACCGCCGAATATTCGGAAAAGGCACGTTCGGAAATAGCCGCGCTGGAAAAACTCTTTAATGCCGGAGAAATTTCCGCTGCAGATATGCAAAAGGAAAGCGACCGCTACAATGCCGCAATTTCGGAAAAACGCGCACTCGATTCCGCCGCCGCAGAATTGCGTTCCCGCATTGTTCAGAAGCTCGGACTCGCGCCGCAAATCGCCCGCGAAATCCGCTTCGCCGCCGAGCTTCCGGAAGCCCTGCCCGCCCCCGTTCCCGCGCCCTCTGCGGAACAGCTCGCCGAACTTCCGAAAATTCGTGCAAGCCTCGCCGCATACTCGGCAAGCGAAACCGCTCTGAAAACGGAAATTCGCCGCCAATATCCGGAACTTTCTCTCGGCACGAGCTATGAAATCGACGGGAACGACTCCTTCGAAGATTCACTCACGCTCGGCATCGGTTTTAACCTTCCGCTCTGGAATCGCAACCGCATCGGTATCGCCGAAGCCAAAGGCGAACGCGCACTCGCACGCCACGAAACCGTAACACTCTGGCAGGAACAATTCCACACGCTCTGTCTCCTCGACGAGGAGCAGAAAATCGCCGAAGCGCATTGCCGCAACCAAGCCGCTCTCACGGCGGCATTCCGGGAACGCGCACAAAAAATCTACGCCGAAATCGAAATCGGAGAAACACTCCCGAACGTCCTTTCCGAGGCGGCGCAGCAGCATTTTTCCGCCGAGCTCGCCAACTGCGACGCTATCGGTGATTACCTGAAAACCCGCATTCGGATTTTGGCACTAAAAATTAACGAACAACGAACAGGGAATAGTGAATAATTGTTTCTTCAAAGTTTTTGCGGAAGGCAAAAACCTTAGGCTCCGAGTTATTCACTATTCGTTATTTATCATTCACTAAAAATATTATTTCCATGAAACAAAAAAATCTTTTGAAAATTTCCGCACTTTTCCTCTCCGCCGTTGCGTGGAGCGTTCCCGCAATCGCCGAGGAACATCATCACGAGCACGGCGAAAATTGCACGCACAGCCAAGAAGAACACGAAAACGAAGCGGGACACGACCACGAAGAAACCCGCGAACACGTGCATAAAGAAACGCACGAGCACGTCCACGGAGAAAACTGCTCCGGAAATCACGCGCACGACGATCACGAAGCGCATGAACACGGCGAGGACGAACACTCGGACGTTCCCGCAGTTGCCGGTGAAAAGCACGAACACGCGCACGACGAAACCGTCATTTCCGTTTCCGAACGCGCACGACAATCCCTCGCGCTGGCAACGGAAAAAGTCTCCGCCTCCCCCGTCCTTTCCGGAAAATCCTACTACGGACAAATGATGCTCCCGCCCGCCGCCGTCGAAACCTCCGCGCTCACGGCAAGCGGACGCGTGCGGTTTTTTGTTCAAGCCGGACAAACCGTTTCCGCGGGAACGCCGCTCTACGCAGTAGCCTCTCCGGAGTTGCTTGAAATGTCCGCCGACGTAAAAGACGCCGAAGCCGCGCTCACCCGCGCTCGCGTCGAGCTGGACTCGCTCAAAACCCGCCTCACCCGCCTCGCCGAAATCGGAATAAAAAACAGCGAACTCGAAAGCGAAACCCGTTTCAAAGAAGCCGAAATCGCCTCGCTCGAAGTCGCCGCGGAGCGTTCCCGCGCACTTCTGAAACAGGCGACCGGCGGAGCCGAACTCGCCGAAGGGACGCTCACAGTTCCCGCAACCGAAGACGGCATTGTCCAATCGATCGAGCTCGCCGAAGGCGCTTGGGGCGAACGCGGACAAAGCGCACTTTCGCTGATTAAATATTCCCCGCTCGAATTCAAGGGTTCGGCATTCGGCAACGACGATTTTACAAACGCATCCGCAGAACTCGCCGTCAACATTGCCGGGAAAACCGAACGCTTCACGGGAACGCTCCGCGTCTCGGCTCAAATCGACGAATCCTCTCAGGCTCGCACTGTGTATTTCACACCCGACAACCTTCCCGGAAAACTTGTTTATCCCGGACAGGTCGCCCGCCTCGACGTGTTTAAACGCGATGCCGCCGCCGGAAACTTCGTCCTCGTTCCCAACAGCGCCGTCATCAAAGTCGGCGTGGACGATGTCGTTTTCGTCTGCGACTCGACCGACCCGAACAAATTCACCGCACGTAAAGTGAAAACGCTCCCGTCGCGCCGAGGCATGACACCCGTCTCCGACATTCACGCGGGAGAAACCGTCGTATCCAAGGGCGGATACGAACTGAAATACATTCTCCCCGCAGACGGGAACGCGCCTAAACGCAAGGCAGCCGGGCACTTCCACGCCGACGGCAAATTCCACGAAGGAGAACACTAAGGAGAGCTGAGAGCTTAGTGCTTAAAGCTGAGAGGTATTACCGGATAAAAATGAGAAGTCCGGAATTTCCCGTTTCCGGTTTTTTAATTCTTTAAAAACATTTACCTCTCAGCCCTCAACTCTCCTCTCACAACCATTTTTCACTAAAAAATAATTTTTTTTCCATGATGAACCATCTCATCGCATTTTGTTTGCGGAAGCGCGTTACGGTTCTGTTGCTGACGCTTTTGCTCGTCGCCGCATCACTTTTTGTGGCGAAAAATACTCCGGTTGACGTGTTCCCGGAATTGCGCGTTCCCCGCGTTACGATTCAGACCGAAGCCGGCGGGTTAACGGCGGAAGAAGTCGAACGATACATCACGATTCCCGTCGAGTCCGCAATGAACGGCACCGCCGGAGTGAAAGCCGTGCGGTCTTCGTCCGGCGGCGGACTCTCGTTTGTCTGGGTCGATTTTGACTGGGATACGGACATTTACCTTGCCCGTCAAATCGTGACGGAACGTCTTACGAGCGTGCGCTCGTCGCTTCCGGAAAACGTTTCCACCGAGCTCGCGCCGATAGTTTCCGTCACGGGGGAAATCATGCTCATCGCGCTCACGCCGGATGCCTCGTTTGAAAATCTTTCCGAAGCGGAAAAAAATCAGCGTCTTCTCGATATGCGCCAACTCGCGGAATACCGCCTGCGCAATCGCTTGCTTGCGATTTCCGGTGTCGGGCAAGTTACCGTGCTCGGCGGACGCTTGCCGGAGTATCAGGTCATTTACGATCCCGCGCGTCTGCGCCAGGGAAATATTTCCATTGATGATTTAAAAGCCGCCGTCGAAGCCGCCGGGTCGTCCGAGCCCGCCGGCTATCTTGAAGATGTCGCGGGAACGGAACTTCCGATTCAACAGGATTCCCGCATCGAAACGCTTGAACAAATCCGCCGCTCGCTCATTCCCGCGCACCCGTCGGGAACGGCTCGCATCGAGGATTTTGCCGAAGTCAAAATTGACGGTGCGCCGCGCCGCGGGAACGCGGGCTTTATGGGTACGGACGCCATCGTGCTTTCCGTTCAAAAAGTTCCCGGCGCCAATACGCAGGAACTGACGCGAGCGGTCGATCAGGCCGTCCGCGAGTTTTCCGCAAGCCAGCTTCCCGCCGGCATGGAGCTTCACGCCGATGCTTACCGTCAATCCGACTTTATCGAACTGTCCCTTGCCAACGGCGCGGAAACGCTGATTACGGCGGGCATCGTCGTTATGCTCGTCATTTTCCTGACGTTGCTGAACGTGCGCACGGCACTCATCACGCTTGCCGCGATGCCGCTCTCGATTCTCTTCGCCGTGCTGTTTTTCCCGATGTTTGATCTCGCAATCAACATTATGACGCTCGGAGGATTGGCAGTCGCCGTCGGAGACGTAGTGGACAACGCCATCATTTTCGTCGAAATCGCATGGCGAAAACTTTCCGAAAACGCTGCGCTTCCGCCGGAAAAGCAGCACTCGAAATTCGACGTCCTCATGGGTGCGAAAAAGGAAATCCTCGGTTCCATCGGATATTCGTCGTTGATAATCCTGCTCGTTTTCACTCCAGTGCTTTTCCTTTCGGGACTGGAAGGACAGTTTTTCCGCCCGCTCGGAATTTCGTTCATGCTGGCGTTTGCGATGTCTCTCGCTGTTGCCGTAACCGTCATTCCCGTGCTTTGTTCGCTCGCTTTTACCTCGAAGAAAAAGCCGACGGGAGCGAAAGTCGGCGGGAACGCGGACGATGCTTTGCGGGAAAGTTTTTCCGTGCGCCTGATTCGGAAATTCTACCGACCGGTTTTGGATTTCTGTCTGCGCTACGCGAAAAGCGTCGTCGCGGGAACGCTTGTTCTTACGGCGGGGGCACTCTGGCTCGCAAGCACCTTCGGAGCGAGTTTTCTCCCACCGTTTAACGAAGACTGCTACACGGTTTTCGTCAACGCGGTGCCGGGAACTTCGCTCGAAGAAACAGAGCGCATCGCACGCCAATGCGCGAAAAACGTGGAAAAAATCGACGGCGTCATCAGTGTCGCCCAGCGCACCGGTCGCGCCGAAAACGACGAGCACGCCGAACCCGTTTCCGCCTCGGAACTCCTCGTTCGCGTCGATTTGAAAAAGAATCAGCGCGAATTGCGTTCCCGCATACAGAACGCCATTGAAGGCATTCCGGGAACATCCACAATGATCGGCTATCCGCTTGCGCACCGTATTTCCGCCGCCCTTTCCGGCTCCAACTCCGAAATGGCGATTAACATCTACGGTTCCGAACTTCCGCAACTGCGCAAAGCCGCCCTCAAAGCCAAGGAAATTTTGGAAAAACTACCCGAAGTTGCCGACGCACGCGCTAACCGCGAAGTCATGGTCGATACGATTCGTATTCGCTACGACCGGGAAATTCTCAGCGTTTACGGGCTGACGATTGCCGAAGCCGCGGAACAGGTTTCCACCGCGATGAACGGCGCAGAACTCGGCGAAGTCATCAAAAACCAGGACCGCTGGAACATCGTCATGCGCATTGATCCCGCAATGAAAATGTCTATAGACGACGTGCGGAACCTCGAACTCATCGGCACAAACGGCCGCGCCGTGCGCCTCGGAGAAACGGCGGACGTCTCCCGCGAAGAAATCACAAACCTGATTTTGCGTGACAACACAATGCGCAAGGCGATGATTTCGTGCAATCCTGCGCCCGATTCCAACCTCGGAGACCTCGTCAAAGCCTGCCGCGAAAAACTCGATCCCGCAATGCACGAGCTCGGATGCACCGTTGAATACGCGGGAACGATTCAGGCACGTGAGTCCGCCGCGCAACGGCTCTACCTGCTCGGCGCGGCGATTCTCATCGCGATCGTATTTCTGCTCACCGCCGCGCTCGGCAGTTTGCGCAGTGCGCTCGTTACGCTCGTCAACATTCCGCTCTGCCTCATCGGCGGGATTGTCGCGGTATTCATTGCCTCGCCGGGAACGCTCGCGTCCGTCTTCAACGGCGGCAACTACGTCGCTCCGATTCTGTCCGTCGCGTCGATTGTCGGTTTCGTTACCGTCATCGGATTCGGCGTGCGCTCCGGTCTGATTCTGCTGAACCGCTATCGCGACTTGAGCAAAAAAGGATTAAATTCGGAAAAAGCGATACGCGTCGGTTCGCTCGAACGCGTCGTGCCGATTATTATGACATCGCTGACGACGGAGCTCGGCTTGCTCCCGCTGATTTTCGCCATCGACCAACCCGGAGGCGAACTCCTCGGACCGCTCGCCATCGTCCAATTCGGCGGCCTCATCTCCGCCACCGTGCTTTCGCTCCTCGTCGTTCCCGCCGCCGCCAAGCTACTGGGTAAAAGAGATTAAAGATTAGAGTTTAAAGATTAAAGAAGATGAGAGCTTAGGGCTTAAAGCTTAGAGGTAAATGTGTTCCCGCAAGCGGGAAAAGAATTTTGAAAACATCTTTTACGAAGCGTAATTCCCTCTAAGCTCTCATCTCCTCCATCACCTAAAAAAAGCGTTCCCGTGAATTGATTTCCGCGGGAACGCTTTTCTCATCGTCCGTGTTCCCGCACCTCGGCGCACTTGTGCCCGCAGCGGAATTCCCGGAGACGGAGGTTGCCGATTCACGCGGGGCGGATAAGGATTTTTTTTGAGGAAATCAAGTAGAGAATTATAAAAAAAATTTTATCTTTTTGTTCTTGCTGTCGGAAACCCGCCGCGTATCTTTCAGCGGCACAAAGGCAACTCCGAATCGCGACTTTTCGATACGCCTTTGCATTCTTTATCCCTATAAAACATTAACGAAAGTTTTCTTATGACAATACCCCAACCGACACCGCAAACAAGCGGCGAGTTTTCCGAGGACGGCAAGTGCGGAAGCGTGTCCCGGAGCATCAGTTTTTCCGGAGGAACGGCAAACGGGCCCGGTTTTTCGGAAACATACACGCTAACGGTTCCCGCGGGAAACATTTATTCGATTACGGTTTCCGCGGACGATACGGCAACGGTTTCCGGAGAGGACATTTCCGCAAGCTCGCATTGGGACGCAAGCGCAAAATGTATCGTTCCCGGCTCGGCAAGTTCCGATTGGCAGGAATTTGAAGAGGGTGCGGAAGAGGTTACGTTTACAATTTCCTACGAAAACAAAGGCGGACCTTACGTCTTGTCGGTAACGGTAACGTCGACGCGCACTCCGCAGGAGCATCCGGAAGTATCCGGAGGAGACGAAAACTGCGAATGCACCGCCGATTGTTCCATGAATTCCGGCACGAAATTGGGAAGCGTGGATTTTTCCCAGCCCTTCGGTCGCACTCCGTTCGCTCCGGGTTTTTCCTCGGGAACGCTGGTAATAAAAAAACAACTTCCGACGAAAGATTTGTTTAAACCCGCCGGCTTGCAATACGAGTATTTCCTGACGAGAACGGCATCTAAAGTTGAATTTGAGACGCAATCGGCGACAATTTCCGCCGACGGAATTTGGGAAAACGTTTACCGAAACGGCGTTCCCGCAGAAAGCAATGCATGGAAAAGTTCGCAAATCCAAGTCTCCGCCGACGGTTCCGTCACGGAAACGCTTTCGAACCGCACCGTGATTTGCTACGACGCAAACGGTGCATTTTCGTCCGTTACCTCGCCCGAAGGCGTTACACTCACGAAAAACCGGCTTGGCACGGAAGTTATTCGCGACGAGAACGGCGCGCTTCGCCAAATCTGGTCGCTCGCCGACGGCTTGCTCGACATCGTAACCACGTCGGAAAGCTCCTACGAAATCCGTTGGTATAAGCCGGACGCAATTTCCGGGAAGGATACGGAAAGCGGTTTGTTTACGACCGACGGAGATCCGATAAAAACCTTTGTCTGCGAATCGCCCGAGGACACAACCAATGTTTTTAAACTTACGGAACGCCGGGGTGAGGCGTTTGAATTCGAAAACGTTTGGACATTCAATGCACTCGACAACGAATGGACCTTGGATAAAGGCGATATTCACTTTTCGCGCCGCTGGACGGAGCAGGAAGACAATACGTTTTTAGTCACGGAAACGCATACGGACTCTTCCGGGGCGACACACGTTTTCACGGAAACGATTTCTCCGACCAACGGAAATCAATACGTCGGGAAAAGTTTCGGCGGTGTGGCGGAGTACACGGCGACGCGCGTGGAAAGCGGGAACGGCAAGGGAAAAATTTCTTCGGAAACCGACAAAAGCGGAAATCAAACCGCCTATGTTTACGATTCATACGGGCGCACGACGCAAATTTCTCAAACGAAGGGTTACGCGGATTTGGCGGAAACGACGGAATACACTTACGCGGAAACGGCTTCGGACCTGCGTCCGCGAACTATCGTTCACAAAATTGCGGGAACGCTTTTTAAGACGGAAACATTTTCTTACGACGATGATTTTGTAAACGGGAAAACGGAAACGCACGCGGTAACGGCAAGCGGCACGACGCTTACGTCCGAGACGCGTTATTATCCGGCGAATACGGGAACGGTCGCCGCCGGGCGCGTCAAATACGAAATTCGCGCGGACGGCACGGCGACGTTTTACGAATATTCGGAAACGGCGATTCCCGCGAGCGTGGATTTGTCGTCAAATCTTTCTTACACCCGAACGGAAACCGAAGGCGTTTGGGAAAACGGCGCGTTCGCCGTCGTTCCCGGCAAATCGACGCGCATAGTCCGCAGTTTCGACACGCGCGGGAACGAAACGCGCACGGAAAACCACGTCCACACGGGAACGGCGTTTGAGCTCGTTTCTTGGGAAAACAAAACCTACGCGCCGACACACAAGGTGATTGCAACGGAACGTTCCGACGGAAAAACCTCTTCCGCCGATTACATTTGTACGGGACTGGTTTGGACGATTGACGAAAACGGCGTGCGCACGGACAATACTTTTGATGAAGCCAAACGCCTGAAAACATCGACGCGCCGCGGTGCACGCGGCGACGTTGTTACGACTTACGGCTACGACGCCGACGGGCGCGTGATTTCCGAAACGCAGACGGCGGGAATGCTCACAAAAACGGTTTCCCGCAGCTACGACGCGTTCGGAGAACTTGCTTCGGAAACGGACGCGCTCGGGAACACGACGACGTATACACGCAGTGATGACGGCTTGACCGAGACCGTAACGTTTCCCGACGGCGGTACGCGCATCACGGTGCGTAGTGCGCACGGCGAAACGCTTTCCGTGACGGGGACAGCCGTCGTCGCGCAGTATTACGCTTACGGTTTTGAAAACGGCTTGAAAACGACAACGGTTTTCACGGGAACGCAAAACTCTGTGCGTTGGGAAAAAACTTACGTCGATGCGCACGGTCGCACGGTGAAAACGGAGCGT
>CAZPYE010000065.1:0-10483 GCA_964590115.1 uncultured Enterobacteriaceae bacterium
CCCGCTTTCATCAGGGCGATACGCAGACAGAAGAACGTGACGACGAAGCAAATCGTCAGCGCGGTGAATGCCCGAACCATTTCCGGAATGCGGAAATAGCAGAAAACACTTCGAAACATTCCGGCAAAATACAGCGCCAGAAGTTGCAAAGGGACAACGCCGAGGGCAACAAACGGAATGCGGGAACGTATGTTTTCGGGAACGCCCTCCGGGAGTCCGGGGATAATCCAACGGCAATCCGCCCTCAGGATAAATTCAAATTCATAGGCTAAAACCAAAGAGCAAAAGAGCAGGACGGCAAAAAACACCGTTCGCTTCAGGTATCGAAGCCCCGGCGTTTGTGAACGCAGAAGCAGAATGTCGGCAATCTTCATAATCAGAACTATCGGTGAATGGAGAAGGTAGTGAATTTTCGTATCGCAGGAAAAACGAACACGTTCCGGATATTCTCTTTTTATTTGAGGCATTCAGCAAGTGTATTCCTGTTTTCGGCGCAGTTTTATGGAGCGGTGTCGCTTTTTCGCGTATAAGCGTCGCGGGAACACTTAAAGGCGGAAAAGGATTTTTCCGCACGGCGAAATTGCCCTCCGGGAAAATACGGATTTCGACGAATTCATAAATTTAAGTTTGCCTGCGGGAGCGGAGCGGCGTAGCTTTTTTCACGGTTTCTCGTCTTCGCGGGAACGCTTAATTTTCTGTCATTAATAAAACCCTAAATAATAAATATGCTTACGTGTATGTTGGCTCAGGCAGCGGCAGAGTCTGCCCGGAGCGTGATGAGCATGCTCGACGTCGTCCTCTTTTGCGTGGCCGTCGTCGGCGTCATCGGGCTCGGTATCTATAAGGCGCGTCCTCAGAAAGCGGAGGGCGAAGAAAAGAAAGATGCGAGTGCGGCGGATTACTTCCTTGCCGGGCGCGGTTTGTCTTGGTGGCTCGTCGGTTTCTCGCTGATCGCCGCAAATATTTCGACGGAGCAGTTCGTCGGAATGTCCGGACAGGCGGCGGACTGGCTCGGGCTTGCCATCGCCGGCTACGAATGGCTTGCGGCGATTACGCTCGTCGTCGTGGCGTTTTTCTTCCTGCCGAAATTGTTGCGTTGCGGCGTTTACACGATTCCGGAATTTTTGGAGTCCCGCTACAATCTGGCATCCCGCTCGATTATGGCGATTTGCACGCTTCTCATCCTCGTCGGAGTCCCGACGGCGGGCGTTATTTTCGCGGGCGCGAAATGCATCGCGGTCTTCTTCTTCGGCGCGGAAGGCGTTACTGGAGTTGACTTCAATTCTCTGGCAAACGGCGCGTTCACGCTCGGAAATCTGGTTGACGGGAACATTCTCGTCGGCTGCGTCATTATCGCGCTTTGCGCGGCGGTTTACGTCTTCGTGGGCGGCTTGAAAGCCTGTGCGTGGACGGATCTTATTTGGGGCTCCGCACTCATTCTCGGCGGCGGTGTTGTCGCTTACCTGGCGATAACCGCTCTTGCGGATGCCGATCCCGCGCACCTCATCCAGTCCGCGGCGGCAAATTCCGGAGCGACGCTTGAAGGGCTTCAGGATGCGGGCGGCGTGGAACGCTTTCTTCAGCTTAACGCCGGCGATGCCGCCAGCGGCATGAATTCCATCGGCGGAAAGCTCCACATGATTCGCCCGATTGACGACCCGTCGATTCCGTGGACGGCGCTTCTGCTCGGTCTGTGGATTCCGAATTTCTTTTATTGGGGTCTGAATCAATACATTATGCAGCGCACGCTCGCGTCGAAATCCGTTGCCGAAGGGCAGATGGGTATTGTTTTCGCGGCGTTTCTCAAACTCATCATTCCGTTTGTCGTCGTGATTCCGGGCATCCTCGCCTACAACCTCTATCGAGACGACCTGAAAGCCAGCGCGGACGAAAAGAACACGGTGGCAATCGCTAAGGTAAAGGCATCGGAAGAGGCGGCGAAAACCGTTTATTTCGTAACCGGGGAATATCTCCTCCAAAACAGCACCGTCGGTAAGGAATTACTCATTCACAATGTGACGGCGGCGCACGAAAACAAGCTTTCCGTGACGCTGAACGGCGAAACGCGCCCCGCGATTGCATTGGCTCCGGCAATCCAGCAGGCATTCACGAAACTTGAAGCGGATATCGCCGACGAAAGCACTACGCTCGCTCAGCGCATTCCGCTTGCGCAGGATGTTGCGAATCTCAACCAAGCCCTCGTTGAAGCCGCCAAGAAGGACGGAAGCGGGATGACGGTTTCCTCGAAACTTGTCGGCTTTGACTACGACGCGGCGTTCCCGACACTGCTCAAGAAACTCATGAAGCCGGGCGTAACCTGGTTCGTCCTCGCGGCGCTCTTCGGCGCGGTCGTTTCTTCGCTCGCTTCGATGCTTAATTCGGCGTCCACCATCTTCACGATGGATATTTACAATAAAATCGCGAAAAACGCTTCTCCGGAAAATCTGGTTTCGGTCGGTAAGGTCGGCGTTGTCGTTTGCGTGCTTATTGCGTTAGCGTTGGCTCCGTTCCTAAACAGCCCGGTCTTCGGCGGGATTTTCAACTTTATTCAGGAATTTCAGGGCTTCATTTCTCCGGGCGTGCTCTGTGTGTTCCTCTTCGGCTTCTTTGTTCCGAAGTGTCCGCGTGTATTCGGCTGGCTCGGCATTGCCGTCAATGCGGTGCTCTACGGGGCGTTGAAGCTTTGGATGCCGGAAATGGCGTTCCTGAACCGTATGTCGATTTGCCTCATCGTGTGCATTGTAATCGGTGCGTTGCTTACGATTTGGAACGCGGCGCGCGGCGGACAGGCGATTCTCGTTCCCGCGAAGAACGAAGTTCCGCTCGAAGGCTCCGGCAAGGCAAAAGCTTTCGGCGCATTCGTCGTCGTGGCAACCGTCGTGCTTTACGCAATCTTCTGGTAATTCGCTTTACCGAAAACCAAACAAAAAGCGTTCCCGTGAATTTCGCGGGAACGCTTTTTTTTATCCGCGAGGTTTTTTATGGGAGGGAAGACATTTCTGTCTTCCCCGCGTGACGCACGTTAAAAATTCTCTCACGGAGACACAAAGCCACGGAGTTTTTTATAAAAATCTCGGTGTTTCTCTGCGTTAAAAAAAAAGAAAATTCCGTGTTCTTCCGTGCGGGCGGAGTGTTCTGTTGTTCAAAAAAAGTTTTGCGGCGCGGCGCGGGAAAATTTCTAATGAAACCTTAATTTTCACACGCAATGACTTTGACCGCGAAATCCTCCGAGCCGCCTGCATCCGGCGGCGTTCCCGCGCAACCGAAATCGCGCTTCCCGCGTTCCGTTTTCTTCATCGTCGGAACGGAAGCCTGCGAGCGTTTCAGCTTCTACGGAATGCGCAGTATTCTCACGCTCTACATCATTCACGAACTGATGAAAAGCCTGTCGTCGAGCGGTCCGGAAGGCTTGCGTGCGGCGGAAGACTACGCGACGGTAATCGGGCATCTTTTCACAATGGGCGTGTATTTTATGCCGCTCTTGGGGGCATGGATTGCGGATAAATTCTGGGGGCGCTACTGGACGATCGTCGTAATGTCGCTCTTCTACGTGGTCGGGAACGCGATGCTTGCGCTGACGGTCGGTTCGCAGGTCGGGCTGATTGTCGGGCTTTCGCTGATCGCCTTCGGTTCCGGCGGGATCAAGCCCTGCGTTTCGTCGTTTATGGGCGAGCAGTTTTCCAAAGACCAAAGCAACTTCATCGCGCGCGCCTTCGGGATGTTTTACTGGGCGATTAACTTCGGATCGTTTTTCGCATTTTTGCTGATTCCGGTGATTAAGGATTCTGTCGGCTACGCGTGGGCGTTCGGGATTCCCGGAATTACGATGGGCTTGGCAACGCTGGTCTTCGTCGCGGGAACGGCGGCTTATAAACGCAACTTGGGCGAATGGATTTCCGAGCCGGCAACTGCGGTCGCAAAACGCGTGTGCAGTTCTTCCTTGCTCTACGGCGCGCTTCCCGCATGGTTTTTCTGCGCATTGATTATGCTCGCGAAACCGCAAATGCTCGGTCCCGTCGGACAATGGGTCGCCGAAATGAATGCTTTCGGGAAAACGATGTTCGTTGCGGGAACGGGCGTGGCGGCGTTTTTTGCCGTGCTCGTGCTTTTTGCAATCGCGGCATTTTTACCGAAATTTTTGATTTCTTTGGCAAAAGAAAAACATCCGGACTGCGATGTTCCCGCAGATTCGCTTTCCTGCGAAAAATCCTCCGACGTTCCCGCGCCGTCGATGACGCTCGGCGAACGCTTCCGCGCGATTCGCGGGATTCTTTTGCTTTTCGCCGTAATTCCCGTTTTCTGGGCACTGTTTGACCAAATGGCGACAACCTGGGTGATTCTCGGCGGGCAAATGACGGCGACAAATCTTTTCGGCTACCCGATCAACACGGAAACGATGCAGAACATCAACCCGATTTTCGTGATGTCGCTCATCCCGATTTTGTCGTTCATCATCTATCCGGCACTGAACCGCACACGCTTTTTCAAAACGACGCCGCTGCGACGCATGACGGTCGGCATGGTGCTCGCCGCGTTTTCGTTCGTGATTTGCGGTTGGTTGCAAACGGCAGTCGATGCGTCGATTGCCGCGGGAACGCCGACGATGTCCGTATGGTGGATGGCACTTCCGTATTTCGTGCTGACAATCGGCGAAGTGCTGTTTTCGGCAACGGGCTTGGAATTTGCGTTCTCGCAGGCTCCCGCTTCGATGCGCAGCACGATTACGAGTTTGTGGAATCTGACGACGACGGTCGGGAACTTCCTCGTCGTGCTTGTCGTCGCACTTACGGTCAACTACACGGCGGCGGATCGTTTCTATTTCTTCGCGGTGCTGATGCTGGCCGTCGCCGTCGTCTTCGGGCTTTTTTCCGCCTGCTATAAGTATAAAAATGAATGAGGAGTTAGAAATGAGAAAAGAAATCCCGGTTTCCTTCCTGCTTCCTCATTTCTTATTTTTCCTTCTCATTCCTAATTTCTCATTCCTAATTCCTTTTTTAAAATGCTTCCGATAAAACCGTTTTGTCGCTTTCGCCGGGCGTGCGTAACGCCGCCGGGCTCGAAGAGTATCACAAATCGCGCGCTCGTGCTTGCCGCGTTGCGCACGGGAACGACGCGACTTACGGGAACGCTCTTTTCCGAAGATACGCGCACGATGATTGAGTGCCTGCGTCGTCTCGGATTTTGCGTAGAGGCGGACGAAGCGGCGGGGACGGTTGAAATCGTCGGGCTCGGCGGCGAAATTCCCGCTTCCCGCGCAGAGCTTTTCGTCGCAAACGCGGGAACGACAGCCCGATTTCTCACGGCAATGCTCGCTTTGAAAAAAGGCGGAGAATATTTTCTCGACGGAAGCGAAGCGATGCGTAAACGACCTATGTCCGGGCTTTTGGACGCTCTTTCCCGCCTCGGGTGTGAATTTGAGTTTCACGGCGAGCGCGGTTTTTTCCCGTTTACGATGCGTACGCACGGCGTTTCCGCACGCGAAATCACGGTTGATGCGAGCGCATCAAGCCAAATTCTCTCCGCACTGATGCAGGTCGCCCCCGTAGCGGGAACGCAAAACGGCGCAGGGCTTTTTGAGGTTTTTCTCAAAGGCGAAACGGTTTCGCGTCCTTTCGTCGAGATGACGGCTCGAATGATGGCTCAGTTCGGCGGTGCCGTCGAAGTGCGCGGGAACGCCTTTACCTGCGGCGGAGCTTACGGGAGCGGAAAATTTGATTACGCGGTGGAGCCGGATGCGACCGCCGCCTCCTATTTTCTGATTCTTCCCTTCGTGCACAGGGAAAGCGAAGTTTGCATCGCCGGACTAAATACAAACGGCTTGCAGGGTGATTCCGCTTTCGCAACAGAGCTCGCCGTGCCTCCGCACGATTTACTTTCCGTGTCGCTCGGCGAAAACGGAAATACGCCGCTTTGCCGCGTGACGGCGGGAACGGCGACGCGAGGATTTGACATCGATTTCAACGCGATTTCCGACACGTTTCTGACCCTCGCCGCCGTCGCGCCCCTGCTCGACGCGGGGACGCCGCTCACAATTCGCGGAATTGCTCACACGCGCAAACAGGAAACTGATCGCGTAGCGGCAATGGCAAACGAGCTCGCAAAAATTATCGGCGAAGAAAATGTTTCTCAAACCGAGGATTCGCTTACGATTTGCCCGATTTCCCGCGCCGAATTGCGTTCCCGCGCCGATGCCGCGCCCGGAGGAAAAATCCGTATCGACACTTACCGCGACCACCGCGTCGCAATGAGTTTCGGAATTCTCGGAACCTTCGATTTGCGCGGCGACGGCTCTCCGTGGATAGAAATAGAGAATCCCGACTGTTGCGGAAAAACGTTCCCGGATTTCTTTTCCGTTCTCGAAAAAATCCGCGATTAAGCAAAAAATGGCGTTCCCGCAGAAAAAATCCGCGCACCCGGAAGATACGCTTATCGGCGTGTTGGAACGTATCATTTTTTTTAATGACGAAAATTTTTATACCATCGGCGAGGTTTGCGAGGAGAAAACGCGCGAAACGTTTACCGTCGCGGGCGCGTTGCCGTCCGTTCAGTGCGGCGAAACGCTTGAATTGCGCGGCTCTTGGGTGAGCCATCCGACGCACGGGCGGCAGTTTAAAATTTCTTCGTTTTCGTCAAAGCTCCCCTCGAGTGTCCACGGCATCCGCAAATATCTCGGGAGCGGCTTGGTGCGCGGAATCGGGAAAACTTACGCCGCACGCATCGTCGAACATTTCGGCGCGGATACATTGCGCATTATTTCCGAAGAATCCGCCCGCCTGCGAGAAATCCCCGGCATCGGTGCGCAGCGTGTGCGCGCAATCAAAGCCTCGTGGGACGAGCAGTTCGCTCTGCGTGAAGTTATGATTTTCCTCCAAACTTACGGCGTTACGACGTCGCAGTGCCTGCGAATCGTCAAGGCTTACGGCGCGGACGCGAAAAAAACATTGCAGGAAAATCCGTATCGGCTCGCGCAGGACATCGACGGTATCGCGTTCCCGACGGCGGACAAAATCGCCGCCAATCTCGGTTTGCCGACCGAAGGGAAACAGCGCATCGAAGCCGGCGTTTTTTACGCGATGCAACTTGCGGAGGCGGAAGGACACACGGCGTTCCCGCAGGACGAACTTGTCGCAAAGGCGACCGAATTGCTCGGCACGGATCCGGGTTTGCCGGAGAAAGTTATCGCTGAGATGCTCGAAAACGGACGCTTCGTTTATGTCAATGTCTCGCAGTTCGTGCGTGCCGGGGACGGTTCGCGGGAACGCGAGAGCATTCGTCTCCTGCAGAAGCGCGACTACGCCAATGCCGAACGCGAAATCGCCGCCTGCGTTTCGGCGCTTTTGAGCACGGAAAACCGCTTGCCGCCGATTCATATCGACCGCGCCGCCGAGTGGGCTCAAAAGCGAGCCGGATTTGCGTTTGCGCCGGAACAGATTTCCGCCGTAAAAACCGCACTCGCCGAAAAGTTTTCCATTATCACCGGCGGACCGGGAACGGGGAAAACTACGATTCTTCAGGCGATATGCTCCGTTTTGCGTGCAAAAAAAGTGCGCGTTACGCTCGCCGCGCCCACGGGACGCGCCGCACAACGCATGAGCGAATCCGCCGGAATGACTGCGGGAACAATCCACCGCATTCTCAAACCGGAGCCCTTGCTCGGCGGTTTTGCATTTAACGAAAAAAATCCTCTGCCTACGGATTTTGTTATCGTTGACGAAGCCTCAATGCTCGATACGAAGCTCGCGTCGGCACTGTTTCGCGCCGTTCCCGCCGCGGCGCATCTCGTCCTCGTCGGCGACGTGAACCAGCTTCCGAGCGTCGGCGCAGGAAATGTATTAAACGACCTGATACAAAGCCGCCGCGTTGCCGTGACCAAGCTTAATGCGGTTTTTCGTCAGGGGAAACGCAGCGGAATCGTTTCCGTCGCACACGCGATTTTGCAGGGCGATGCGCATACGCCTCAGCCCGTCCATGAGAGCGTTTTTGAATTTGATCCCGAAGGCGATATTCATTTTATCCGCGCCGACGGCGCAGAGGATTGCGTGAGAAAAACACTCGCGCTTGCTACGCAGGCAATTCCGCGCCTGCTCGGGATTCGTTCCGCTGAGGATATTCAGGTGCTCGTGCCTATGCATCGCGGGAACGCAGGCGTTCAGAATTTTAACGCCGTCTTACAGAAGGCTTTCAAAAAAAACGGGGTGCCGGGCGTTCCCGCCGCCGGAGGAACGCGCTTGGAACTCGGCGACAAGGTTTTGCAGAATCGCAACAATTACGACAAAAACGTTTTTAACGGCGATCTCGGGCGCGTAGAAAACGTCGCTTCGGACGCGGGAACGCTTTCCGTTAAGTTCGCGGATGTCCTTGCCGACTACGAGCGCGGAGAACTCGGCGAGCTTCAGCTTGCTTACGCCATCACGATTCACAAATCGCAGGGCTCGGAATTTCCCGTCGTGATTATTCCGCTTTTAAAAGCGCATTTTATGATGCTGAAACGGAATCTCGTCTATACGGCAATCACGCGCGGGCGAAAAAAAGTTTTCATCGTCGGAGAACCGTCCGCCTATTCCATGGCAGTGCGCAACGCGGACTCCTCCAAACGCTGGACGGGGCTTCCCGCACGATTGTGAAAAAGGGGACAAGTGAATCCTGTCACTTGTCCCCATTCACCTGTTACCGATACTACCAATTCTCGGCGAGAAGCTCAAAATGAGCCTGCGGATGCGCACATGCCGGACATTCAATCGGTGCCTTTTCCGCTTCGTAAATGAATCCGCAGTTGCGGCAACGCCACCAGACTTTTCCGTCTTTTTCAAATACCGTGCCTTTTTCGATGTTGGCGAGCAGGCCGCGATAACGTTTTTCGTGCTGCTTTTCGGCAATTGCAACGTTGCGGAAAACTTCCGCAATTTCCGGGAAGCCTTCCTTGTCGGCAACTTCCGCGAACGCGGGGTAATCCGTTGACCATTCGCCGTGCTCACCGTCTGCGGCGGCTTTCAGATTTTCCGCCGTGGTGCCGATAACGCCGGCCGGAAACGATGCCGTGATTTCGACGCAACCGCCTTCGAGGAATTTGAAAAAGCGCTTCGCATGCTCTTTTTCCTGATTCGCAGTCTCTTCGAAAATGTCGGCAATCTGAACAAAGCCGTCTTTTTTCGCCTTGCTCGCGAAATAGTTGTAGCGCATGCGCGCTTGGGATTCGCCTGCAAACGAGTGGAGCAGGTTCTTTTCGGTTTGGGTGCCTTTTAGGGATTTCATAGGAGTCCTTTCGTTCGGATAACGGTTAGAAGTCTAAGCGTAATCGTAATCCTTTTTCGTGCAGGAGAAAGCACTTTTTTTTTCAAATTTCGCGAGAAAAGACTTGCAGATCACGTTTTTTTTTTTGCGAAAATCCTGTCAAGAATTGGGTCAGGTTGTCGGAATCAAGCTCCGGCGGATCCGGTTTTTAACTTCAACGTTTTAACAAAACTATCGTATGAAAAAATATATTACAGTCGCGGCTCTCCTCGCAGCGGGAACCGCTTTCGCAAATGCAAATGTCGTAACAATAGAGACGACGTTCGCAAATGGTCCCACGGCTCAATTAAACTTAGATTCTGTATCTGTTGAGTTGGGAAGTTTAACGGTTACGACACCTAACACTGCAACTGGGTATAGCAATGATTTGTGGGCTAACAAAGCGCTGTATGCTCCTAAGGTTGTGGTTAACAACGGTGATGTCGATACAGGGTGGAGCACTGCTTTTACATACGAGGCATTAGGTCTTGAGCTTATTGAGCTTTCTTCTTTCGAAATAACACTTGTAGCGTACAATTCGAGTGGCGATACTCAAACGTATGATCGTGGGGCTCGATTTTCGTATGAATTGAAAGACGCAGATGGGAATGTCGTTCTCGAAAAGGAAAGTGTCGCTTTCAATATTGGAGGCAGTAGCTCTACGAAATTATCCTTTGATTTCGATACGATAGAAACGTGGGACGCCTTTGATTTGTCAACATTTTCTCTTACCTTTTCTGTTTTGAAAGGAGAGTCTGCAGATACTATTGAGTTTGGGGATACCACTTTCCCCCACGGTGTCGGAGAACGAGTGAAAGGAAGTGCTTTTGGTGTAAGCTCCTTGTCGTTTGTCGGTGTAACGATTCCCGAGCCATCGGCGTTTGGAATGCTTGCGGGCTTGGGTGCGTTGGCGTTGGTGGCGTCGCGTCGTCGCCGCAAATAATTTTGATGTATTGATTCATATAGATTGGCGTTCCCGTGAAGCAATTCGCGGGAACGTTTTTTTTTTGAAGCACGGCGAAATCTCTTTCTCTTCGTCGCCTCAAAAGTGTCCCCTATCTCTGACTGCACCCTTCGCCTCTTTAATCTCTCATCTTTAATCTCTAATCTTTCCTCCCGTTCCCGCGCACTCGTGTTCCGCCACTCAATCTCCCAATAAAAACCTTTGCGTTCTTTGCGTTGAAAAACAAAGTCTTTGTTCCATTGCGCCGCG
>CAZPYE010000066.1:0-10306 GCA_964590115.1 uncultured Enterobacteriaceae bacterium
CGCCGCCCTGAATGGACGCGCCGATGGCGACGACTTCGTCCGGGTTCACGCCCTTGTGCGGTTCTTTTCCCGCAAGGCTGCGCGCGACTTCGACGACTTTCGGCATACGCGTCATACCGCCGACGAGAACGAGCTCGTTGATTTCGCTCATGGAAAGCTCGGCGTCGCGCAAGCATTTTTCAAACGGAATGCGCGTGCGTTCGAGCAAGTCGTCGCAAAGCTGTTCGAGCTTGGCGCGGGTGAGCTGCACGTTCAGGTGCTTCGGGCCGGTCGCGTCCGCCGTGATAAACGGCAGATTGATGTCGGTGGAATTCGTGGACGAAAGCGCGATTTTGGCTTTTTCCGCTTCTTCCTTGAGGCGTTGAAGCGCAATCGGGTCGTTGCGGAGGTCGATTCCGTTTTCGGCTTTGAAGCCGTCAACGAGCCACGAAATGATGCGTTCGTCAAAGTTGTCGCCGCCGAGCTGCGTGTCGCCGTTGGTGGCTTTCACTTCAAAAACGCCGTCGCCGATTTCGAGGATGGAAACGTCGTATGTTCCGCCGCCGAGGTCGTAAACCGCGATTTTTTCGTCGGATTTTTTATCCAAACCGTATGCGAGGGACGCGGCGGTCGGTTCGTTGATGATGCGGAGAACTTCGAGACCGGCAATCGTTCCCGCGTCCTTCGTGGCTTGGCGCTGGGCGTCGTTAAAATACGCGGGAACGGTGATGACCGCCTGCGTGATTTTTTCGCCGAGGTAGGCTTCGGCGTCGGCTTTCATTTTGGCGAGAACCATCGCGGAAATCTGTTCCGGGGCGAAGGTTTCGAGTTTGCCGTTCACTTCCGCCTGAATTGCGGCGTCGCCGTTTTTGCCTTCGACGACGGTGAACGGGAACGATTTCATTTCTTCACGGACTTCCGAGAATTTGCGTCCGATAAGGCGTTTCGCCGAGAAAATCGTGTTTTTCGGGTTCGTAACGGCTTGGCGTTTTGCCGCCTGACCGACGAGGCGCTCGCCGTTTTTCGCGAACGCGACAACTGAAGGCGTGGTACGGGCGCCTTCGCTGTTCGGGATGACGACGGGTTCGCCGCCTTCCATGACAGCCATGCAAGAATTGGTGGTACCAAGGTCGATTCCAAGAATTTTACTCATAGTGCCTTTCATTTATGCAAACCGCGTGCCAAGTTTTAAACCAATAAAATAAAAATGAGAAATTAGGAATGAGAAATGAGAAAGAATACTAATTTCTAATTCCTAATTTCTCATTTTTATTTTATTTTCGCAGAAAAATATGGGTAAAGTTTCCGAAATCCGTTTGTTTCCGCAAAAGCGTGCAAGCCTTTTCACTCTGGGCTGTCGGCTCAATCAATATGAGACGGAAGCATTGCGCGACCGCTTGGAGGCGCGCGGTTACGACATCGTGCCCTGGGGTGTTCCCGCAGATCTGGCGATTATCAATTCCTGCACGGTAACACAACTCGCGGAAGCAAAATGCCGCCAGATTATTCGCGGATTCATCAAAGCAAACCCTGCCGCATTTTGCGCCGTCGTCGGTTGCTATTCTCAAACGGGCGCGGAAGCGATTGCGAAAATCGAAGGCGTGGACTTAATTGTCGGAAATAGGGACAAACTCAACGTGCTCAATTTTGTCGGCGACGGGAAAAAGCGGGAACGCCCGGAAATCATCTGCGGGAAAACGGAAACTTCGTCATTCTCGATTCCCGCCGCCTGCGCTTCGCCGTTTACGAAACGGGCGAACCTGAAAATCCAGGACGGCTGCAATTTTATGTGCAGCTATTGTATTATCCCGTTTGCACGCGGCAGGGCGCGTTCCCGCGAGCTCGACGACCTCGTCTCCGAAGCGAAGCACCTTGCCGCTCGCGGCGTTCGCGAAATCACGCTCACCGGCGTCAATATCGGCACCTACGCAAACTCCGGAAAAGACATTCTCGGCGTAGTCGATGCGGTTGCCGCCGTTCCCGGAATTGACAGAATCCGCATCGGAAGCATTGAGCCGAAAACGATTCCCGACGGCATTTTTGACCGCATGGGCGATCCCGCGCATCCGCTCACCCCTTTTCTGCATTTGCCGCTTCAAAGCGGTTGCGACCGCATTTTGCGCGATATGCGCCGCCATTACACGCTCGCGGAATACTTGGATTTTATTCGGGAAATTGATCGCCGCGTGCCGGATATTTGTATCGGAACCGACATCATGATCGGGTTTCCCGGCGAAACGGACGAAGAATTTGACGAAACCTGCCGCACTTTTACGGAAAACCCGTTCGCCTACGCGCACGTTTTCACTTACTCGGAGCGATCGGGAACGCCCGCGGCGCGTCGTCCGGACCGCGTTCCCGTGCCGATCCGCCAGCGCCGTTCCGTCGCCCTGCGCGAACTTTCCGCTATCCGCCACCGCGCATTTATGCAACGTTTCCTCGGGCGGGAAGAAGAAATTCTCTTTGAAAACCCGCAAGGCGAAATCTGGCCCGGCTACACGAAAAACTTCGTGCGCGTGCTCGTTCCCGCGAGCGAATTTCCGGGAGAGCACCTTGCCAATACGTTCCGCATTGTCCGTCTGTCCGAAGTCTCCGACGAGGCGGTCATCGGGAAGAATCCGTCCCGCACGGCTCCCCGCTAAGCTGCTGTCCGCGCCGAAAAAAATCGGGAACGCGAGTCGCCGCTTCCTTCCGGCGACGGCGGGAAGCGCAGAGTGCGAGAGCAAGCGTTCCCGCGAGCAAGCCGAACGCCGACGGCTCCGGAATGAACGTAATGCCCCAACCGCCCTCAACGTTCCCGCAAGTATAGAACGCGGAATTCAACGCCGCGCCGTTTTGAAAAACTTCGATGTTTTCGATTTTGTCAAACGACGCGTTCCCGCCGACGAGCGTTATCACGTCGCCTGTTTCATAGGTGCTGTTGTGGTCGAGGACGACGGTGATCGCCGTTGCCAGAGCCGTAAGCGTTGCGCCGTCCGCGACGGAAATCACGGCATCCTGCGTCGCGCGCGTTTGCGGGGCTTTGACGTAGAAAATCATTTCGTTTCCGGAAAACTTCGTGTTCGCCGTGAGCGCGACATTCGCCGTTGTAACATTCCCGCTCGCGTCCGCGCTTCCGATTTCCCACGCGTCGGCAGAAATCGTTCCCGCGTTAAACGAAAACGCACCTTGCGTGAAATGAAGTTTTTCCGCTACGGAAACATTTCCCGAAATCTGTGCCGCAGATTGACCGACGGACGCGAGCGACATCGTTCCGTCGGACGCAAGCGCATCGCCCGCCGTCGCCGTAATCGTTGCTCCGTTGAGCGAAACGGTCGCTGACGTTCCCGTCCGAAGTCCGACGAGCTTTCCGGTTCCGCCGCCTTCCCGAGTCGCGGTAATCGTTCCCGCAAGCGTAACATCGCCGGAAGCGACGTACGCACCGTAAATATCGCCGTTCCCGCTTCCCGAAACGCTAATTTTTATCGACGGAGTCGAAACGGTTTGGCTTCCGGAAACATAAATTCCGTAAGTCGTGTTGTCGGAGCTTTCGTTGTTTATTTCGACGGAAACGTTTTCCGAAAGCGAAACGGAAGAATCGTTCGTTTCCGCATTATAAACGGCGACAGAAGCACCGTCGGCGAGTACCGCGTCCGAATAATACAAACCGTAAACGGCATTTTTCGGATCAAGCGTTTTGAGAGAAATTTTTCCCGAAAAATTGTTAAAGGAACTTTCTGCACTCGCCTTGTAAATGCCGAACGCGCTCCCGTCGATCGTGTTGGATTCCGACACAATTTCCGTCAGCGTTGCTGCGTCCACGGAGGCGGAGCCGTCCAGGTAAACCCCGTAAGCGTGTTGGGATTCCTTCGCCGAAACCGTCGTCAGGTTCGAAACCGTTGATGTTCCCGTAGCATACAGCCCGTAGGCGTTCCCGCCGGAAGCAATTGCCGTGAACGAATTCCCCGTCATGGCGTAAGTGCTGCTTCCGACGAGGTAAAGCCCGTAAGCGGAAGGCGTTTTCTCCATCGTTCCGTAGGCATACGCCGTAAACTGTGAGTTTGTAATGTTCAGCCCTGACGAATCTTTCTCCGTATGATTAAAGATACCGACTCCTCCGTCGCTTTCATCCGTTTCACCGGAAACATCTTTCCCGTAAGCCAAACCGTAGCTGTTCCTCCCGCCGGCGGGTTTAACCGTAATCGCAGACGAATCTACGGTAAAATCCGCAGCTTTCCCGATGACAATTCCGGAGACGCGGCCGCACGAATCGTTATTTCCCAGAAAACTTTCAGCCGTTATTTTGATGCCGGTTACTCCCGACCCGACGGACATCGTTTCCGTTCCCGAGTTGTCGTAAACAAAGCCGGCGGAAGGTCCGCAATAAGAAATGGCGGATATCGTCAAATTGCTGACGGAACCGACCGACGCGCCGTTGTGCATGTAAAGTCCGACCGCCATATTGTCCGGATTCGCGGAGAGACTCGTTGCCGTGATATTATAATTAGAAAGGGCTCCGGTAACGTTCCCGCCTTTGGATTCTCCGATTACGTTCCCGTCCTCATCAAACGTGCTTTCTCCTCCCAAAAGGATGCCGACGGCATCGGCGGAAGCCGTTACTTTAAGCTCTGCGACCGTGACGGTCGTATTGTCTGCGGAAAGAGCTCCGTCAAGACTTCCCGCCGTCCGGTCCAAATAAATTCCGGATGCGGATCCGCCTCCCGCCGTAACGGTTAAATTCGCAAAAATATTTGCCTTGTAAAGTCCGCCCTTTACGCCGAACGCGTTCCCGTTTGTGCTTGAAACGGTTCCGCGAAGCTCGACGTTTCCGTCTATGTGCGCATTCCCGTCCTGAAAAATTCCGTAAGCGGTTGATTCGCTCCCCGTTGCCGAAATCTCAAGCCCGTTCAGGCTTACCTCCCCGCGAAGGTAGGGAGGCTCGCTCGTGTCCGAACCTTTTTGCCAAATTCCGGCAACACTTGCATTATCGCCGGAATACGAAACCTTAAAACGTTCCGTCACGGAAACACTCCCGAAATCCTGTTGTGCTCCGTTTCCTGTCTGTTCATGAAAAATCCCGCAAACAGCCTCTTTATCGAAATACGAAGAGCTAACCTCTACCTTCTTCACGCTAATGTAGCCGCTGTTTGATGCATCCGGATAAAGGTCCTTGATGTAATAGCCGGCAACGATGCGATCGCCGGAATATTCCCCTCCCGCCGTAAATATAATCCCGTCGCCCGTTTGTTCCTCGTTATGAAAGCCGTAAATCGTAACCCCCGCGTCAACCTTGTCCGTCGCACCAATCACCGCCTCGATGAGAAACTTCTCCAGCTTTGCCATTCTTTCAATGTAATGAATCAGCCACCTGATTGCAGTTCCCGTTCCCGCCTCGACGATTTCGTCGGATTCCGACTCTTCGCTTTCGAGATTTTCCGTAGCCGCCGTCTCCGCCTGTCCGTCTTCCGCACAGAGCGCTGCGGCGGCGAACAACATAAAAACGGAAAAACCGGTCAGCTTTTTAATCGACATTGATGTTTAGAATGATGAGAAAAAAAATGAGGCGCAGATTCTGAGCCTTATAAAAACCAAACCGCAAGAGCAAAAAACGACCTTCGCGGTTGTATTTATCGTTCCCGAAAAAGCGGGAACGCTTTTCCGCCCCCTCGGAAACAAATTACGGGAACGCTTTTCTCTTTCCGGCGCGAGCTCGTTCCGCTTGGCGCCGCAGTTCGGGAAGTTTATTTCGTTTCGCTTGCGGATTCATCAAATCCGTACGCTGCGCCCGGCGGAATGTTCCCAATTTTTCATCTAATTCAAAACCGAACTCCTCATTCAGTCGCCTAATCGTCGCCTCCCGGACAAACGACGTAAAATTTTTCATGCTCTGGCAAGATTCATACGCCGCAAGAATCTCTCGCGGGAACGCAATAAAGAACTGCTTAGAGCTTTTAGACATTCCAACATGTCTAACACAATATCAAAGAGATACGAAAAACTCGCTATTTGACATAATATTATGTTAAAAACATAGTCGATAGACTAAACATCATGTCAAACAATCCTGCTTCCGCCATTGCCGTCGGGCTAAACGATCCGGCATTTTCTCCTCCTGAAGATTCGCTCTTTCCTGAGCCCGAAAATTTTCGGGAGGTAAAAAGGCAAGCACTCGCGGAGCTTGCAATGCCTCTTTTCGAGGATTTTTTCAGTGAAACCCAAAACACCGACGTTCCCGCACGCACAATCACCATTCGCCGCCCGCGCGTAGAAAACCGAAACGGGCGCGCGAGGCTTTCGGCGCAAATCGACATTGAATGCGACAGTCGGGAAATTTGGTTCGAGGTTGATGAAAAATACGGGAAATATCTCTGCCACGAACGTTCCGACGCATTTTTAATCGGCCTGTTAAATTGGGCGATGCGGGAACGGTGTGATTTTGTTTGCGAAGCACCCGTCGGCGAAGAACTCATTTACCAAATTCGAACCTATTTAATCCCGGCTCTTGCCAAGGCGAGCCAAACTCTTTACGCGCCGAAAATCACAGCAGAAATCGATACGGAAATGCTTCCTTGCGCGGGAGCGGTGGGCACGGGCATTTCCTGCGGGGTGGATTCGCTTCACGTCGTTGCCAATCATGCACGGAGTGCGTTCCCGCATCTTCGGCTTACTCACCTGATTCTGAATAACGTCGGAGCTTTTTCCCGTAGCGAAGGGAAAAATCAGTTTTCCTGGCAAACGGAGCACGCCGAGCAATTCGCGCGGGAATACGGATTTGAATTTATCCGAACAAACTCAAATTTCGCGGAAGCGTTCCCGCAAAACCACCTCCTGACGCATACTTATTCAAGCTGTTTTAGCATCTACGTTTTGCAAAAACTTTGGCGTGTGTATTTTTATGCATCAAGCGGGCACGATTTCACGCAATTTCGCCTGGAAAGAAACGAAGAGGACGATTCGGCTCATTATGAGCTTTTGTCTTTAGATGTTTTTCCACCCGAAACCTAAAAATTTATTCGGAGGGCGGAGCCAAAACGAGATTTGAAAAAACTCGGGCACTTGTCGATTTCGTTCCCGCTCAAAAATACTTGCATGTTTGCACAAATGACACGGGAGCGAACTGCAACGTATGCGGGAAATGCAAGCGAACGCTCGTAACGCTCGATGCCTTGGGCGCACTTGAAAAATTTCGCGCCGTTTTCGATATCGGGTACTATAAAAAACACAGGAGAAGTTACCTTCGATGGCTCGCCGCGCAACAATTTTTGCCGCACGGCGATTTAATGCTGAAAGAACCGTTTCGCATCCTCCGCAAAGATATTTCATTGCGCACACGGATTGAAGCACTCCCGCATGTAGCAATCGTCATTGCACGTTCCCGCCTTGGGAAAATTCCTCTTTTGAAAGCGATTTACCGAAAATATTTTAAGCGTAAGAAGTAAAACCGGCCCGGTCCGAGCCGCATTTAAATTCCGTACATGTCCGAACACGCCGATTCAAAACGCCTCCTGAAAAACACGCTGATGCTGTATTTCCGGATGCTTGTCTCCACGGGCATCGGACTTTACACATCGCGCATCGTGCTGGAAACACTGGGGATTGACGACTTCGGTATTTACAACGTTGTCGGCGGAATTGTGACCTTGCTCGCGTTTTTGAACACATCCATGTCGCGCGGCACGGAACGTTTTCTGCTCGTCGAACTCGGGAAAAAAGATTTTGAAGAATTAAAAAAGACCTTTGCTCTGACCGTAACCATTCACTGAGGTTTGGCACTTCTGATTTTAGGTTTCGCGGAAACGCTCGGGCTTTGGTTCATAAACACCCGCTTGAACGTTCCCGCAGAACGCATGTGCGCCGTCAATTGGGTTTACCAGTGTTCGGTATTTTCGTTTATCGTCGGAGTTTTGCAGGTTCCGTATATGGCAAGCATCATCGCCCGCGAACGCATGAGTATATACGCCTATGTGAGCCTCGGTGAAGCCGGACTGAAACTCATCCTTGTTTTCTTATTAACGCATCTCGGAGGAGACAAACTGATTATTTACGCCCTGCTCTGCGCGGGAACGTCTTTCACCGTCGCAATGACGTATCGGATTTTTTGTCGCGTCCTTCTTGAGGAATGCCGCTTTCGTTTTTATTTCGATTTTCCGAAAGCCCGAGAGATCGTTTCATTTACCGGCTGGAGCCTCGTTTCTCATTTTACCGGGGCTCTTTCCGGGCAAGGAATCAATATTTTGTTGAATCAATTCTTCGGTCCCGCCGTCAATGCCGCCCGCGGGATCGCATTTCAGGTTTCCGGAACCGTCCAAAACTTTGTTTCAAATTTTCAAGCCGCCGCCGGTCCGCAAATCGTTAAAACCCATGTCGTCGGAGAAATCGGGCAAGAGCGAGCATTAATTTTAAAAACCTGCCGATTGTCGTTTTTTCTTCTGATGATTTTTGCAATTCCGGTGATTCTGGAATGCGGGTTCATTTTGAAGATCTGGTTAATCAACGTTCCCGCACAGACAGAAATATTTTTGCAAATCATTATCATACAGGGTCTTGTGACCACTTCCGCACTGCCGATGTTTCAGTCGCTGACGGCGACGGGAAATATTCGCGCACATCAAATCGGGTTTGCCGTTCTTCATGCACTTTATTTTGCAGGTTGCTACGCCGCGCTCTGCGCCGGAGCAAAGGCAGTCAGCGTTTTCCTGCTTAGCGTTATCATGGAATTTCTCATGATGTGCTGGCGCGTTCTGCTTTTAAAAAAGCAAATTCAATTCTCCGTGCGGATATATTTTCGGCAGGTTGTCGTTCCCGCCGGAATTGTTTTTATGTTGGCGGGAACGTTTCCGCTTCTTGTCCGCCTGCTCCTTTCCGAAGGGTGGAGCAGACTGTTTGCAACCGGAATCACGTCGTTTATTTGTAGCGCAATCTCAATTTTACTACTTGGAATAACGCAGTCGGAACGCACCTACATATTCGAAAAACTCTTTCGAAAGAAGTGCAGATAAAAGAGAAACCGTATTAGACGGCAAATCCGTAAAAAGGATTGCACATCGTAAGCAAAACCCGCGCGCACCACGGCAAGGTGCACAGAAAATATTTTCTGAACTCGGGAGCCATTTTAAGGGGGAAATGCGTTCTGCACGGAGGGGCGACAATTCTGCCTCCCTCCGCGCAATCGCGGGAACGCGCACTTAGTGCTTGGTTTTGACGAGTTTTTGCGCGATGGCGAAGCGGGCGACGGCTTCGAGGCGTTCGAGCTCGGCGGGATCGATTTCTTTCTGATGGCGCGCTGCTTCGAGTGCGGCCTCGGCGCGTTTTTGCGCATCTTCCACTGCGGAAAGATCGATTGCCTTCACGTCGATTGCGGCTTCGGCGAGCACGCTCACGCGGTCGGCGAGCACGCGCGCGTAGCCTTTATCGACGGCGAGCTTTGTCGTTCCCGCGCTCGTTTCGACGTCGATTTCGCCGGGTTCGACTTCCGCCGTCAGCGGAATGTGTCCGGGAAGAATCCCGAGTTCGCCCGACGTTGTCGGCAAGGTCACGGAACTGACGTTTTCCGCCTGATAGACAATTCCCGTCGGTGTTACGATTTCAAAAGTCATATGTTTTTCCTTTTTTACTTAATGAATAGTGAATAATGAATAGTGAATAACGCAGTGCTAAAAGGATTCAGATTTTCTCTTCGAGAAAAATTCGGCGTTTCGTCGTATTGATTGTAGCCGTAAGCATTTTTATTAACTCGACGCAATCCGCTTGCAGAGACTCAAACTGAGTTTGTGTAACAAACTCCCCTTCAAGCAGAAGTTCCAACCAATATTCGGTTTCCGCAGCTTCCTTCAACGCAATGCTCATTTTTGAAACGAAATCTTTTTTGCTCTGCGCGTATCCCGCTTCGCAAATATTCGCGCCGATGCTCGTTCCGCTTCGAAGAAGTTGAGCGGACAAAATGCGTTCCCGCACTTTATCCGTTAAATATCGATTCAGTTTCACAATTCGCATTGCGAACTTCTTCGATTTTTCTCTCAACTTATTTTCAGGCACTGCGTTATTCACTATTCATTATTCACTATTCGTTGGTGTTAGCCTCTTGCTGAGGCGATGACTTCGTCGATGGAGCCTTTCATGTAGAAGTGCTGTTCGGCGATGTCGTCCACTTCGCCCTTGAGGATGGTGTCGAGCGAGCGCACGGTGTCGGCAACGGAGCAGTAAGCGCCGTTCATTCCCGTGAATTGCTCCGCAACGTGGAACGGCTGCGAGAGGAATTTCTGAATTTTGCGCGCGCGGGAAACGGTGAGTTTGTCTTCGTCGGAAAGTTCGTCCATACCGAGAATCGCGATGATGTCCTGCAAATCTT
>CAZPYE010000067.1:0-10207 GCA_964590115.1 uncultured Enterobacteriaceae bacterium
CTTGGAAACAATCCGTGCCGCATTACGCGATTTGATGAAATATATCGGCGGCGATCCGCAGGCTTTTTATTACACGGATTTTGAGGATACTCTCGGCGAAAAAATCGTTTCCGAAGATCCGGATTTGTCGTTCGGCGATGCCGGAAATATCGAAAATTATCGGGCGAAAATGGCGCAGATCATTCGCAAAAATGCGGATTTTTTCGCAATTCGGAAATTGCACACGAATCAGTCGCTGACGGCAAACGATCTCGCGCAATTGGAAAATTTGCTTTGGTCGGATGAACGCTTGCGGGAACGCTACGAGCTGGAAGAACCGAAAAAGCCGCTCGGCGTGTTCGTACGGGAAATCGTCGGCTTGGACGAAGCGACGGCGCGCGCCGCGTTTGCGGATTTTCTCAACAACACGCAACTTTCCTCGGAGCAACGTTATTTTGTCGAAACGCTTGTCCGCTACATCATAAAAAACGGGCTTGTCGGGGATTTGAACATTTTGCAGAAAGCGCCTTTTACGGATTGCGGTTCGATTGTAGAGCTCTGGGGCGACAATGTGGCGTTATTCGGCGAACTGCGTTCCCGCATTGAGGAAATCACCGCTTCGGCATATTCGGCGCTTTGAGCGTTCTTGCCGCAGTTGCATTCTTTTATTAGCTTTTTCTTATGATTACCGGGGAACTTAAAAATAAAATCGATCGGCTTTGGGAAATTTTTTGGACGGGAGGATTGACGAATCCGCTTTCCGTTATTGAGCAAATTACTTATTTGATGTTCATCCGCGATCTCGGTGCGTTGGACGCCGAAAAAGCAAAAGGCGCTCAAATGCTCGGAATTTCTCATGAGAGCATTTTCGAAAACGAGAAAAATCTCTCTTTTCTCGATGAAAAACTATCTTGTCAGGAAAAGGACGCCATTGCGCAGAAACTTCGTTGGTCCGTTTTCAAAAATCTTCCGCCCGAAGAAAAGTTTCGCACGATGAGTGCTTATATTTTCCCGTTCATCAAAAATCTGCATGCCGACAGCAATAGCGCTTACGCCAAATACATGGGCGACGCGATGTTCATGATTCCGACCGCGGCTTTGCTTGATAAAATCGTTTCTGCGCTTGACGAAATCGACACCGGGAACCGTGACACCAAGGGCGACCTTTACGAATATCTTCTCTCGAAACTCGCTACTGCGGGAACGAACGGACAATTCCGCACCCCGCGCCACATTATCCGAATGATGTGCGAACTTATTGACCTTCAACCGGGCGATACTATTTGCGATCCCGCCTGCGGAACAAGCGGATTTCTTGTCGGAGCAAGCGAAGTTTTGCGGGAACGCTTCCGCGACGAAATTTTTCTCGATAACAAAAATAAAGACCATTTCAACAATGCGATGTTTCACGGTTTCGATATGGACAGAACAATGCTCCGTATCGGCGCCATGAATATGATGACGCACGGCATCGAGAATCCGCATATCGAATATCGGGACAGCCTTTCGAAACAAAACGAAGATACGGCGTGTTACTCCAAAATTCTCGCGAATCCGCCTTTTAAGGGATCGCTTGATTATGCCGGAGTTTCTCCGGATTTGCTTCTCACTTGCAAAACCAAGAAGACGGAACTTCTCTTCCTCGCGCTCTTTCTGCGAATGCTTCGAGTCGGCGGGCGCTGTGCCGCTATCGTTCCCGACGGCGTTCTCTTCGGCTCTTCCGCAGCCCATAAAGCAATTCGCCAAGAAATCGTTGACTGCAACATTCTTGAAGCCGTGATTTCCATGCCTTCCGGGGTGTTCAAGCCCTACGCCGGCGTTTCTACCGCAATTCTTATTTTCAAAAAAACAGGACACGGCGGAACCGAAAAGGTTTGGTTTTACGATATGACCGCCGACGGATTTTCTCTCGACGACAAGCGCTCCGCCGTTTCCGAAAACGATATTCCCGACATCCTTGCCCGGTGGAAGAATCTTTCAGCCGAAGCTTCGCGGGAACGCACGGAAAAAAGCTTTTTTGTTCCCGTGACTGAAATTCGCGAAAACGCCTATGATCTTTCCATCAACAAATACAAGAAAACCGTTTATGTTCCGGAAGATTTGCCCGCTCCCGTCGAAGTCCTTGCCGAAATCGAACAAATAGAAAAAGACATCGCTGCAAATCTTGCAGAACTTAAAAAAATGATTTGATTGACTCCGTTAGTTTTCCGAAGAGCCGGAGAGGCGAAAGTCGGAGAAACCGTCCGCCAAGTTTTCAGGATTTAGACAAAAGAAATGGAATCCTCGAACAGACGCCTATTGACAAAAATTCTAACGGCTAAACGTAGGTGTGAAAGACCTTGCCGTGTCGCGTCCCTGTGTGATTTCCGCCTGCACTGTGCGGAAGGTTGCGCAAATCTTTTCGGTGGCACGCAGCCGCACATCGGGCGTCGCCCGGCTTGCGGGAAGGTTTTGTAATCCGTTTCCGAAAGTTCGGTAAAAGTCTCCTGCGTCAGCTTTGAAGCCGCACGCAACGTTTTTAATCTCTCTGACACGAAAAACGGTTTCACCTCGTCAATCATGCGGCGCTTTTTCCCCGCAAAACAACAAAAAGTCCACCGAATTTCCAATTCGGTGTGTTTTTCTCATTGGGCTTTATTTTAAGCGGGTTCGGGAGAATTCTTCGAGCGGATTTTTCCAAAAATTATCCGTTTGAAATGAGAACAACGCTCGAATCTGACGGGAATTTCTCGCGGAGGCGCGGAGACGCAGAGCATCGCGGGAACACCGTGTATCCCGCTTCAAATTTACGTTCCCGCGAGATTGCCTTGGAACGGTGACGAGATTTTTTCTTGAACCTCCGCGCCTCTGCGCCTCCGGGAGAGCCACAAAGTCCACCGAATTGGAAAACCGTATGCCTCGTTTGGCGGGAAGCCATTCTTGAAATGGGTCGGCGGGAAGGCTCAACTTGCCGATGAGATTTTTGAGGCGTTCCCGCAGGATGTTTTCCGGAATAAGAACGTAGTTTACGTTGAGCCGTTTGTCGGCGGCGGTGCGATTCTGTTCCGGCTTTTGAGCGCGGGCGCAAGCATCGGGAAAGCCGTCATCAATGACATCAACCCCGTGCTGTCCGATGCTTATTGTTGCGTTCGCGATGAAGCGGAAAAACTGATTTCCGCGCTTTCCGAAATCGAGCGGGAATATTTTTCGCTCCCGCAAGACGGTGCCTCCCGGCGAGGATTCTTTCTTTCCCGGCGTGCCGAGTTTAATTCGCTTATTTCGAAAAGCCCGCACGGGAACGTGTCGCCCGATAAAATTCGCGCATCGGCGTTGCTCATTTTCCTGAATCGCACTTGCTTCAACGGGCTTTTTCGCGTGAACGCCAAAGGCGAATTTAACGTTCCGTTCGGAAAATATAAAAATCCGAAAATCTGCGACGCGGAAACGATTCGTGCGGATAGCCGCCTGTTGCAAAACACGGAAATCCTCTGCGGGGATTTTGCGGGAACGCTGAAATATGCCGGCGGGAACGCCTTGTTTTACCTGGATCCGCCGTACAAGCCTCTTAGCAAAACGTCGAATTTTAATACTTACGCGCAAGGCGGTTTTGATGATTCGGAGCAAGTGCGACTGCGCGATTTTTGCGGGGAACTTCACAAACGCGGAGCCCGTTGGGTATTAAGCAATTCCGATGCGTTTGATGCGGCGGGAACGCCGTTTTTCGACACGCTTTACGCGGGATTTTCAATTCGGCGTGTGCTCGCTTCCCGCATGGTAAATGCCGACGCGACAAAGCGCGGCAAACTCACGGAAGTTTTAATTTCCAATTTTTGAGGAGAGGAAAGCTTATGATTAGAGGCGGTATTGGCGGCGCAAACACTCAAACCGGATTAGCTTTCGAGGGGAAAACAGATTTGGCGACGTTTCTTCAAGGATACGAAGGATACACGGTTGTTGACGGGAACGTATCTTTTGAAGGCAAAAAAGTAGCTAGGATTTTTAAAAAGTATGCATTTTATAAATTTTTAGATGAACTCGGAATTAATTGGGAAGATTGCATTTCAAAGAGGCTACTTCCGGATGACAGTATTTTTATTATTATTCGAAACACACTCTACGTAATTGAGTGCAAGTTCCAACAGGTCGCCGGTTCCGTTGACGAGAAACTCCAAACCTGCGACTTTAAAAAGAAACAGTATAAACGCCTGTTATCTCCGGTGAATATTGATGTCGAATATATTTATTTACTCGGAGAGTGGTTCCGAAAACGGGAATACAAGGACGTTCTCAATTACATTATTGATGTCGGATGCTCGTATTATTTTGAGCACATTCCGCTTTGGCGCTTGGGACTTCCCGTTTCCGAAAAGAAAAAATGATTCCGAACTATTTCAAGTCGCACGATCGGGATTTTACGCTTTTGCGCGGAGATTGCGTGAGCTTGCTCCGGACGTTTGATTTCGAATTCGACATGATTTTTGCGGATCCTCCGTATTTTCTTTCTAACGACGGAGTTTCCGTTCAGTCGGGGAAAGTTGTTTCCGTGAACAAGGGCGATTGGGACCGTTCCCGCGGCGAGGATTCGGACGAGGCATTCACGCGGGAATGGATTGCGCAAGCCCGCAAAAAACTGGCTCCGGCGGGAACGATTTGGGTTAGCGGCACGTATCACAATATTTTTTCCGTTGCCAAAATTCTGAAAGAGCAGGGCTTTAAAATTCTGAATGTCGTGACGTGGGCGAAGACGAATCCGCCGCCGAATTTGTCGTGCCGGTATTTTACGCATTCGAGCGAATTTCTTGTTTGGGCTCGGAAATTTGAAAAAATTCCGCATTACTTTAATTACGAGCTGATGCGGGAGCTCAACGGCGGGAAGCAAATGCGCGACGTGTGGCATCTGCCGGCGATTGCTCCGTGGGAAAAATCCTGCGGGAAACATCCGACGCAAAAACCGCTCCCGCTTTTGGCGCGCGTCATTCTCGCTTCGACGCGGGAACGGGCATGGATTCTTGACCCGTTTTCGGGAAGCTCGACTACGGGAATCGCGGCGAACCTGCTGAATCGGCGTTTTCTCGGCATTGAGCGGGAAGAACGCTTTTTGGAAATTTCCCGTTCCCGCAAAATCGGGATTTTAAATTTCGAAACTTTTGAAAAATTCCGCCGAAAACTCGCCTTGCCGCCATCCGCGTTCCCGTGCGAGAGCGATTTGTGCCTCCGGGAAGATGTTTTGCCTGTTTTGCCTGTTTTGCCGTTCTGAGACGGCGATTTGAGGGCGTTTTTTTACTTCTTGCGTTCCCGCGGGAACGGGCGTAAAAGGGCAAAATTGCGATGAAAATTCCCGATGCATTGGCGCCGTTTCGTTCCCGAAATTACAGATTGTTCTATTCCGGGCATGCGATTTCTCTCACGGGAAGCTGGATGACGCAAACGGCAATCGGGTGGCTTGTTTATGCGCTGACGGGCTCGACGACGATGTCGGGCGTGGCAATGTTTCTTAGTCAGGTCTCACACTTTTTCGTGACGCCGCTCGCCGGCGTGATGATCGACCGCGTGAATCGCCGCACGATGCTGCTCGCCGTGCAGTTCGGAGCCTTGGCTTCCGCCGTGGGTTTGACGCTTTTTCAGGTTTTTGACGGGAACGCGGTGTGGCTTTTGCTGACACTTTGCTTTTTGCGCGGACTCGTAGGTGCCGTGGAAATTCCGACGCGGCAATCGCTGATTGCGAAGTTTATCGACGATAAAAAAGATTTGCCGCAGGCGATCGGGCTCAATTCCACGTTGTTTAACTTTACGCGTATCGTCGCGCCCGCCGTCGCCGGAGAAGTTTACGCGCTTTTCGGTGCGGCATGTTGCTTTGCCGCGGACGCGGTTTTGATGATTCCGACGATTTTTCTGCTCGCCGCGATGCGCTTTGACGCAAAGCCCGTTCCCGCAGGGGCAAATTGCGGTCCGATTTGCTCGTTGCTTGAGGGTATCCGCTACATGTGGAGCGTTCCCGTGTTGCGTACGGTGATTTGCTGTATCGCGCTGTTGAGCACGTTCGGTTTCAGCTACACGGTTCTGTTGCCGATGTTTGCCGACAGAATTTACGCGGGAACGCCGGAGCTCTACGGGCGTATGCTGACTGTTACGGGTGTCGGGGCGATACTTGCCGAGCTTTTGATTGCTTTCCTGAAAAGAGCACGGTTTTTGCCGCGATTTTTGATTTTGGGAAATTGCCTTGTCGGCGGCTCGCTTCTGGTTATTTCGACGGCCCCTGCGTTGTGGCTGTTTTTTGTAATGCTGTTTACGGCAGGGTTCGGAAGTGTTCTCGTGGGGGCATCGTCAAATACGTTGGTTCAGATAAACCTCAGCGAGCGTTTTCGCGGACGCGTAATCAGCCTCTACACAATGGCGTTTACGGGTACGTTCCCGTTCGGAACGCTATTGCTCGGCGGGTTTAATGAAGTGGTCGGCTTGGAGCCCTGTCTCGGGCTGAGCGCCGGCGTCTGTTTCGGGCTTGCCGCGTGGTTTGTCTTCCGGCGGAAAATTTTTGCCTGAACCGCAATGCCGCGGTGTTGACCGCCTCCTCGCGTGCGTGCGCGCGAGCGCGTGCGTGATTATTAAAAAGAGAAAACGATTGCGCCGATCTCTCCGGGATGACAGAATTCCCCCTTTGTATTTTTGAATTTTTATTATGAGCGATAGCGAAAAAATCTCTAAGAAGGATGCCGGAAACGCCTCTTATGATGCCTCCGACATTAAACGCCTCAAAGGGCTGAAAGCGGTGCGGGAACGCCCGGGTATGTATATCGGGGACACGAATGAAACCGGGCTTCACCACTGTGTTTACGAAATCGTCGATAACTCCATTGACGAAGCACTCGCCGGATTTTGCTCCGAAATCAAAGTAACGATCCACGGGAACGGTTCCGTTTCCGTGGCGGACAACGGGCGCGGAATTCCCGTCGCCATGCACCCGGAAGAAAAGATTCCGACGCTGGAGCTCGTTCTGACGAACCTGCACGCGGGCGGGAAGTTCGAAAAGGGCGCGTATCAGGTTTCCGGCGGTTTGAACGGTGTCGGCGCCAAGTGCGTGAATGCGCTTTCCGAATTTTTTGAAGCGGAGGTTTGTCGCGACGGCGAAGTGCACAACATGCAGTTTTGCCGCGGGGAAGTAACCGTTCCGATTCGCGTGCTCGGAAAAACGAAAAAGACGGGCACGAAAATCACGTTTTTGCCGGACCCGGAAATTTTTACGGTGCTCGAATTTAAATACGAAACACTGGCACGCCGTCTGCGCGAACTCGCCTTTCTCGTTCCCGGAATCACAATCTCTATCGAAGACGAACGCACGGGGCACCGAGAAACCTTCCACTTCAACGAAGGTTTGGCGGAATACGTCGCCTACCTTAATTCCGGAGAAGAAACGCTCTTTAAGAATCCGATTCTGATTACGGCGGAAGTGGATATCACGGATCCGACCAACCCGGTCGTTTTGCCGAAAAATTACGTTTCCGAGTCCGGCAAAAAAATCTCAAAAATGACGGTGGATGTCGCTTTGCAGTATAACCGCCGCTACTCGGAAATCGTTTACGCTTACACAAACCTCATCAACAATCCGGAAGGCGGGACTCACCTTTCCGGCTTCCGTTCGGCGCTTACGCGTGTCGTCAACAACTACGCCAAGGCGAACAATCTTCTCAAGGACAAAGACCCGAAACTCACGGGCGACGATATGAAGGAAGGCCTTGTCGCCGTCGTTTCCGTCAAACATCCGGATCCGAAATTCCAGTCGCAGAATAAAACGCGCCTCACCAATCCGGAGGTCGAAGGTATCGTCCAAAACGTGGTCGGCGAAGGTTTGAAATATTCCTTTGAAAAAGACCCTGCGATGGCGAAGGCGATTATCACGACGGCGACGAATGCCGCGCGTGCCCGCGAAGCCGCACGCAAAGCCCGCGAAACCGTCCGCAAGGGCGCGCTTTCCGGCGGCGGTCTTCCCGGTAAACTCGCCGACTGTTCCGAAAAAGACCCTTCTCAATGCGAAATTTACCTCGTCGAAGGTGACTCCGCAGGCGGTTCCGCCAAGCAGGGGCGTGATCGCCGCACGCAGGCGATTCTTCCGCTTCGCGGGAAAATTCTGAACGTCGAACGCGTCCGCCTCGACAAAATGCTCGAAAACGCCGAAATCCGCGCCATGATTACCGCGTTCGGCACGGGTATCGGCGACGGCGGGAAGAACGACGACGCGAATTTTAATATCGAAAAGGCGCGTTATCACAAAATCGTTATCATGACGGACGCTGACGTTGACGGCGCTCACATCCGCACGCTTTTGCTCACGTTCTTCTTCCGCTATATGCGCGGACTCATCGACGCCGGCTACGTTTACATCGCGCAACCGCCGCTGTATAAGGTAAAGCGCAAAAAGAAAGAGCAATACGTCGAAAACGACGCACAGATGAACGCAATGTTGCTCAAGCTCGGAACGGAAGATATTTCGCTCTTCCGCAAGCGAGACAGCCAATGCTTCGCTCCGGAGGCACTCGACAAAATCGTGGAAAATATGGCTCGTCTCGAAGTGCTCGGTCGCGGCGTCGGGCGTTACGGTTGCGACCTTGCAACGTATCTCGACACGCACAAGCGCGACACACAGGAACTCCCGCGTTTCCTTGCACGCGTGCGCACCGGAAATAATGAGACTTTTGAGTATCTCTTTACGGACGACGAACGCCTCAGCTTCTTCGCCCGCATGGAAGTCGAAGATATCACCGCTGCGACGAATATTCGCGAGATCGAAGGCGAGGACGGGCAGAAGGTGCAACAGCGCGTCAGCGTTTACGAAATTTACGAAGCCGGGCAAATGACGAAAATTCTGCAACAGCTCGCCGCACTCGGACTCGATATCAATCAGTTTACCGCAAGCGAAGCCCCGCGCTACGAACTCATCGAAGGGGCGGGAACAGACGAAGATGCGAAACGCTATCCGCTTTGCTCCATGCTTGAACTTATTGCAAAAATTCGCGAACTCGGTCGCCGCGGACTTACGATTTCCCGATACAAAGGTCTCGGGGAAATGAATCCGAAGCAACTCTTCGAAACAACCATGGATCCGGCAACGCGCCGCTTCCTCAAAGTTACGGTCGAAGACGCTGCGGAGGCAAATCGCGTGTTTACGATGCTCATGGGCGACGACGTTCCGCCGCGCCGCCAGTTCATTGAAGACAACGCACTCAACACGTCTTACCTCGACGTTTAAGCGTTCCCGCAAAGTTTTAAACCTTTAAAGAATTTGTAAAAACAAATGGATACAACCGAACGTCTTTCTCCGACAAATATTACGGATATCATGCAGACCGCCTACATCGATTACTCGATGTCGGTCATTGTTTCCCGCGCACTTCCCGATGCGCGCGACGGTTTAAAGCCGGTGCAACGCCGCGTGCTTTACGCGATGTTGCGGGAAGGCTTGCGCCACAACACGGCTTATGACAAATGCGCCGGCGTGGTCGGGGAAGTTCTGAAAAACTACCACCCGCACGGCGACAGCTCCGTTTACGACACGCTCGTGCGCCTCACGCAGGATTGGGTCATGCGCTATCCGCTCGTGGACGGACAGGGTAACTTCGGCTCGATCGAAGGCGACTCGGCGGCGGCTTACCGTTACACCGAGTGCCGTCTGCAGGAACTTTCCGAAGATTTGCTACGCGATATCGACGAGGATACCGTCGATTTTCAGCCGAATTACAAGGAGTCCACGACGGAGCCGAGCGTGCTTCCGAGTGCGCTCCCGAACTTGCTCCTGAACGGTTCGACCGGGATTGCCGTCGGTATGGCTACGAATATTCCGCCGCACAACCTCGGCGAACTCGTCGAAGTTTGTTGCCGCCTCATCGACAACCCGATGCTTTCTTTCGACGAAATCGAAGAAATCGTCAAAGGTCCGGACTTCCCGACCGGAGGTTGCATTTGCGGAACGGACGGCATTAAGCAATATCTGCGCACGGGGCGCGGGATCGTGAAAGTTCGCGGGATCGCGCACATCGAAGAAATCAAAAACGGTTTTGAACAAATCGTTATCACGGAAATTCCGTATAACGTGAATCGCGAAGCTCTCGTGAAACGCATTGCGGAACTCGTGAACGAAAAAGTGCTTCCGGAAGTGCGCGACCTGCGCAACGAATCCGACGCGAACACGCGCATCGTGATCGAACTGAAGCGCGGCGAATCCGAACGCGTCGTGATGAACAAACTTTACAAGCACACG
>CAZPYE010000068.1:0-10173 GCA_964590115.1 uncultured Enterobacteriaceae bacterium
AGCGCTTCGCCGGTTTCAAAGTGCTTGGCAAAAAGGCTCAGCGACTCCGCGTGCTTGCACCAGTTTTCCATGATTTGCGAGGGAAGCTCGACAAAATCCCACGCGACGTTCGTTCCCGCGAGCTCGGGAATTTCGACTTCGCTCAAAACGTGGTGAAGAAGATGCCCGAACTCGTGAAAAATCGTCAGTACTTCGTCGAACGAAAGCAACGCCGGCTTGCCGTCCACGGCGGGCGACATATTTCCGCAAATCAGCCCGAGGTGCGCGGGAACGCCTTCGCCGCGCGTCGCGAGAAAATTCATCCACGCGCCGGCGCGTTTGGTTTCGCGCGGATGCCAATCCGTGTAAAACGCGCCGAGCAGTTTTTCTCCGTCGAAAACCTCGTAGGTTTTCACTTCCGCGTGCCACGCGGGAACGCCCGTTTTTTCGACGATTTTCACGCCGAAAAGCTTTTCCGCTATCGCGAAAGCACCCGCGATGACGGCATTCACTTCAAAGTAGGGGCGCAGGCTTTCCTCGTCGAAATCGTAGCGTTCGCGGCGGAGCTTTTCCGCCCAATAACCGACCGCCCACGGAGCGAGTTTTCCCGTTTCGGAGGCACAGACGTCGCCGCGTTCCCGCGCGAATTTTGCGAGGTCGTCCGTTTCTTTTTTGAAAAAAGAATCTACGCGGGAACGCAGATTTTCGACAAACTCGCGGGCGTTTTTCCCGCTTTTCGCCATGCGGCGTGAAGTCGTGTAATCGGCGAAATCGGTGAAACCGAGGAGCTTCGCTTTTTCGTCGCGCAGGGTGAGAATTTCGCGGACGAGCGGTGTGTTGTCAAATTTCGCATCGTCGCGGGCGACGGCATTGGAAGCTTCCCAAAACTCACGGCGCAGCGCGTCGTTTTCCGCGTATTGCATCACGGGAACAAGCGAGGGCGCTTGGAGCGTGAAACGGAATTCGCCGTCGCGGTTTTTCGCCTTGGCGGACGCGGCTGCGGCGGCTTTCGCGCTTGCGGGAACGCCGGAGAGAAGCGTTTCGTCGGCAACGAATTTTTCCCACGCGTTGGTGGAATCAAGCACGTTTTCGCCGAATTTTGTCGTGAGTTCGGCGAGCTTGGCGTTGATGGCGGCAAGGCGGGATTTTTTGTCGTCGGGCAAGTCGGCACCGTTTTCGCGAAAATCGGCGAGCGTTTCGTCGAGAAAACGCTGTTGCACGGTGTTGAGCGTTCCCGCGGGAACGCGCTCTGCGGCGGCTTTGATTTTTTCCCAAAGGCGCGCGTTGAGCGTGAGCGAGCTGAAAAATTCCGTTACTTTCGGCAAAACGGCGTTGTAGGCTTCGCGGAGCGCGGGCGTGTTTTCGACGCTTTCGAGGTGGCAGACGCGTCCCCACGCTCGCCCGAGTTCCCGCGTGGCGCGTGCGAAACCGAGCAGTGTGGCATCGAAGGAAATCTCCGACGGAGTCTGCGTGCAGATTTTTTCGATGTTTGCGCGTGCGCGTTCGAGTGCGAATTCGATGTCGGGAACGATGCGCTCCGGCGTCAGTTGCGCCCAATCGACGTAAAAATCTTCCGAAATAAAAGGATGTTCTGCGTTCATATTTTTTTTCGGGGAAAAATCTAATTCCGCGTTCCCGGCGAAACAAAACAAATTTTGCACCGCCGAACGGGGAGCCGCCTCGCCGCGCGGCGACGTTTCCCGCAGGTTCCTTTTACAAAAACTTGGCGGTGGGTGTGGAAGCGCGGGAGCGGAGTTCGTCGGGCGTTCCCGTGAAAATAAGGTGGCCGCCCGCGTTCCCGCCTTCGGGACCGAGTTCGATGAGCCGGTCTGCACAGCGCACGACATCGCTGTTGTGCTCAATGACGATGAGGGTGTGCCCGGCGTCGCGCAGCTTGAAAAGCAATTTGAGCAGGAGACGAATGTCGCTCCAATGTAGTCCGGTAGTCGGTTCGTCGAGCAGGTAAAGCGTGCGTTCCCGCGTTCGCTTGGAAAGTTCGAGCGCGAGCTTGAGGCGTTGGGCCTCGCCGCCGGAGAGCGTCGTCGCGGGCTGTCCGAGTTTCAGGTAGCCGAGCCCGACTTCGTCGAGTGTCGTCAGCAAATTGTGCAGATTCGGTTGTGCGCGGAAGAACGTGCAGGCATCGGCAATCGTCATGTCGAGGACCTCCGCGATATTCAGTCCTTTAAAAAGCACGTCGAGCGTTTCGCGATTGTAGCGCGTGCCGCGGCAACTCGGGCATTCGACCCAAGTTTCGCCGAGAAACTGCATATCGAGGGCGATTTGTCCTTCTCCTTGACATTTTTCGCAACGTCCGCCGCGTTTGTTAAAAGAAAATCTTCCTGCGTCGTAACCGCGCATTTTGGCGAGCGGCGTGGCGGCGTAAAGTTTTCTCAACAAATCAAAAATGCCCGTAAACGTGGCGGGATTCGAGCGCGGCGAGCGTCCGATCGGCGATTGGTCGATGCGGACAAATCCTTCAAAATTTTCCAGTCCGTCGATTCCCGCATGTTTGCCGGGAATGCTTTTGGCGCGATTGATTTTACGGGCGGCGGCGTTTCCGAGGATGCCGTTGATGAGTGTCGATTTCCCGGAGCCGGAAACACCGCAAACAACGGTCAACGCCCCGATCGGGAAGGCGACGTCGATATTTTTTAAATTGTTTTCCGCCGCGCCGCGCACCGTGAAAAATCGCTTCGGTTCGACGCGCGGGAACGCTTCCGCAATTTCGCGGGAACGTTCGTCCGGGGTTTCGCCGAGAAATTTCGCCGTGCGCGAATTGCCGTCGGCGAGGCATTCCGAAAGCGTTCCCGCAAAAACGAGTTCGCCGCCCTGCGTTCCCGCGCCGGGACCGATTTCGACCACGTAGTCCGCCGCCGAGATCGTGTCGCGGTCGTGTTCGACGACGAGCACGCTGTTCCCGCGGTCGCGCAAATCTTTCATCTGCGCAATCAGCCGCGCGTGGTCCGCCGGATGCAGACCGATGCTCGGTTCGTCCAGAATATACGTTACGCCGACGAGTCCCAAGCCGAGTTGCGCGGCGAGGCGCACGCGCTGAACTTCTCCGCCGGAAAGCGTGGCGTAGGCGCGGTCGAGCGTCAGGTAGGAAAGCCCGGTCGTATCCAAAAATCGGAGACGTTTTTCCAAGCCGGCGCGTGCGTCTTCCAAGGGGGCAATCGCGGGGGCGTTTTTCAGATTTTTGACAAAATCGAGCGCGGCGGGAACGGTCATTTTGAAAAAATCGCCGACGGATTTTCCGTTGAGGCGCACGGCGAGCGCGCGCGGATTCAGGCGCAGACCGCCGCAGGTTTCGCAGGGCGCGGAGTGTTGAAATGCGAGCAGGCGCGTGCGCAGAAGCAGGCTCGACGTCGTTGTCGCCGTTTTTTCCAAGTCGGCGAGCACGCCTTCAAAGGGGCGCGGCGCGGGTTTGCGGCGTCCGGTTTTCAAAAGAAATTCGCGTTCGCCGCTCCCGTGAAGAATGAGTTCGCGCGTTCCCGCGTCGAGTTCTTCCCACGGCGTTTTCAGCGAAAACGGGACTTGCTCGGCGAGTTGGCGCAACCACGCGTTGCGTTGCGTAATCATTTTTTTCGAGCCGTAACGCCACGGTTTGATTGCGCCGTCTTTGAGCGATTTTTTCGGGTCGGGAACGACGAGTTCGGGCAGAAATTTCGGTCTTTCGCCGAGTCCGCCGCAAGCGGGACACGCGCCGTCCGGGTGGCTTTCGGAAAAACTTTTCGGCGTGAGCGCGTCGTAAGTTTTTCCGCAAATACTGCATGAAAAATCGAGGCGAAGCGGAATTTCTCGAGGCGATTCTTCGCCGCCGAGGACAAGGGCGAAAGCGCGGTTTTTCCCTTCCCGGAAAGCGAGTTCGAGCGAGTCCGCAAGGCGGGAACGCGCGTCGGCGGAAATGACGAGTCGGTCGACGATGAGGTCGAGCGCGAGTGCGGATTTTTTCTTAAATTCGGGAAGCGGGTCGTCGAGGTCGAAAATTTCGCCGTCGATGCGAATGCGCTGGAAACCGCGTCGGCGCAGATTTTCGAGTTCGTCGGCGAGCAGGGCACGTTTGATTTGTGCGTAGGGTGCGCCGAGGATGAGTTTCGTTCCCGCGGGCATGGCGCAGAGCTGTTCGAGGCAATCGTCGAGCGAACGGCGCGTGATTTCGCCGCCGTCGTCCGGGCAGAATTGCGTTCCCGCGACCGACCAGAGCAGGCGGGCGTAGTCGGCGATTTCCGTGGCGGTGGCGACGGTGGCGCGCGGATTGCTGTTGGCGGAGCTGCGTTGCTCGATGGCGATGACGGGCGAAAGTCCGTGGATGAAATCGACGTCGGGGCGCGGGATTTGCTCCAAATTCGCACGCATTTTCGCCGACAGGCTTTCCAAATACCGGCGTGCACCTTCGGCGTAAACGGTGTCGAACGCGAGCGAAGATTTCCCCGAGCCGGAAACGCCGGTAATCACAACGAGTTTGCCGCGCGGAATCCGAAGTTCGAGGTTTTTCAGATTGTGTTCCCGCGCGCCCTTGACGTGAATTGTTTCCGGGGAAAGCATTTAGGAGGAGTGAGGAATTAGGAATTAGGAATTAGGAATTAGGAATGAGGAATTAGGAATTAGGAATGAGGAATTAGGAATGAGGAATTAGGAATGAGGAATTAGGAATGAGAAATTAGGAATGAGAAAGTTTTCCGGTTTTCTGATTTCTCATTCCTCATTTCTAATTTCTTTTTTTTCGCGAGGCATAATTGCGGGTTCGCGCGTTTTTGTGATGCGGACGGATTCCGCGTTGCCACACGTTTTCGCGTGAAACTTCGGGGCGTTTTTTTGCGAAAGAATTTTCGGAAAATTCGGCATCGGACTCTTCGACGGGCTTCGGGTGAGCGCGTTTTTGAGCTTGGAATTTTGCGCGTTCCCGCAGTTTCTGCGCGTCGCGTTCCCGCAAAGCGGTGCGAGTCGAGATTTTCTTATGTGTGGATGTTTTGCGTTCCGTGGCTTTTTTGCCGCGCAGTGCGGCGCGATTCGGCTTTTTCACGCCGCTGTGTCCGGCAGAGGCGTTCCCGCCTTTGGCAAAAACGGAATCGATCTCTTTTTGAGAAAGTTTACGGCAATCGCCCGCCGGCATTTTTTTCAAAATAAGTCCGCCGATTTGGAAGCGCACGAGCGTTTTGACGAAAAACCCGAAGACTTCGAACAGGCGGCGGATTTCGCGTTTTCTGCCTTGTTTTAAGTGGATTTCGAGTTTTCGCGGATCCGGGAAGCGGACGATGTTGGCAAATTGGAGAAACTCGTCCTCGTCCTTTTCGTTTTTGAGTTTTACGCCTTTGAGCAGGCGCGGCGTGAGGGCGGGGTCGAAGTCGCGGTTGAGCGTAACTTCGTAGCGTTTCAGAATATTGCCCGACGGATGAATGATGTTGTTGGCGAGCTCTCCGTCGTTGGTGATGAGGAGAAGTCCTTCGCTGTCCTTGTCGAGGCGCCCGACGCAAAAGAGCTTGTGCGCCGCGTATTCCGGCGGAATCAGCTGAAATACGGTTTGAGCGTTGTGCGGGTCGAGATTGGTGCACACGTAACCGCGCGGTTTGTTCATCATCAGAACGATGCGGGAACGCGCTTCAAGTGTGATCTTTTTTCCGTTGAGGCGCACATCGTCTTCCCCGGGAACGACGGTTTGCCCGAGTTCGGCGACTTTGCCGTTCACGGTAATTTCGCCGTCGGTAATCAGCGTTTCCGCCGCACGGCGGGAACAGACTTCCGCTTGCGACAAATATTTTTGCAGTCGAATACGTTCTTTCGGCGCGTCCATAAAAATCAAAAAATAGGGATGCTGTTTATTTGAGTTCGCTCTGTATCGCTCGCGTTGCGGCGACCGGATCGGGAGCTTTCAGAATCGGTCTTCCGACGACGATGTAATCGGCTCCTGCGGCGGCGGCGTCCGCCGGTGTCATCACGCGGCTTTGGTCGTCACGGGCGGCTGTTTTCGGGCGAATTCCCGGCGTAACCAATGCGATTTCGTTTCCGAGGAAGCCGCGCAGGTTCGGTAGTTCGAGAGGCGAGCAAACCAGTCCGCGCATTCCCGCTTCGGCGGCGAGTTTTGCCAAAACTTCGACTTGTGCCATCGGCACGCGCGAAATGCCGATGCCGGCGAGTTGAGCTTCGTCCATTGAGGTGAGCACGGTAACGCCGAGCAGGCGTGTTTGCGGGAGCGCGTCGGCGGCGGCATCGATGGCCCGGCGCATCATTTCGCTTCCCCCGAGCGTGTGAATCGTGAGCATTCCGCAGGGGCGCCCGCGAAGGCTTTTAACGGCGGAGGCGACGGTGTTCGGGATGTCGTGCAGTTTCAGATCGAGAAAAACTTTGAATCCGGCGTCGGCAAATTCGTCGACGATGCTCGGACCGTATTTCAAAAACATTTGCAATCCGAGTTTTACCCAGGAAAGTTCGCCGCGCAGAGGTGCGAGAAAATTTTTCGCAATCTCCTTGTCGTCGAGGTCAACCGCAAGAATGAGTTCCGTAGCCATAATGCGGGCGATTTTCGGAAAAACGCCACGGGAACGCAAATTGAAATTTAGAGGGCGGCTTGTCTCGGGTGTCGGGCGTTTTTACTGGATGCGCAGTCCCCGATAGATTCTCGGCACGCGTTTCGTGATGGAAACAAGGGCTTCCCACGGAATGCAGTCGCCGGCATCGCAAAATTCTTCGATGGAAATGCGGCTATCGGCGTTTTCTCCGATGAGTGTCGCCGCGTCGCCGACGGCGATTTCGGGCAGTGCGGCGGCATCGATGAGCGTTTGATCCATCGTAACGCGACCGATGACGGGCAGGCGTTTCCCGCGCACGATAACTTCGGCTCGATTGCTGGCGGCGGTGGGAATGCCGTCTCCGTATCCGGCGGTGAGAACGGCGATTCGAGAATCTTTTTTCAGGGTGAAGGTGCGGTTGTAGCTTACGGGCGTTCCCGCGGGGAGCGTTTTTACAAGTCCGACGCGCGTGCGGAAGGAGAGAACCGGTTCCGGGGAAATTTTTTCAAAAAGAGAGCCGGGGGCGGGTTTCCATCCGTATTGGAGAATGCCGACGCGCACTGCGTTGAAGGGGCGTTCCCGCGAAAAGGTTTCCAGCCCTGCGGAATTATCGGCATGAATCGTGAGGCGTTCCCGTTGCCGTGCCGGGATTTTTTCGACGGCGGAAAGGAAGCGGGAACGTTGCAGTTCCGTGTATTCCGGCGAGGTGTCCGCGCTGGAAAAGTGCGTGAATACGCCGCGCCAATCCAGTTCCGGCATCGATGAGACTGCGGAAAAAACGGCTTCCGCCTGCTCGTGCCAAACGCCCATTCGCCCCATTCCGGTGTCCACGGCGATGTTTACGCGCGCGCGCCGGTTCAGTGCTTTCGCAATGTTTGCGAGTTTGAAAATTTCTTCGGAATCGGAAACGGCAATCGTTAAGTCGTCCGCAAGGGCTTGGGGCACTTCATCCGGAAGCGTCGGTCCGAGAATGGCGATTTCGGACTGCGGTGCGATGTAGCGAACGTCGGAACCCTCGCGGGCGTTTGCCACGGCGAAGCTGTCGATTCCGCATTGCAAAAGGCGTTCGACGATGTGCGCGACGCCGTGTCCGTAGCCGTCGGCTTTGACTACGGCGATGTAGCGGACGCGGTTCGGCAGCGAGGCCTTAATTTTTACGACATTGCGTTCAAATGCGGGCAAGTCGATTTCCGCCCAAGCACGCGGTAAGGGAACTGAAAATGCCGGATTCATTTCGATTGCGGATGTCGTCGTCGTTCAGCAATTTTCGCCGCGGTGTCGCTCGGGCGTCCAACGCGCATAGGAATTGATATCTGATGTGTTTACGGCATCGGGTGCGTTCCCGCAATCGTGCAGGAGCGCGGGAACGTCCGAAAAAACGGCGGCGTCATTTTTCAGTAAGTCGAAAACGGGACAGGGCGCGGCGGCGGAGAAGGCGGGCGGAAGTTTGCGGCGATGGGGCAAAATGAAAATTTTTTCGGACGCGAGACGTTCCGTTTCCGGCGTTTTGATTTCGGTGAATTTTTCCTCGGGCGTTCCGTTTGTTATGCGGAGAATATTCCACGTATTCATGCGGGATTCTGCGGCGACGAGAAAGTTTTTTTCCTCGGGATAAGCCCGCAAAATCAAGTGGGCGGCGAGATGCAGACTCTGATAGGAAAAGACGGGGCGGGCGGGAACGCGTGCGGCGCGGTCGAGTGCAAGCCGCGCCCGAATGGCGGCGGCGGCGATGCGAATGCCGAGAATTGACCCCGGACCTTCGCAGAAAAGGAAACCGCGGATGTCGCCCGTGCCGGCGGTTTTGCAGGCTTTTTTTATGGCGTCAAAAACGCCTTCGAGGGCGGCGGATTTTTCTTCCGAAAACAGATGCCACGAACGGGCGCTTTCGTCCAGCGTTCCCGCGCAAACGGAAATCGGCGAAGAGGCATCAATGAGCAAAAAACGATTCGGATTCACGGACAGAGATTGAAAAACTCCGCGCTTTCGGCTTCAAGCCGCAAATTGAAAATTTACGGGAATGCGAGAGCGAGGCGGAGACGGAGCCGAACGGACGGGGAGTTTTACGAAATACGGCGTATGCGCGTTCCCGACGACACTAAATTTCGATTTTCATTTCTGCGGGATAAAGAGTATTATCCGGGGCGAACAGAAAATCCTCTCCCCCGCTCATGAAAGCCTTACTGCAAAAGATTTGCGAAAAACGCATTCTCGTTGTCGGCGATGTTATGCTCGACCATTACGTTCACGGCGATGCCACGCGCATTTCCCCCGAAGCTCCCGTTCCCGTGGTAAATGTGATGCGGGATCGTCATGTTGCCGGCGGTGCTGCAAACGTTGCATTGAACATTCGCTCGCTCGGCGCGGCGGCGGTGCTTTGCGGGCTTTTCGGAGAAGATGCGGCGGGAACGGATTTGGCAAAAATTCTTTCGCAGAACGCGATTGCGTTCCCGCCGGAATTTCGGCGTCCCGAAATTCAAACCATCATCAAATCCCGTGTCGTCGTGCGCAATCAGCAACTTTGCCGCATTGACCGCGAGCAACCGCCTGCCGCCTATGCGCTGACGGCGCCGGATGTCCGGTCCGCGCTGCTCGGCGAGGCGGACCGCGCCGATGCCGTCATCGTTTCCGACTACGCAAAGGGCACCATTGATATGGGGTTGCTTGCCGACGTGCTCGGAATTGCCGAAAAGCGCGGCATTCTCGTTTCGCTTGATCCGAAGCCGCGTCGCCGTCTGCCGTTTGAAAACATCGGGCTGATTACGCCGAACCGCAGTGAAGCGATTGAGCTCGCCGACATCGGGAACGAAATTTCGGGAACGGATTTTCCGGCGGAGGAAATTTGTCGCCGCATTTGGGAAAAGCATCATCCGAAGCTTTTGGTCATAACACTCGGCGCCGACGGCATGCTGCTTTCCCGCGAAGGGAAAGTGGAAAAACTGATTCCGACTTACGCACGTGAAGTTTTCGACGTTTCCGGAGCGGGCGATACCGTAATCGCTTCTTTGACCATGGCGCTTTCCGCCGGGGCGGATTTGGAAACGGCGGCTCATTTCGCCAATACGGCGGCGGGAATCGTTGTCGGAAAGTTCGGAACCGCAACGGTTTCCCCGGAAGAAATTCTTGCTTTCGGCGACGCTTAATTGGCGTCTCCGCAGCAGGAATTTATGAAAGAAAAAAATCAGCAGTCACGCAGGGAATTTTTAAAACATCTTGCATTTGCCGGCGCGGGCGTTGTTGCCGTGCCGTCTTTTTTGGGAGCGATATCGCGGGAGGCTCCGGGCGGGAACGCCGCTTCGGAGAATTCGCCTTTTGCGGCGCATCCCCGCCCGGCGGGTGCGAAATCCGTGCTCACGCTGACGACGGAGCCCCTTGAACGCGTGCGCGTCGGGTTCATCGGGCTGGGGCGGCGGGGGAGCGGTTTTTCTTCGGATTCCGGAAGCGCCAAAGGCTATCGCGGATTGCTCGGCGAAATTTTGGGCGTGCCGTTTGCGCAGGTGGTTGCCGTTTGCGACAGGGATTCTTTGCGGGCGGATGAAGCCTCGCGCGTCTGTGCGGAACGGCGTCCGGACGTTCCCGCGCCGAATGTTTACGCGGGAACGGAAAGCGCGTGGGAGAATCTTTGTGCACGCGAAGACATCGATGTCGTTATCATCGCGACACCGTGGAATCTGCACGGTCTGATGGCATC
>CAZPYE010000069.1:0-9818 GCA_964590115.1 uncultured Enterobacteriaceae bacterium
CCATGCTGCGGTTGGAACGCATCCGCTCGGAGGGTTCCGGATAGGTTTATCAGGTTGTTCTGGAACGCGCGGGAACGTTTTCCGCCGAGTTCTCCTATGAGCTTGCATTGGCGGAAAACGCTCGCGGATTTCCGATTCTTTCCGGCGCGGCGGCGGCGGATGTCGCTACCGTTCACGTTCCCCGTTCGGAAGTTCAGGTTTCGGCAAAGGGCGCCGTAACGACGACGCTTACGGCGTGGGGAGAAAAATCCCAGATCGCTCAAATCGTTTTTAAACCGAAGGCGGAACGCGAGGTTTATTGGAACCCCCGGGAACGAGACCGTTCGCGCGAGTCGGTGCGCGTGTTTGCCTCGGGGGAAAATCTTTACGTGCCTTCCGCCGGGGTAATTGAGGGGCGCCACGTGATGAAGTTCGTTCCCGCACAGGGAGAAGTTTCCCGCGTTCGCATTCGCATTCCGTCCCCGTTTTCCGTTTCCCGCATTGAGGGCGCGGCGGTTCATCGTTGGAATTTTAATCGCGAAACGGGAATGCTGACTGTGCTTTTTACGGCGCCCCGTGTTTCGGATTTCTCGCTTTCTGTTTTTACGCAGGCACAGTTAAGTGTCCTGCCGGTGCGACAAAAATTCGCCGCGCTCGAAGCGCTTGATTGCGACGAGCAGGTGCGCACCGTCGGTATCGCCACGGGCGACTCCCTGCAACTCGATGCCGTCCACGTCGGCGATTTGGTCCCCGTCGATGAGGACGAATTTAATGCGTCCTTCGCCGCCGCCGGGATGGAATTGGAGCCGGGTTTGCGTTTGCGGCGGGCATTTCGCACCGTGGACAAAGCCGGGGCGTTCGAAGCCGAGCTCTCCGCCGTCAGTCCGAACCTGCGCATTACGAGCGACGAAAAATTCTTTGTCGATAGAGAGACCGTTCGCGCCGAAATCAATTTGAAGGCAACGGTTTCCCGTGCCGAAATTTTCAATATCGATTTTCGGATTCCGGCGGGCGTTTCCGTCGATGTTATTCGCGGCGACCTTCTCGCCTACTGGGAAAAAATGCCGTTGGACGACGGAGCTTCGCGCGTGAGAATGCGCTTGAGAAGTGCGCTCGAAGGCGAACAGGAATTTCAGATATGGCTTTCCGGAGCGTTCCCGAAAGAAGCTCGGGAATGGACCTTGCCGGGCTTTTTCGTCGAAAATGCAAAAATGCAACGCGGGGAAGTTTCCGTCTCCGTTGATGAGGGCTTGCGCCTCGTTCCCGAATCCGCCGGGCGCACGATGCCTTCGGAGGCTTCTGCGGAAGGGCACGGCGACACGTTTTGCTTCCGTTATTTCAATCGCGGGACGGAATCCCCGAAATTTTCCGTTCTCGAATCCAAGCCGGTTACGAATGTCTGCTGGCTGCACAAAATCCGTCCGCAGGGTCGCTATGCGTTTTCCCGCGTAGATATGGTTTTCGATGTCGATAACGTGGCGCGTTCCTCCGTGAGCGTGCGTCTGCCGGACAATGCGCTGGCGGTGCGCTTTTCCGGTGAAGACCTTCTTTCCGCAAAAAAATCGGAAACAGAACCCGGCGTGAGCGAGCTCGTTTTTGCGAAACCCGTTCGAGGGCGAACCTCGCTTGCGGCGGAATTCTTTACGTTGCTTCCGGCGGAAAATACGGTGCGCATTCCCCGCGTCTCCGTTGTCGGTGCCGATCGGCAAACGGCGTGGCTCGCCGTGGAGCGCGGGAACGTTTTTTCAAATCTCAAATCGCATTCGCCGGAAAAGGTTTCGGAAAACGACGTTCCCGAGGTGTTGCGTGCGGTTTTGAGCGGGGGCGAATGGTTTGTCGAAAAATACGCGGAAAAATTTCCTGCGGAAGCTGAAATTTTTGCCGAAACCGTTTCCGCGTGGCGCGAAAGTTTTTCCGATGTCCACCGCGATTCCTTCTGCGCGGAAGAACTGCGTCGCTATACCGTGTTTGACCGCGAAAAGGCGACGACGGAAGAGCAAATCACACTGAGCGCCAAACGGAGCGATATCCTGCGTATTCTCGTGCCCGAGGGCGGTGCTTTGCGCTCGGTTTCCGTTGACGGGAACGCCGCCCGCGTCGTGCCTTTGTCCGATACGGAAAAAAGTGCCGTATGGCTTCCGATTTTTGCGAAGGAGTCCGCGCCGGTTAACGTTACCGTGGTTTATGACCACCCGCTGAATTCCGTTCAGCGCGGCGAGCGGCGTGTGCATGAGCTTTTGCCTGCGGAAATCGTTTGCGCGAATCGGGAGATTTGGAAATTGCTTCCCCTCGACGAGTCTGCGGAAACGCTCGAAGTTTTCGGAATTGCACCGGAAACTTTCGCGGCGGAAAACGTCGCGGGAACGCCGGACGGAGAAGCGCTCTTCCTCGATTCCGGTTTCCGGGACGGCAAGGCGAAAACTTACGTTTCCGAGAACAATGATGCCTCAAAGTCGCGCGCCGTTTTCGTGTTCCCGCCGAGGGAAAAAACGGACGGGACTTCCGGTGTTAAGATTTTTCTCATGCTGTTCTGCGTCTTGGCGGCGGTAAAAATCTTCCGCTTCTATCGTTCCCGCGCCGCCTGAAAAACGCGTCCGCGAACCGGATTCAGGCACGCTAAATTTCAATTTGTCGAACGCGTCAGCGCGGCGTAGATTGTTGCGCGATGAACGTAGATTTCGACTTGGTCAAAAAATATAACGTCCCGGGTCCGCGCTATACGTCTTACCCGACGGCGTTGCAGTTTCGCGATGATATTCCCGTTTCGGAGCTTTTTCGCGTGATGCGCGAGGATATTGCCTCGGGCGGGAACGAGATTTCGCTCTACGTTCATATCCCGTTTTGCAGAAAACTCTGCTGGTATTGCGGTTGCACAAACGTTCCCGCCGGCGAAGGAGATGCCGCCGCAGACCGCTATCTTGACGCATTGGAAAAGGAGATTTTTCTAAAAAAAACACATCTGGGCTTGGACCTCGTCGTTCGGCAACTGCATTTCGGGGGCGGGACTCCGAGTGCGCTTTCTCCGGCGCAGATAGACCGGCTTTCCGCAATGCTTCGCGGCGCGTTTCGGTTTTCGTCGGACGCGGAGATTTCCGTCGAGATAGATCCGCGAACGGCAACGGAGGAAATTGTCGCCGCGTTTCGTCGCCTCGGCTGTTCCCGCGCTTCTCTCGGTGTTCAGGATTTGGATCCCAGGGTGCAATTGGCGATTCACCGCATACAGCCGGAAAAAATCGTCCGGGAGACGGTGTCGATGTTGCGGAAACACGGATTCTCTTCCGTCAATTTTGACCTGATTTACGGCTTGCCGTTTCAGACGGCGGAAACGTATGTGCGGACGCTTGACGGCGTGCTTTCGCTTTCTCCGGACCGGCTTTCCGTGTTCAGTTACGCGCATGTTCCCTGGATTAAGCCGCAACAGAAGCTTTTGGAAAAACATGCGGCGTTTCCGTCTCCCGACGAAAAGCTCGGAATTTTAAAATCCGTTATTGAGCGTCTTACGCGCTCCGGCTACGTCTATATCGGGATGGATCACTTCGCGAAAGAGGAGGACGAGCTTTCCCGCGCTCTGCGGGAACGCCGTCTGCAACGCAATTTTGAGGGATATTCGACACATGCGGGCTTGCCGATTCTCGGGCTGGGAATGTCCTCCATTTCTCAAAGCGGGCGCAGTTTTTCGCAAAACGATAAAACGCTCGACAACTACGAAGCGTTCGTCGGGGCAGGGCTTCTTCCCGTGGTAAAGGGCCTGATTCTTACGGATGAAGATTGCCGCCGCCGCGAAATTATTATGCGCGTGATGTGCGACTTGCAGTTGGATTTTTCCGCGATGGGAAAAAGACTCGGCGGGATCGATTTCGCAAAAACCTACGCCGCCGAGCTCGCCGAACTTCGCCCGCTTGCGGATGACGGTTTAATTGAGTTTTGCGAAAGCGGATTGCGGGTAACTCAGACCGGACGGCTTTTTATCCGCAACATTGCCATGGCGTTTGACGCGTATTTTTCGCCGGCGACGGCGGGAACGCGACACTCGAAGACCGTGTAGCACCGCGTTCCCGCGTGTCGGTTTTAATCCTCCAACTCGGAGGAAATGCGCATCGAGCAGAAGTCCGGACCGCACATCGAGCAGAAAGCGGCTTTTTTCGCGGCATCGCGAGGGAGCGCCTCGTCGTGGAGGCGACGGGCGTGTTCCGGATCGAGCGAGAGCGCGAATTGGTCTTCCCAGCGGAACTCGAAGCGTGCGCGGGAGAGGGCGTTGTCGCGGTATTGCGCAGCGGGATGTCCTTTTGCCAAATCTGCCGCGTGCGCGGCGATTTTGTAGGCGATAACGCCCGCGCGAACGTCTTCCCGCGTCGGCAACCCGAGATGTTCTTTCGGCGTGACGTAGCAGAGCATGGCGCAGCCGAACCAGCCGATGAGCGTGGCGCCGATTGCGCTCGTGATGTGGTCGTAGCCGGGAGCGATGTCGGTTGTCAGCGGTCCGAGCGTGTAGAAAGGCGCTTCGTGGCACCATTCGAGCTGGTTTTGCATATTGGCGCGAATGAGTTGCGCGGGAACGTGTCCGGGACCTTCGTTCATGACTTGAACGCCGTGTTCCCAGGCGCGTTTGGTCAGTTCGCCCTGCGCTTTGAGCTCGGCGAATTGGGCTTCGTCGTTCGCGTCGGCAATGGAGCCGGGACGCAAGCCGTCCCCGATGGAAACGCCGATGTCGTAAGCCGCCATGATTTCGCAAATTTCGTCCCAGTGTTCCCAGAGGAAGTTCTCCGCGTTGTGTCGTTGACACCATTTCGCCATGATGGATCCGCCTCGGGAAACGATTCCCGTTACGCGTGAGGAGACGAGCGGAATGAACTCTTTCTTCACGCAGGCATGAATCGTGAAATAATCGACACCCTGTTCGGCTTGCTCAATGAGCGTTTCACGGAAAACGTCCCAGTTGATTTCCTCGCTTTTCCCGCCGACTTTTTCGAGTGCCTGATAAATCGGAACCGTGCCGACGGGAACGGGGCAGTTTCGCAAAATCCATTCGCGCGTTGCATGAATATTTTTTCCCGTGGAAAGATCCATGAGCGTATCGCCGCCCCAACGGCAAGACCAACGCATTTTATCGACTTCCTCTTCGATACCGGAGGCAATGGCGGAATTGCCGATGTTCGTGTTGATTTTGACCAGAAAATTTCTACCGATAATCATCGGTTCGGCTTCCGGGTGATTGATGTTGGCGGGAAGAATCGCTCTGCCGCGTGCGATTTCCGAGCGCACGAATTCCGGTGTGATTTCCTGAGGAATCGCCGCTCCGAAACTTTCTCCCGGGTGCATAAAGGCGAGATTCCGGCGCGGGGATTTTGCGATTTCGTCGCGTTCCGCCTGCAATTTCATATTTTCGCGAATGGCGACGAATTCCATTTCCGGCGTGATGATGCCGCGCTTGGCGTAATCCATTTGTGTAATGTGTGCTCCCGGTTTTGCGCGGTAGATTTTGCGATTGCCGCGATCGAACTGCTCGACGTGGCAGGCGGTTTTGACTTCGGGGACGGCGTAGCTTGCGGGAACGGCTTCGACATCGCCGCGTTCCAGAATCCACGGCGTGCGCAAGGCGGGAAGCCCTTTGCGGATGTCTTTGTGGAAAGCGTCGTCTCCCCACGGACCGGAGGTGTCGTAAACGCGGACCGGAGCGTTTTCGTGAAGGATTTTTCCTGCGCGGGAACGCGTCGGGGAGAGCGAAATTTCGCGCATCGGCACGCGAATGTCCGGGCGCGAACCTTCAATGTAAACACGTTTGCTCTGCGGAAATGCGGAGTGAAGTTCTCGGTTTTCGTTTTCGGGAATATTGTTTGACATAGCTATAAAAAACGGGGCAAAGATATGCCCCTTGTGTCCGTTTTTCAATCTTTCCCGAGCGCGTGTCGCGGCGCATCGGGCGGCGGTGTGTTTGCGGGGCGTTCCCGCACCTTCCGTTTCCCATTTGGCGGCTTGACCGAAGGGGAGGAAAACTGTTTTATTGAGCACCTATTTTATATTTTTAAGACAATGGATATCAAAATCGAAGAAATCAATGCAACGCGCAAAGCGGCGGTTGTTACCGTTCCCGCAGACGTTATCGATGCTCAGCAGAAAAAACTCCTCGGCGAATATGCCGCGCACGCTCGCATTGCCGGTTTCCGCCCGGGAAAAGCTCCCGTCAGCGTTGTTAAGCAGAAGTTCGGAAAAGACTTGCAGAAGGAACTTGTGCAACGCATTACACAGGAAGCTTACAAAAACGTTCGCGGCGACGAAAATCTCAATGTTTATGCGCTTGTTGACGTAAAGGAACCGGAAATCGTCGAAGGTCAGCCGGCGGAAATCCGCTTTGAAATTGATGTCGTTCCCGCTTTTGAGCTTCCGGAATATAAGGGTATTGAAGTTGAAAAAAGCGACCTCGCCGTTTCCGATGAGGACGTCGCCGACATGATTAAAAATCTCCGCTCGCAACGTGCCGAATTCAACAAGGTCGAAAAAGCGGCGGAAAAAGGCGATTACGTGAAGCTCTCTTACGAAGCCGTCATCGACGGGAAGCCGCTTGCCGAAGTCGCACCCGATGCCTCCATTTACGGAAAGCAGACGGGAACGTGGGAAGAAGCCGGCGCAGACGAAACTTTCGGCGCAACAATCCGGGAAATCGTTTCCGCTCTCGTCGGAATGAGCGCGGGCGAGAAGAAGGAAGTTACCGTTACGTTCCCGGAAGATTTCTCGGCAGAAAGCCTGCGCGGGAAAACCGCCGTTTATACGGTTGACGTTGCTGAAGTGCGCGAACGCGTTCTTCCCGAAATGAACGAAGAATTTTTCAAATCTCTTCATGTTGCCGATGCCGAAGAGCTCAACAAGCAGGTTCGCGAAGGACTCGAAACCCGCAAGAAAAACATGGCGACTTCGAAAAAGCGCGAAGAGCTCATCAACAAGCTCGGCGAAAAGGTTGATTTCGAGCTTCCCGAAAGTGCGATTGAACGCGAAAGCTACAATATTTTTGTCGAATTTGCGAATATGCAACTTCGCCAGGGCATGAAGGTCGAAGACATTGAGGCTCAGCGCGAAGAGTTGATGAAGAACACGAAAGAAGCCGCGAAGACCCGTGTCAAAACGCAACTCATCCTCAACGCCGTCGCAAAGAAAGAAGGCGTAAAGGTTGAGCAGGACGACATCAATAAGCGTATCTCTCAGGAAGCTTACATGAGCGGGCAGCCGGTCGAAAAGTTCGTCAAGGAACTGACGAAGGATCAGTCCCGCCTCATGGAACTCCAACAGAACATCCTTTTCAACAAGGCTCTCGATGTCGTCGTCGAAGCCTCGGTTGAAAAACAGGCGTAATATTCCGGAAAATTCGCATAAAAAGAGCGCGGGAACGTTCCCGCGCTCTTTTTAGTCTTGCGGAGGTTTGCTCAATCGGCGAGAAGAGAAATTCTGATTTTCACAAAAAAGCGTTCCCGTGAAATCGCTTCACGGGAACGCTTTTTTTTTACGCTTTAAGAAAAATTTTGGCGCGGTAGCAAAGCCAAAGAATCAGGAAAAGCACGGCGGCGTTCCCGACAGCAAAAAGGATTTCCGGGCGGGAGACATCGCACGCGCGCAGTAAACCGCCGAGCAACGGCCGCGAAATTCCGTTGAAGTTTATCAATCCGACTTCCGGGCTGAGCATGTAGGCGAGAATCGAGTTCATCCCGATAATTTTCAGCCAACCCGCCCAACGTTTCCACCCGAGCCAATCGACCACGCCGTAAAAAGCCGCCATCAGCAACACGCAGTAGCCGGACGAAACCAGTGTGAACGTTCCCGTCCAAATCCGTTTGATAATCGGCATTCCCGCCGCGTGTCCGAGCCGGCCCAGCACGACCGCCGCCGTTCCCGTAGCGACGAGCATCAGGAATTTTTTCTTCTGCGAAAACGTTTTGTTTTTGAGCAGAATTCCCGTAAACACGCCGCTCATCACCGTTACGACAAAAGTCAGCGAACACCAAATCCACGCCGTGTCGTAGTAGCCCGGGAAAATCACTTTCCCGTCGGCGGAAACGCTCGCACAATCGCGCCAGCGCCCGAGCAGAATTTTGTCGAGCGTCGCCGGAAAGTTCAGTTCCCGCGCCCAAGGCGACGTTCCCGCCGTTTGCCATTCGCCGAAAAGCAGGCATCCCGCCGTGAAAACGGCAAGTAGCGCGACGGCGAGCGCAATCTGTTTTTTCCAATTCAGAAAAAGAAACGCAATCGCCGCTCCCGCGTAGCCGATCGCGATGGCTTGAAGCGTGTTGGTGAGCGGCTTGAAAATGCTCAGGTCAAACGCGAGTAAATTTCCCTGCGCCACGCATCCGAGCATCCAAAGCGTAACGACGCGGCGAAAGATTCGCCACAGCGCGTGCGAGCGCGGCAGCGTCGCGTTTTCGCCGACGTATTTTGACATCGCGAACGGAATCGAAACACCTGCCATGAACATGAAAAGCGGCATGACGAGGTCCCACGCCAAAAGTCCTTCCCAAGTTGCGTGTGTCCAATGCGCGATGTGCCACGCGCCGTTCGGGTGATGCCCGAGCCAAGCGTGCATGACGGGACCGAGCATTGTCAGCACGAACAAATCGAAACCGCGTAGCGCGTCGAGCGATTCAAGGCGTTGCGCGGGAACGGGAGAAGCGGTTTTTTCGGAAACGTTCATGGAAAATTAACTGTGAGAAACGCACTTCGTCCCCGCAAGCGATTTCTTTCGACGGGAACGTTCGAACGCATTAAAACCACGGATTTTTACGGATGATTTTTTTAGCGCAAAAGACGCAAAGTAAAAGAAGGTTTTTTTAAAGGAGGATAGCCGTCTCTGCTGTTCGTTTTTATTTTTTGTAGGAAATTCAAAAGCCTCGAAGAGGCTTCACGTTAATAACCCCATGCGAAGCGAGCAGGGCGAGCGGAGCTTGGGGAAACGGGCAACGACAAAATCGCGCCGCGGGAACGGCGTATTTGCTCCGAAAACGTACTCGCGGCGCAATGGAAAAACTCTCTCCAAGCCAGCCATTTTTTGTAAAACAATTCCGTGTTTTTCGTGTTTTCCGTGGTTCAAAAAAAATCGCGTATCACTCGGAAGCGGCCGGAGTCCGCTTCTCCCAACGAAAAAAGCGTTTCCGCAAATTCATCACGGGAACGCTTTTCTTTAAGCTTTAAGCCCTAATCTTTAATCTTTCTTTTGCGGTCCGGAAACGTAATCCGGCTTGAGCGTCGGGAAGAGAATTGTTTCGCGGATGTTCGCGCACCCGGTGAGGAGCATGCAAAGGCGGTCGATGCCGACGCCCATCCCGCCGGCGGGCGGCATGCCGTGTTCCATTGCGACGAGGAAGTCCTGGTCGATTTTCTGCTGTTCTTCGCCGGCTTGAAGTTCGAACATCGTGCGTTGCGTGATCGGATCGTTTTGTTCGGAATACGCGGGAGCGATTTCCTGTCCGTTGATGCAAAGTTCGAAAACGTCGATGACGCTCGGGTCTTTTTCGTTGATTTTTGCGAGCGGGCAAAGTTCCTTCATGATGTGTGTGACGAAGGTCGGCTGAATCAGATTCGGCTCGATGAGCTTGCCGTAAACTTCGTTCGTTACTTCGTAGTCTTCCCAGTCTTCGCGCGGATCCGGGACCATGAGGTCCTTGTTTTTCAATTCTTCGCCGCGGGCTTCGGCTTCCGCCTTGGCTTGGGCGCGAATTTCGTCCGCCATGCGACGGCATTCGGCGATTTTTTCCGCTTTGGAAAGTTCAAACCAGTCGGCGCGTCCGGTGCGTTCCCGCACGAGGTCTTTGTAATCGGCAACGCGCCATTCTCCGCCGAGCTCGATAACCTGCCCGTCG
>CAZPYE010000070.1:0-7947 GCA_964590115.1 uncultured Enterobacteriaceae bacterium
GGGGCGGACGAATTTTCGCGGAAACGCCATTGCGTTCCCGCACACTCGTGTTCCGCCCCACAATCTCCCAATAAAACCTTTGCGTTCTTTGCGTGCTTCGCGAGAGGTTTTGTTCCGTTGCGCCGCGAGGTTGTCGGGGCGCGAATGGGTCGTTTGCGCGGCGCGGTTTTGTTTTGTGCGTATCCCCAAGCTTCGTGCTTGCGGGTGCGGCAAGGAATTTATTTTATCGTTCCCGTGAAAAAAATCGTTTTTGCCCTTGTCGCGATGAGCACTTTTTCATTCCCATCTCCCGATTCCTACGGGCAGGACTTGCCCGCATCCCGGAGCGTTTCCGCAGAGCGCGCTGAGACTTCCGCCAACGGCGAACTCCTCAATCTGATTACGCTTTCCGATCTTACGCTTTATAAAAATCCGCGCGATGTCGCCGCCGCCGCAAAGCGGCTGATGGGTAAAACCGACATTATCGCCGATGAGAAATTGCGGACTTCTGTGCGCCTTTCTCTTGCGGAAATTTCTGCCGAACCGGAAAAATTTCCCGAAATCCGTGCGCGTCATTTTAAGAAGATTTCCCTCCGTTTTACGGATATCGCAGACGAAGCCCGGAAGAACAAAAGCTATAAAACGGCACTCAATTCCGCTCAAATCGCGGCAAAGGCAGACCCGCGTAATTTGCGGGCGCGGCTGATTCTTGCCTCATTAGTCGATGCTTACGGCGGGGATACGCCGACCGCGCTCAAGCTCATGCACGCGGGATTGAAGTTTGTCGAGCTCGAATCGGACGTTACGCCGGATTATTTTTCAAAATATTTTGAAATGCTTTTTTCGCTCCAGCAGGATTATGTTTTGTCCGAGCAGGCGAAGAAAATTTTGAAAAATCCGCGCGTTCCCGCCGCTACGCGAAAATTAGTCGCACTTGCCGGCGCGTTCGCCCTTTATAATCGGGGACAATACGAGGAATCGCTCGGCGTTATTGCGAAGGAGCGCATTGACGATTCCCGGGGCGGGAACGCGGATGCCGTTCACGGGCGCATATTGAAAGCGCGTAATCTTTTTGCTTCCGGAAAGCGCGGAGAGGCGATTTCGTTGCTCGACGGGAGTGTTTCCCAATTCCCCGCAGAGAAGCGCGAACTGATTTACAACCAGCTCTCCCGATTTTTCTCCGAATCCGGGGATTATGAAGGCGTTCTCAAGGTCGCGACCCGTCAGATTGAGGAGAATCCCGCGACGCTCGCGCCGCGGCTGAGTCGGCTTTTCGCATACGGAAAACTCGGAAAAAACGCCGAGTTCGAAGCCGAGCTCTCCGCGATTTTTGAGCTTTTTTCCACCTCGCAAAGCGCACTTGTCGCGCTCGCTAATTTTGCTGCGGAGCAGGGAATGCCGGAGCTGGCGTTGCGGTGCATGGATACGGCTCGCGTTCACCATTTCGAGGCTCCGCTTTTCGTCGCTGCCGCCGTGGAATCTCTCGTCGCGGCAAATCGCCCGGCGGAAGCCATTGACGCCTACGTTCAGGCAACGGGCGCGGATCCGAAAGTTTTTGAAGCGTTTCAAACCGTTATTTCCGCAGTGCTCGCGTCCGCATATGCCGAAGCCGCCAAGGCGGAGTCGGATCCCGAAAAATCGGAGCCGCTCCGTGCGCACTGTGAAGTGCTTTTGGGGCAGTTTCTGGAAAATCCCGAGGTTCGCCCCGAAAATCAGCTTGCGGTGATTCGCCACTTCCGGCGCATCGGGCGCGACGATATTGCAAATCGCATTGCGACTGCCGCTCTGAAAAAATTCCCGTGGCATTCTCAGATTCGGGCAGACTGGCTTTCTCTGCAACTGGCACTGCCGGAATCGCTCGCACGGATAAACGTCGCCGCAGAAATTCGCACGCTTGCGGAAATGCGCCGCCCGGAAGCAAAAATCTGGAGAGAGGTGCTTGCATGGCTCGATGCCTCGGAAACAAACGCCGCAAGCGACGGCGGCTGGAGCGCACCGCTCAACGCGGGAACGCTTTCGCCCGAAGCACGTGCGGAATTGCGGGCACTCGTCGCGCCGCTTTCTCAATAATCCGGAGCTTCGTATCTTCGCAACGCCATGCTGACGCAACACCAAGCCGCCTTGATTCTTAACGGTCTTGCCGGCGTCGGTCCCGTGGCATTGCGGCGCTTGAGTCGCGCTTTTGACGGAGACTTGGTCGCAGTCCTTTTTGCCGAGAAAAAGCGGCTTTTCTGCGTCCCCGGAATCGGGAAAGCTCTCGCCGAAAAAATTTTTGCATGGAGTGATTTTTTTGATTTGGAAAAAGAGGAACGCGCTCTTGCGTCTCACGGTGCCCGGTTCGTTCCGTTTTTTGACGACGCGTTCCCGCCGCTGTTAAAAGAAATTCCGGATCCTCCCGTAGGGCTTTATGTTCGCGGGAATGTTGACGCTCTCTCCGGGCAAAGAACGGTCGCGCTCGTCGGAACCCGTAGGGCATCGCTCTACGGGACGACGAATGCGAGGAAAATTGCCGGAGAACTCGCCGGGGCGGGCATGACGGTGGTCAGCGGCGGTGCCCGCGGAATCGATACCGCCGCCCACGAAGGCGCGCTGGAAGCAGACGGAATCACGCTTTGCGTGCTCGGGTGCGGGCTGGACATCGTTTATCCTCCGGAAAACATCGAACTTTTCAAAAAAATCTCCCGAAGCAAGGGTGCTCTCGTCAGTGAATTCCCCTTCGGAAAAAAGGCGGACAAGCGCACGTTCCCGCAAAGGAACCGTATCATTGCCGGAGTTTCCGCGGGAACGCTCGTGGTCGAGTCGGATTCCGCCGGGGGAAGTATCATTACGGCGAATTTTGCTGCGGATTGCGGGCGCACCGTCTTCGCCTTGCCCGGGCGCGTGGAGCAACCCGGCTCGCGCGGTTGCCACAAGCTCATTCGGGAAGGGGCAACGCTGGTTACCTGCGCGGCGGATATTGTTGAAGAGATTTCGGGAACGCCCGTGCAACAGGTGTTCGCATTCGGAGAGGAGTCCGGCGCGGCGGCGGATTCCTCCTGCGTTCCCGCATCCGGCGGGCTTTCCTCCGAGGCTCAAAAAATCATCGCCCGGCTTCGGGGCGGGGATGCGCTCTCTCCCGATTTTATTTCCGCGGAAACGGGGCTTCCTTTTCCCGTCGTTTCCGCAACGTTGCTCTTACTGGAACTCGACCGTATCGTTTCCCGAAAGGCCGACGGTTGCTACGAGATTTGCAGTTGAACCGATGCGCTGAAATTTGGCGCTTGACAGTGGGTGCTCAAAAAACTTTAATGCGTCATTCCAATTTCAAATTTAACAAAGACAGACAAAAATGCTTCGTATCAGACTGCAACGCCACGGTTCAACCCACGCTCCGATTTATCGTATCGCCGTTTGTGAAAACACGGCTCGCCGCGACGGACGCTTCGTTGAAATCCTCGGCACCTACAATCCTTCGCCGAAAGGCAAGGCGGTTGGACTGACGCTCGATCTCGATCGTGCAGATTACTGGCTCAAGTGCGGCGCACAGCCGTCCGACACGGCTCGCTCGCTGATTAAGCGCGCACGCAAGGAAGCGGCCGCAGTTCCGGCGGCGTAATTCGCTCTCTGCGAGCTTTTCCGAAAACGGCGTTCCCGCACAAGGAATCGCCGTTTTTCTTTTTTTTTCAACAAAATAAGGCTTCCGTCGTGCAAATCGATATTCTTACGCTTTTTCCGGAAATGGTCTCGGGGTTCTTCTCCGAGAGTATTCTCGGGCGTGCCGTGAGGAACGGAATTCTCGATATCCGGTTGCACAATATTCGCGATTGGTCTGCAGACAGGCATAAGCGCGTGGACGACCGCCCGTTCGGCGGCGGGGCGGGGATGCTGATGACGCCGCAACCCGTTTTTGATGCCGTCGAAAGCGTGCGCGGGAACGCCCCGGAGGACGCGGGAACGCCCGTCGTTTATCTTTGCCCGGACGGGGAGCCGCTAACCAACGATATCGCACGGGAGCTTTCCGCGGAAAAGCGTCTCATTTTGCTTAGCGGACACTACGAAGGGATTGACCAGCGCATCCGCGATGCGCTCGTTACGCGGGAGATTTCCATCGGCGATTATGTGCTTACAAACGGCACAATTGCCGCCGCCGTTCTCGTCGATTGTATCGCCCGGCAGATCCCCGGTGTTTTGGGTGAAGAAAATTCCTTGACGAGTGACAGCTTCAATGACAAGCTGTTGTCCTTTCCGCAATTTACGCGTCCGGAAGTCTTTCGCGAGATGTCCGTTCCGCCCGTTCTCCTTTCGGGGAATCACGCTGAAATTCAGCGTTGGCGGCGGGAACAGCAGATCATTAAGACGAAAGCGCGTCGCCCGGAATTATTAATTTCAAAAGAAAACAACCAGTTATGAGCCAGCAATTAATCAATTCGCTTACACAAGCCCAGATTAAGACCGACCGCACGAATTTCCGCGTCGGTGACGGTGTTCGCGTTCACACGAAAGTCCGCGAAGGCGACAAGGAACGTGTCCAGATCTTCTCCGGAATCGTAATCAGCCACAAGGGCTCGGGAATCCAGGAAGCATTTACGGTTCGTCGTATTTCTTACGGCGAAGGCGTTGAGCGCGTTTTCCCAGTCAATAGCCCGAACGTGGTAAAGATCGAAGTCGAACGCAAGTCGGTTCCGATGAAAGCCCGCTTGTTCTACCTCCGCAATCGCCTCGGAAAGAGTGCGACGAAGGTCAAGGAACAGGCTCGCGACGCGTAATCTTCTTTCGGCTTACGCAAATAAAAGGTGTTCCCGCCAATCACGGGAACGCCTTTTTTGTTTTTGTTGCACGTTGCGCGAAAATCAAATTTTGCGCACATATTCGGGAGTGCGAAATTTCTGTTTATCGGGCGTTCCCAATCCGTTAGAAAGGAATCCGCGCCATGAATATTTTCCGGAAAACCTTATTGTTTCTTTCGCTGTTCGCTACGGGAACGCTTGTGTCCGCGCCCGTGTTCGCCGCCTCCAAGGGTAAGACGGCGACGCAACTTGTTGCCGACGACACGGAGAATGAGCTTTACGAAGGCAAAGAAAATTTACCCGGAGAAAATTTCTCTGCTTCGTGGCCTTCCGTGACCCGAATTGCGGATATGCTTCCGGCGCGAACCGTGAAGGACGGTCCCGATTCTTGGATTTACGAAACACAGCATTTCCGCTTCACCTCAAATGCTCCGATCGCGCTTGCCGCAATCAAGGAAATTGCCCGCATTTTCGAGGGAACATATACCGCCAATCTCGCGCTTCCGATTAATTCGCCGTGCAATCATTTTCAGGTTTGCGAAAAGGGGAAATTCAACGCGTTCCTTTTCAGAACTTATGACGATTATCTTGCGGCAGGCGGAATGAAGGGGTCTGCGGGCGTTTATATCGGAGTCGGAATTGACACCGGGCGGGTGCTCGTGCCGTTTTCCTCGCTCGGCTTGGAAAAGCGCGGAAACCGCTACGTCAAAGGCGGCAAACGCATCGAAGCCCACACGCTTGCGCACGAAATCACGCACCATATGACCATCGGCACGAACCGCTACCCGATTTGGTTTGCCGAAGGGATTGCCGAATACGTCGGGCTTTCTTACGACGGGAACGGGCAGGTGCGTTTCAGCGGAAATAAAACGCCGATTTCCAAGTTCGTTTCCGGATACGGGGAAAAAGGCGCGGGCGGACGCGCCATCGGTAAGCAACCGGTTGTCGGAATGTCTCTTCGGGACTTTCTTTCAAGCCGCGAAAACTTTATCGGGAGCGGGAACGACATTTCCGTCGGATACGGTGTTTCGGCGCTTCTCGTGTATTATTTTTTTCATCTCGACGGGAAGCGCGACGCGGAACGTATCAAAAAATACCTCGCCGTCCTGCAAAACGGGGGAACGACGGAGCAGGCGCACGAAAAATTGCTCGGCGGTCGTTCTTGGGAACAATTGGAAAAGGATATTTGCCGACGATTGAAATCCGTTATGAAGGTCGAGCCGCGTTTTGAAAAATGAGTTCTCGTATCGCGTTCCCGCGGTTATCGGGCGAAGAAAAATCTCGGTCTTCCGGACAAATCCGGACGGGATTCCGTTTCTGAAAAACCGCATTCGCGAGCGATTTTTTCGAGCGCTTCGTGTTGAGAAATTCCGGTTTCAAATGCGACAAATCCGCCCGGCGCGAGGCGTTCCCGCGCACCGCGAAGGATGGTTTCAAGGTCGGCAAGCCCGGCGTTGTCCGCAACGAGTGCCGAGACCGGTTCGTGGTCTTTCACTTCCGGTTGAGCGCATTCCCATTCGGCTTGCGTGAGGTAGGGCGGGTTGGAAATGATGACGTCAAAGCTTCCGGAAACGTTTTCAAACCAGTCGCTCCGTAAAAATTTTATGCCTTCGGGGTTTCCGTTTTTTTCGGAATTTTCGCGTGCGAGGGCGAGCGCATCCTCGGATTTGTCTACGGCGACGACTTCCGTTCCCGCGCGCTCCGCGGCGACGGAAAGCGCGATCGCGCCCGTTCCCGTTCCGAGGTCTAATACGTGTGCCGGCGTTCCCGCAGGTTTTTGCGCATTGAGTTTTTCGAGAACGAAGCCGACAAGTTCTTCCGTTTCCGGGCGCGGAATCAGGGCGCGCGGATCGCACTTTATCGTAAGATTTCGAAAGTCCGTATCGCCGACAATGTATTGCACGGGTTCCCGGTGCGCCCGGCGCACGATGCGTTCCCGCAGGAGGTCAACCTGCGCTTGCGTGAGAGGGCGTTCGAATTGCAGATACAAATCCAGCCGGCGGCATTTCAGCGTTCCCGCAAAAATAAGCTCGCTTTGCAGGCGGGCGTTTTCGATACCTTTTTTGGACAAAAACTCCGTGCTTTTTTTGAGCAGTTCGAGAAGGGAATTCATAATCGCGGATTTTTACGGAAGTTGCGGTTTTTCACGAGCGCAAAAAAAACGGACGCCGTCAGACATCCGTTTTTTTACTGCGGAAATGTTTGCTCTTAGTCGGTTTTTCTGCGGCGACGGGAAAGTCCGATCGCGAGGGCAAACGTTCCCGCAAATAACCCGAATGACGACGGCTCGGGGATCGGATACGCCGTAAGGCTGAATAGTTCCGTTATTTCCACGTTCCCGTAATCGGTATTTAGAAGTTGCACGCTTCCGGTACTTCCGCTTGTGCCGACCGCGTATTTTCTCAGTCCGGATTCGGCGCCTGTTTTTCCCGCGTCGTCCGAATCCGTGACGTAAACTGCTGTTACGATACCGTTTTCGTTTACTTCTGCACCCCAAAGTGTGATGGAGTGCAGAAATCCGGATAGAATAACGATTGAGCCTACGCCCTCTTCTAACGTGGAAATAATGTGTTTGCTTAGAATTGAGAGTGCCGCAGAAGAGGAGTAACTCCCCCAGCCTGCGGAACCGTCAAATTTTTGGACGGAAGAGCAAAGCTCGTCTCCGCAGTCAGATAGAATGCTTTCGTATTCGTCCGAGAAAAATCCGCCGGTTCCCGGTTCCGGTTGTGCGTAGTTGGAAACGTTATGTCCTTCCCCCGTGAAGTACCATTGAATCGTCAATTTCGGATCCGTCCCTTCGGCACTCCAGTTGTCGAGATACTCTTCAAAGATTGCCAACTCGTAGAATCCGAGTCCGGTGCTGTATTCCTTGGTCCCGATGCCGTCGGGCGTGCCGTCCGGGAGTGCGTTTCCGGCGGCGGTATATCCGTCCTGCCAATATTGAAGCATGTTTGATGCGGCTGCGGCACCGCAGTTCATAAAGTCGATTTGGGGAGCAGACGTGTTGCTTTTCTTATTTACGTCATACCAACCGCTTTCGGCGGTAACGCCGGGAGCGAACAATGTGGTTGTTTCGGCGATTCCGGCGACGGGGGCGAGTGCGATTGCGGCGAGAATGCACGAACGGCGCATCGCGTCGGGGGGGGGGGGGGGGTTGTTGCGCTTCATGGCTGAAACCCTACCGAAAAGGTGGTTTTTTTCA
>CAZPYE010000070.1:7957-9760 GCA_964590115.1 uncultured Enterobacteriaceae bacterium
GGCGCGCCCCCCCCCCCCGCGCCCGGGGGGGGGGGGCGCGCGGGCGCCATGTTGCGCTTCATGGCTGAAACGCTACCGAAAAGGTGGTTTTTGTCAATAAGGAAACAGAACAAAAAGCGGGGCGTATTCAGGCTTGGGCGTCCCGATTTTTCTTGCAGGCTCCGGGGCAGACGGCGAGTCCGCCGAGGGAAGTTTCGCGCAGTTCGCGCGGCATGCGGCGTCCGATATCGCGCATGGCGAAAACGGCATCGTCGAGAGAGACGCGCGGGTCGGCTCCGGAGAGTGCGAGTGTTGCGGCGAGCCATGAGTGGACGGCGAACATCCCGTTTCGGGAGACGCAGGGGACTTCGACAAAGCCGCCGATGGGGTCGCAAACCAGTCCGAGTGTGTTAATCAGTGCGAACGTTCCCGCGGCGCAAGCGCGTTCGGGCGAACCGCCGAGAGCTTCGACGACGGCTGCTGCGGCGATGCACGAAGCACTTCCGACTTCGGCTTGGCATCCGCCTTGCGCTCCTGCGAGGAAGGCGTTTCCGGCGATGATGATTCCTATTCCGCTTGCGGTAAAAAGAGCTTGAGTGAGTTTGTCCTCGGTAATTCCGCGTGTTTCTTCGAGTAAAACGAGGCAGGCGGGAACGATGCCGGAAGAGCCTGCGGTCGGGGTTGCAACGATGCGTCCGAATTGGGCGTTGGTTTCCAAAACGGCGCAACTGTAAGCGACGAGGCGTGTCAGGTCTTCCCCGAGCAGTGCGTTCCCGCTTTTTGCGTAGTCGAGAACTTTGGCGGCATCTCCGCCGGAGAGTCCGCTTGGGGAAGAGGTTCGGATTTCCAGTCCGCGGCGGATGGATGCGCGCATCGTCCGGAAATAGGTTTTCATTTTTTCGAAGATTTCTTCGCGGGAATGTCCGGTCATTTCGACTTCGCGTCGCAGGGCGAGTTCCCCGACGGATATTTTTTCCCGGGAGCAAAGAGTGAGGAGTTCTTCGGCGGTCGTGTATGCGTACATAGAGGTGTTATTTACGGAAGTTTCGGGATCGGCAGGAGGCGGTGGACGAAGGGGATTTTACGGAGCACGCTCATGCAATCCGGCGGAAGCGGGGCATCGATTTTAATAATGGTCAATGCTTCGCTGTTTCGCATGCGGCGCGTGGTTTGAATCGCGGCGATATTGACTTCGATGCATGCAAGCAGCCCGGTTACGCGTGCGAGAAACCCGGGGCGGTCCATGTGCCAAAAAATGACGGCATCGAGTTCTCCGTTCAGGTCGGTTTCGAAGCCGTCGATTTCCTGCACGATGACGCTTCCCCCGCCGATGCTGGCTCCGGTAACGGAAAGGCGTTCCCCGTCCGGGAAAAGGTAGGTGATTCGCGCCGTGTTCGGATGGGCATTTACGCCGAGGTCCACTTTGCGAAATTCGATGCTGATTCCGTTGCCTTGAGCGAGTTTGAGAGAATCCTTAAGCCGTTCGTCATCCGGCGGCAATCCGAGCAGTCCGGCGACGAGACCTCGGTCCGTAGCGTGCCCTTCGCCTGTCGCCGCAAAGGAACCGTGCAATTCAATCAGAATGTTCGGGTAAAACGCCGTGCCGCCTCCGCAGATTCCGCGTGCGAGCAGTCCGAGCCTGACGGCGCCTGCCGTGTGCGAGCTGGAGGGACCGATCATGGCGGGACCGATGATGTCGAATGCGGAGTAGTTGTTGTTCATCTGAAAATGGCGGGAACGTCAGAAATCTAAAACGCTCCTTGGCACGCGGCAAATTTCAATTTGGAGACCTGTAAATAGAGACGAGAGACCGGCAAACACTTC
>CAZPYE010000071.1:0-9744 GCA_964590115.1 uncultured Enterobacteriaceae bacterium
CGATTTGCTTCGTCGTCACGTTCTTCTGTCTGCGTATCGCCCTGATGAAAGCGGGAGTCATCAATTCGGGAGTTCACTCGAGTGCCCTCGTCATCGATTACTTTCTGTCGCTTATCGCCGTCTGCGGAGTTCGTGCCCTCGCCCGAATCCGGTGGGAACGCAAAAAAGCGCCGGGAGACGAGCCTGCTGAAGCCGCAACACAAACACGCGTTGCCATTTTCGGAGCGGGAGATGCCGGCTCAAGCCTGGCGACGACGCTAATCGCACGCCCCGGACTGGGAAAGAAGCCGATGTTCTTCTTGGACGACAATCCGGAAAAGAACGGAATGCAGGTTGTCGGACTTCCCATTTTTCAAATGACGGACGACCTCTCCCTTCTTCGGGAGCGCTATCACGTCACGCAACTGATTTTGGCAACGCCGAGCGGAAGCACCCGCCGCGCACTCGAAGTAACCCAAATCGCAAAGAAAGCCGGGCTTTCGGTCATGCGCGTTCCCGGTATGGAAGATTTGGTTTCGGGGAGAACGGTCGTCTCCGATTTGCGGGAAGTCGAGCTCGAAGACCTGCTTGAACGCCCGGCGACGGTTCTGGACCGGGATGCCATCATGAAAATGCTTTCCGGAAAGCGGGTTCTCGTCACGGGCGCAGGAGGCTCGATAGGAAGCGAAATCTGCCGACAGGTCGCCGCAAGCGCTCCCGCGCAACTTCTTCTTGTTGAGCAATGCGAAGTTCTGCTCTACCAGATTGAGCAGGATTTGATTCGCCGCGGCTTCGGAGGAATCATTCTCCCGCTGATCGCAGACATCACGGATCGCCGGCGCATGGAGCAGATTTTTGAAAAATACCGCCCCGAGCTCGTATTTCATGCCGCCGCGCACAAACACGTTCCGATGATGGAAAGTCAGCCGGCGGAAGCGATCAAAAACAATGCGCTCGGAACCGCCACACTCCTTGAACTTGCCTCCAACGCGGGAACGGAAGCCTTTGTCCTCATTTCCACGGACAAAGCCATTAACCCGACCAACGCGATGGGAGCGTCCAAGCGTCTCGCCGAAATCATCCTGCAGGCGAACTCCTGCCGCCCCGGCAACCGCACCCGCTTTATGGCGGTTCGCTTCGGGAACGTCCTCGGCTCTTCCGGGAGCGTAATTCCGCACTTTACACGTCAGATCGCGGAAGGCGGTCCCGTTACCGTTACCCACGCCGAAATCAAACGCTATTTTATGACAATTCCCGAAGCCGTCGGGCTTGTCCTTCAAACGGCGGTAATCGGCAAAGGCGGAAGCATCTATGTGCTCAATATGGGCGAACCGGTAAAAATTATCGATGTCGCCCGCCACCTGATTCGCCTCAGCGGGCTACGCCCCGATATCGACATCGAAATCAAAATTTCGGGACTGCGCCCCGGGGAAAAACTCTTTGAAGAGCTCAAAACCGAAGGGGAAGAATTTGAACCTTCCGGACACTCGCGCATCAGTCGCTTCATTTCCACGCCGATGGATTACGACAAACTGGAAGACCTGCTGAACGCGCTTCGGGAAATCACAAAGAAACAATCCCGCAACGAAATCAAGCAAGCCGTCCGGCTCATCATTCCCGAATACACTCCCTATCTGGACTGAGACGCTCCGTTCCCGCAAATGACGACCGACTCCTCCTCCATCCCCGCCACTCACTTCCGGAGTTTTTCGGATTCCGCGGAATTTGCCCTTCTTCGGGATTCGCGCCCCGTTCATCTCGGGATAGGAAATTATGACGGTTTTCACCGCGGGCATCGCGCCATTTTTCAAAAGGCAAAAGAAGCGGCTCGCGCAGACGGCGGACTTGTCGGCGCGCTGACCTTCGCCCCGCATCCGGAAGTTTTCTTTCGCGGGAACGGCGCCGTAAAACTGATTTTTTCGCGGGAACGCAAAGACGCACTCTTTGCCGGAGCAGGACTTGATTTCGTCGTGCACGAACCGTTTTCGAAAGACATTGCCGATATCACGGCGGAGGAATTTATCGGATTTTTGAGAAAAAGAATTCCCGCCCTGCGCGGGCTTTACGTCGGCGATAATTTCCGCTTCGGCGCACAACGCCGGGGCGATGTCGCACTCTTGGAAAAACTCGGGAACGCCGCCGGAATTTCCGTCTGCGTTGTTCCGCCCGTCAATTATCAGGGGGAACGCATTTCCAGCACCCGTATCCGCGCCGCTATCGCCGGCGGGGAAATAGCGGAAGCGAACGAGATGCTCGCCCGGCCTTATGAGTCCGAAGGTGTCGTCGCTCAGGGAAACCGCCTCGGGCGCACAATCGGATTTCCGACGCTGAATCTCGCCTGGGATCCCGAACTTCGCCCGCGCTTCGGCGTTTATCTTGTTCGGGTTCGAGTTCCGGCAACGGGAAAAGCATTTCACGGCGTCGCCAACTACGGAGTTCGCCCGACGATTACAAGCGCCGCGACTCCCGAGCCGCTACTCGAAACGCATCTTTTGGACGTTCCCGCGGGAACGGCGATTCCGACCTACGGCGATTTCATTTGCGTGGAATGGCTGGAATTTTTGCGTCCGGAAACCAAATTTCAAAGCATCGGAGAGCTGAAAGCCCAGCTCGAAGCGGATTCCCGAAAAGCGGAAGAACTGTTTTCCAATGAATAGTTAATAACGAATAACGCTGTGTTAAGGTTTTTGCCGAAAGCAAAAACCCTGAACAATAAACTGTTCGTTATTCATTAGAAAACGCCGCGTTGACGAAATCCGCAAACGTCTCGAACAGCGGTATTTTATTGTCGGACAAATAAGATTTCGCCGCATCGTCAATCGGTTTTCCCGTCGCTACGGCGGCGGAGCGGATTCCCGCATTGATTCCCGTTTGCCAATCGGATTTTCGGTCCCCGACCATCCAGCACCGGGCGGGATCGAGTTGCGGGAACGCCGCAAGCTGTTCCAGAACAAATGCCGGATCCGGCTTACGATATTTCGACGGCTGATCCGGTGCCTCCGGAGCCACACCGCACGCGGAAAAATCTTCATCCCGCACGCCGAGCAATTCGACAAAACGGCGATGGCACGCCTCGTAATCCGCCATCGTGAAAAATCCGCGACCGATTCCGCTCTGATTCGTCAGCAAAAAGAGCTTGCACTCGGCATCAAGCACGCGGCGAATCGCTTCCCGCGTTCCCGGAATCAACTCCACTTTTTCCGGCTCGTGCAAATAGTCCTTATCGAAAATCAGCGTCCCGTCGCGATCCAGAAAAAGCGCCTGCGGGGGCGCAGAAAGCAAACCGGTATTAAGGGAATGAGCCGAACGCTTCGTCTCGGACTCTCCCGTTTCTGATTTCACTTCCTGCATAAACGCTCCCCGCTCGCTTTCGGTATCTTAGCGGCGCGGTGTTCCCGGCGCAGTTTTGATTTCGACGATGTCGTGCGGCGCGGATTCCCGCTGTCCCGCCGGAGTAACGCGAATAAAGCGTGCGCGTTCCCGCAGCGTTTTCAAGTCCGGAGCGCCGAGGTAGCCCAAGCCGCTCTGAACGCCGCCTGCGAGCGTAATCAGAATCTGATCGACGCTACCGGAAACTTCCTTGAGCGCTTCAACGCCTTCCGCCGCAACCTTCGTAATTTTGCTGTTGCGCAAGTCGTGCCCGTAGCGAGCCGCCGAGCCGTGGCGCATCGCTTCGAGCGAGCCCATACCGCGATATTCCTTATAAAGTTTCCCGTTGATTTCCATGATTTTACCCGGCGCTTCCTTGCAACCTGCAAGCATCCCGCCGAGCATCACGCAGTCGGACTGCGTCAGCGCTTTTACGATATCTCCGGACTTCGTAATCCCGCCGTCCGCAATAATGCGCACGCCTTTTTTCTTCGCCGCCTGCGCGGAAACGTAAAGTGCCGTGAGTTGCGGAATCCCGACGCCGGCGACGATGCGCGTCGAGCAAATCGAGCCCGGTCCCTGACCGATTTTGACGGAATCCGCTCCCGCGTCCGCCAAAAATTCGACACCTTCCCCGCTCGTTACGTTCCCGGCGACAATCGTCAGATCCGGGAAATGGCTGCGCACGAAGCGCACGCATTCGCCGACGCCCGCCGAGTGTCCGTGTGCCGTGGAAATAATAATTGCGTCAACGCCGACGGAAACGAGGTTGGAAACGTGTTCGTTGAGAGCATCGTAGTTCACGCGTCCGTCCGGATAACGCGGCACGGCAACGGAAGCGCCGCAACGCAGGCGGAAGCTTTCGTCCCGTGACGGGCGAATCGCATCCGTTCCCGCTTCATCGCGGATGCGCTCAATGTCGGAGAGCGTAAACAAGCCGCGAAGTTGCCCCTTTTCGTTGACGACAAGAAGCTTGTTCGTGCCGATATGCTCAAGGAAAATACGGTCGGCAGTCGCAATCGGATCGTCCCCGAGCTCGTTTTCCTGAATGGTCAAAACCTGTTCCCGCGGAATCATCACATCGCCGACCTTGTGTGCGGCGTGGCGGCTTTTAACGACTCCGCCGCGAAGCAACCCGAGCAACATGCCGTCTTTATCGACCACCGGAAACGACGAGAAATTATAATCGTTCGCTTCAATCATCGCGAGCACGTCGCCGACACAGATATCCGCGGGAACAGTCGCCGGGCGGTCAATCATGCCGTGAATGTAGGTTTTGACGCGGCGGACTTTTTCGATTTGGTCGGCGTTCGACATGTTGTAGTGAATCATGCCGATTCCGCCGTGCAAAGCCATCGCGATTGCCATCGTCGATTCCGTGACGGTGTCCATGTCGGCGGACATAATCGGAAGCGAGAGCGAAATTTTGTCGGAAATCGTCGTATCGAGGCGCGTCATGCGCGGAAGCACGTCGGAGAAGCAGGTCGCGAGCGAAACGTCATCGTAAGTCAGACCCGTTCCCGCATTCGCGGCAAAAAAGTCGTCGGAATTCTTGTAGAATTGATCGTCAATATGCATTGCCATAAGTAACCTTGTTGCCGTCGTATCCTATCTCCGGCACGGAACCGGCGCAACAGGAAAGTTCCGTCGGTTTGCGCGGCAGATTACGCCAAAAGTCGGGCAATCCATTCGCTCAGCGCAAAAAAGCCGGTTGCGACGAACGAAACGACGGGACGAAACAACATCATGAGAATCGGATTCCCCGGCGGAAGATTGACGGCGAGAAGCAAAATCCACCACGCGTTACGTGCGATTTTGTTAAATGTGTGCTCCGTCATACCGACGGCATGGCGGAGGATACGCGATCCGTCGAGCGGCGGCAACGGAATCAGATTAAACATCGCCAGCCCGCAATTCATCACTACGAGCATTAGGAAAAACCGATAAACGGTTTCCGGAATGACTTCCGAATTTATTCCCCAAAGAATTCCGCAACAAACGGCGCCGAACAAAGCCAAAAGAATATTCATGCCCGGCCCGGAAAGCGTAATCAGAATGTCGTCAAGTCGCCGTGTTTTCGGATTTGCGAGCGAAATCTGCACGGGTTTCCCCCAACCGATGAGTCCGAACGGCAAGCCGCCGAAAAGCAGGGGAAGAAAAATCATGAGCCCCGGAATTGCAAGCGTTCCGAGCGGATCGATGTGCGCTATCGGATTGAGCGTAACCCGTCCCTGCGCACGCGGAAGCGCATCGCCGCGCCTATCCGCCGTCCACGCATGACCGAACTCGTGAAGCGACACGCACAACACGAGGACCACGAACTGAATCAATGCCCACCTGAGCGATTCCGAAAATTCCATCAGTTGTCCTTCTTTCTCTTTTGTCTGATAATCTCAAAAACCTGCCGACGGGAACGCTCCAACGCGGGAACGCCGACCGTTTCCCGCAACAGTGTATTTGCTTCGTCGATGCGTCCGAGCTCGGCAAGCACGCGGGCGCGGTGAAGCGCAGCAGCGGCGAGTAATTCCGGACTTTTTTTCACGGCGGGCAAACGCGCTGTCGAATCCCACATCGCCAGAGCCAAATTCCAATCCGGTGTCTCGACATCGTAAAATGATTCTGCGGCACGCCAACAATAATCCGGATTTCCGTCGGAAAGAAATGCGGCGAGAAAAAACACGCGTTGCATATTTTCGTCCAGCTCTGCGCGCGTCGAAAAACATTTTCCCGCGAGCAAAGCGTCGCGATGATCGCACAAAAATTCGCCGTAAAGCGCGACGCTTTCCGCGTCCGGATTTTCGGAAAAACCGCGCCTGAACCGCGGGAACGCTTCCGTTGCCGCGCCGCGTGCAGCGAGAATTTCGGCGAGCAGAAATTGCGCGGGAGCAAATGTTTCGTCCAGTTTTTCCGCCTTGAAAAGCAATTTTTCCGCGCGTTCATTTTCTCCGCCGTCGTGCAAAAATTCCGCGAAGAAAAACAGCGCGGGAACGGAATCCGGGAAGCGTGCGAGAAGATTTTCAAAGCGTTCGGCGATATCGGCGGAACGGCGGGCGCTCTCATTCGCGGGAAGCGTTTCCGCCTCCTCGTAAAAGGCTGTCCGCCGAGTCTCGATTTCGGCAAGTTCGGAAACTAACGTTTCATTCTGTCGCTTTGCGATAAGCACTTCCGCTTCGATCGAATTCGAAAACGGCGTTCCCGTGTCCGCGAAGGCGAAAAAGCCGCCCGTCCCCGCAACAAACGCAAAAAAGAGTGCTTTCGAAATGCTACCCATTTTCCGAACAACTTTGTTTTACGTATTTTCGAATCACAAAATTTTCGCCGCGAAGCAGTTCCGTTCCCGCGTCGAAATTTTCTTCAAACGGCGGAAAAAACGCGTCGCCGTCGGGTTCGGCATCAATCGTCGTCAGGTAAAGCTCCGAACAAAGCGGCAGAAGTTGGCGGTAAATTTCCGCACCGCCGGCGACGAAAATTTTTTTCTCCCGTGCGATATTTTCGAGTTCGGAAAGTTCGCGAATGCAAAAAAGATTTTCGGAAGGCGGCGTTCCCGCAGGAAGTTTTCCCGAACGGGAAAGCACAACGGTAATGCGCCCGGGAAGAGGTCGCCCGATGGATTCGTAGGTTTTCCGACCCATCAGCAAAATGCCGCCCATCGTCGTTTGTTTGAAAAATTTAAAATCTTCGGGAATATGCCACGGAATCGCGTTCCCGTTTCCGATAACGCGGTTTTTCGCCATCGCGGCAACGGCGGTAAGCGGACGGGAGAAATTCTCGGAAGAAAGATGCATTTTCGGAAAAAATTAGCGAATAATGAATAGTGAACAGTGAATAATTCAGTGCGAATATTTTTGCTTCCAGCAAAAACTCTAAGTATGCGTTATTAACTATTCGCTATCCATTATTCATTAAAAATTACACCGCGACGGGGGCTTTGATGCCCGGATGCGGATCATAATTTTCGACGGAAATATCCTCGTAACGGAAGGCGAAAATGTCTTTCACGTCGGGATTGAGCTTCAGCGTCGGGAGCGCACGCGGCTCGCGGGAAAGCTGACGCGCGACCTGTTCGAAGTGATTGCTGTAAATATGCGCGTCCCCGAACGTATGGACGAAATCGCCGACACCGAGTCCGCAAACCTGCGCAATCATGTGCGTGAAAAGCGCGTAGCTTGCAATGTTGAACGGCACACCGAGGAACAAATCCGCACTGCGCTGGTAGAGCTGGCAACTCAGCTTGCCGTTCCCGCCGACATAAAACTGAAACAGCGTGTGGCACGGCGGGAGCGCAACCTTGTCCGCCTCGGCGGGATTCCAACCGGAAACGATAAGGCGGCGCGACGCGGGATTGCGTTTGATTTCGGCGATGAGATTGGCGATTTGGTCAACGCCGTCGCGGGCGAACGTGCCGTCGGCGTTTTTTGTCGCGCCGAAGTTGCGCCATTGGTGTCCGTAAATCGGACCGAGATCGCCCTCCTTACGCCCGAAGCGAGCGCATTGTTCGGCAGTGCTCCACTCGTCCCAAATCGTAACCCCGCGTTCCCGCAACCACGCATTATCCGTGTGTCCGCCGATAAACCAAAGCAACTCCTGAATAATGGAGCGCGTATGAACTTTTTTCGTCGTAACGAGCGGAAAGCCGTCAGAGAGATTAAAACGCATCTGAGCTCCGAAAATCCCGCGCGTTCCCACGCCGGTCCGGTCGGCACGGTCTTCTCCGTTCTCAAAAACGTTTCGAAGTAAATCTAAGTAAGCTTTCATCGTAATGAAAAATGAGCGGAGGACGGCGAGTTGTTAATTCGCCGCCCTTTACGAGTTAATTTTTCTTCGCCTGCGGCGCGTCCGGAGACAAACGACGTTCGCGAATCAGCGGCATGAGCTTATCGATAAACGCCTGCAACGTGCACGAGCCCTCGAGCGATTTATCCGCACGGGAACGCACATTGACCAGTCCGGCATCCGCTTCCTTGGCACCGATGACGAGCATATGCGGCACTTTGTCGAGCTCGGCGCGACGGATTTTCGCACCGAGTTTGTCGGAATGCTCATCGACGGTCGCACGAATGCGCAATTTACGGAGCTCTGCAACGACGTTTTTCGCGTGTTCGACGAGTCCGTCGTTGAGCGGCAGCACGCGCACCTGTTCCGGAGCGAGCCAAGTCGGAAAATCTCCCGCAAAATGTTCAATCAGAATCCCGACGAAACGTTCGAGCGAGCCGAACGGAGCGCGGTGAATCATCACCGGGCGACGCGGCGTGTTGTCCGACCCCGTGTAGGTCAAATCGAAGCGTTCGGGCAGGTTGAAATCGACCTGAACAGTGCCGAGCTGCCAGCCGCGGCCGAGCGTATCTTTCACGACAAAGTCGATTTTCGGACCGTAAAATGCCGCTTCGCCCTTTTCTTCGACAACGGGAACGCCGAGCGTTGCCGCCGCTTCGCGACAGGCGTTTTCGGCACGCGCCCAATTCTCGTCCTTGCCGATGTATTTATCTGACTCGGGATCGCGCAGACCGACACGCACGGAATAATCTTTCATGCCGAGCGTGGTCAGGATGATGTTTACGAGTTCGAGGCAGGAGCAAACTTCCTGATGAATCTGATCTTCGGTGCAGAAAATGTGTCCGTCGTCCTGAGTGAAACCGCGCACGCGCGTAAGTCCGTTGAGTTCGCCGGACTGTTCCCAGCGGTAAACGGTCCCGAATTCGGCGAGGCGGACGGGCAACTCGCGATAAGAATGCGGTTGCGAAGCATAGAGTTTGACGTGGAACGGGCAGTTCATCGGCTTAAGCAGGAAGCCGTCGAGCGTTCCCGCGTTGAGCAAATCCGAAAAATCCGCGCAGGTTTTTCCCTCTGCGGCAAGCGCGTCAATTTGTTCTTGGTCTATTACCGGAGTAAACTGCGATTCGCGATAGTAAGGGAAATGCCCCGATGTGCGGAAAAGATTGAGATTTCCGATATTGGGAGTAAAAACCTGGCTATAGCCCTGACGGAAAAGTTCTTCCCCGATAAAGGTCTGAAGCTCTTGGCGGATAACGGAACCGTTCGGAGTCCACAGCACCAACCCCTGCCCGACGGAATCGTCGATGGTAAAAAGTTTCAGCTCTTTGCCGAGTTCTCGGTGGTCGCGCTTTTTCGCTTCTTCAAGATTGTGCAAATACTCGTCGAGTTCCGCCTTTGACGGGAACGCAACGCCGTAAATGCGTTGCAACTGCTTGTTCTTTTCGTTGCCGCGATGATACGCGCCTGCGACGGAAAGGAGCTTCACGGCTTTGACCTGCGACGTATAACGCACGTGCGGGCCGGCGCAAAGGTCGAGGAATTCTCCGTTGCGGTAAAACGTAATTTTTTCGCCTTCGGGGATATCTGCTAGGCGCCCGGGTTTGAATTCGCAGAGCGCCGGCG
>CAZPYE010000072.1:0-9585 GCA_964590115.1 uncultured Enterobacteriaceae bacterium
TCGGAATTTTCAAAGCGGCATTCGCATTCGTTTCGACTAATAAAAACGCTCCTTTTCTTTGATTCTTCGGAGTCGATTGTAAGCGTGCGCGTCGTTCCCGCGTTGGGTTCGTTCTTTAAGAGTAGGATGTTGGTATCAACAGTAGCTTCGTCGAAAATATTTTCTTTGAGATCTACGAGTAATGTTGGATTGTATTTGAGAAAGAAGGCGCGAGTTTTTTCGCCATATCCGGCGCGCATCCATTTATTGGAGGTGATGAATCCAAGCGTTCCCGTCGGTTTCAGGAGTTGCATCCCGCGTTCGTAAAACAGGCAGTAGATGTCGCCCATTTTGTTGAACGTTTCGTAGTTGAGCTGAGAGAGTTTGTCTGATTCTTCGCCCATTTTCTGGAGTTGGATGTAGGGAGGATTTCCGAGAACGAGGTCGAATCCGAGAAACGTTCCCGAGTCATCGATGATTTCCGGAAACTCGATTGCCCACTCAAGGGTGTTTCGAAAGAGATTTTGCTCGTCGATTTTCTTTTTGTTTGAGCTTTGTCCGTCGAAATCAAATTCAAGTTGGATTAGGCTGGTAATGGACGATTTGATTTCGCGGATAATACGATTGATTTCGGCTTTATCCTCTTTGTTGTTTTCGCGCTTGTAGCGTTTGACGGCATCGCGATACCGACGAATATTCGCTGAGATTTTTGCGGAATCATCCTTGTTGTCGGAAATTTTCTTTCCGTGCTTTACGGGATATTTGCTGATGAGGGAATTACCGCATTTGATGTTGATGTCGATATTCGGCAACGTCTCGAGGGTGCCGTCTTCGCGATAAAACGCATTTTTCAGAAGCTCGATCCAGAGACGCAGACGGCAGATGTGAACGGATTTAGGATTGATATCTGCTCCGAACAGGCAGTTTTCGATGATGCGACGTTTTTCCGAAAAAAGAGTTTCCTGAATTCGAGCGGATTCTTTGTTTGCGGGAACGTAGTTAAAGAGTTCTCCGTCGCAATCCGTGATAAGAAGTTCGTCGTTTTCAATTTCAACGGTGATGTCTCGAAGGCGTTTTCCGTTTTTATCACAAAGGATTCCAAGTTCGCTTTTGACGGCGATTATTTCGTTAAGCGCGGAAACAAGAAAGTGTCCGGAGCCAACGGCGGGATCGCAGATGCGGAGAGAGTTAATGAGCGAATTCGCCTCGGCGTGATCGTTGATTTTGTTGTAAACGTCTGTCAGTGTTTTGCAACACCAAGCGTATTTTTCGTTGAATTTTTGAATGACGGCGGGGCGTATGGTTTCCCGGCAGATGAAATGAGTAATGAAGCCCGGCGTGAAAAAGGAGCCGTCCTTGTATCCGTTGAGTTTTTCAAAGATAAGGCCCAAGACTGCCGCGTTGATGAGTTCTTTCTTTTCGACGCGAAAAGCCGAATCGTCGTCTCCGGTGTCGCCAAAATCAAAGGCATCAAGAAAATCAAAGAGGTAGGAGAGCAATTTAACGTTCCCGTGACGACGTTTCCCGTTTCCGTCGAGAAGAACGGTTGCGCCGTAATAAGGAATCTCTGCATCTTTGATTCCCGTGATCCGAAAGAATTTTCTTTCGGAGTCGGAAAGCTCAAACAGAGAGCTGTTAAGATAGGGAATTCCAGCAAATTTTTCCCGCACGTTGGCAGAGCGGTTGTTTTCGGCTCTGGCGAGGACGGAGAAAAAGAGTTCGCTGAGAGCGTCGTAATCCGGAATCCGTTCAATTGTAAGAAATTTGAAGCTCGGATTTTTGTTATAGCGAATGAGTTGAGCCTCTAACAGTTTTAAAAAAAGAATCCGATTAATCCACGTGATAATGAGATCCAATGCGGCATCAAATGCTTTTTCTTCACTGTCGATATAGCATTGTTGGAGCTGATAAATCGTGCTTTCGAGAAGCGTTCCCGCCGAGCGTTTTTTCTCGGAAACGCGCCCGATGATTTTTTTCCCGCTGTCGTCTTTTTCTTCAAGCCCGATAATGTGGAGAAGCTCATTGTAGAATCCCCGGTTGAGCGAATTTGAGTCGTTGGCGACGGGGAGTTTGAGCAGATGCGTTGGAGAAAGAATTTTGAAAAAATGTTGCGTCTGTTTTTCCGAAAGATTTTTCCGCAGGTCGAAATATACGAACGGGAGTGTCGCGGCAGATTTTTCGATAAAAGGTTCGGCGATTTGCTTGTAAAATTCTCCGGTTTTGGCAAAGAGCATCATTTTGTTGCTCCAGTCGGAAAAATCCCGGAGTAAGGTTTTGTTTTGATAAAAGATTTTTTCGAAATCTACCGCATCAAAAACAAACCATTCGTAATTGTTGGTGATGATGAGATGGCGAATTTGAGTGTTCCCGTTGGTGCGTTCCCGAAGAAAATAGCTGATGAGCTCGTGTAATGCTTTTTTATTCAAAAAGTCCGGTTGAATCATTTCATTTTTGTTCGACGGACTTTTGGATTCGATGAGGACGGCGACATCGCTCGACGCATCTTTTCCGGAGTAAATTGCAAGGTCAATGCGCTCTTTGGTGTTTACTAAATTGGTTCCGCGGTAAAATGCTTCACGCAGAAATTCGGCAACGAGATTTTTGTTAAATTCCTCGCTCTCGGTTTCGGAGGTTTTTGCTCGAAAATTGTTTAGAGCTTTTTGGAATTTTTGAAAATCGGAAAGAACGATGCGTTCCCGCAGGTAAATTTTCGCGAGAGCGTCTTTAGGGGCAAGGTGTAAGGGAATCATGGAAAAAGGGGAATGTGTAGAATCGTAAAAAATTCCGTATGCTTTCGCAAGCATGCGGAATTAACTGAAAAGCGCAAGAGGGAGATCCTCTTGTGCTTCCTTTAACTTATTTTCTTTTTCTGTTTGGTGCTTGTGTCAACGCGGATGCCGCAACGGATTTTACCGTCTTCGACGTATTCGGATTCCGAAGTAACGCCGATGCTTTGCTTGCAACGCGCCTTGATGTCTTTTCATCTCTCGGCATGATACATTCCTTTCTCTGTTTATGGTTACTTCGAGCAGTCTCCCAAAAATTCTCCCGTGAAATCTTTTCTGCTCTCAGACGTTTCTGAATTCTTCACTCAATCGCCGTGAACAAGTTTTGATCGAAAGGAAAATTTAGTCAATACATTTAACGCAAAATAAACAAAAAAAATGTTTATATTTGCTTGAATCGGAGGATGAGAGGTGTTTTATTGTAATAAAATCATTTAAAACGCCGTTATGCTTATTTCGTTTCGAGTAAAAAATTTCCGTTCTATCGTTGATGCGACGATAGATATGAGCTACGCAGAAGGGAAAGCTCCCAACGGGTACAAAGAAATGGAAACGATTCCGTTTCTTGAGGCGGGAACGCCGAAGCGGGAACGCGTTGTGCCGTGCCTTGCACTCTACGGTCCGAACGCCGGCGGGAAGACAAACCTGATCCGCGCGATGTGGAATTTCGTCTTTTTTTTGAATTTGGGCGCGTCGTTGGCGTTTGACCCGAACAGGCTCTTGAATGCAGGAGAAGCGACGAAAAACGAAGTGGAGTTTTCCTGCGGCGAGCGGCGCTACAAATACCTTGCCGTTTATTGCCGGGAGCAGGTCTTTGAAGAATCTCTTGCCGTCGACGGGAAGTATTTGTTCCGGATAAAAGCCGGAGAGAAACCGGATTTCGGAAAGATTGTTTCCGGAATTTATAATGCGGCGCGGCTGGAGGAAATTCTTTCTGTCGAATGCTCGGAAGAGTTTTTGGGGAATCCGGAACAATTTCGCGCAAATGAACTCAAAGAGGAAGAGGCGCTCCGCTACGGCAAACAGCAGCGTATTTCTTTCTTGGCGAAAATTGCCCGAAATTATCCCGGTCTGAACGCGGATATTGCGCGTGCGTATGATTTTTTGGTGAACCGGATAGACGTTTACCGCCAAAACGAATTCCCGTCGAAATACGGGATTGAGCGTTTGGCGAAGGAATGCACCGGAGAAAATACGCTCAACATGGCGTTTGAAAGAATCGCCAAGGCCGTTCGCACACTCGATTTGGGCATAAAGCGGATGACTCTGTGGAAGGCGGCTGCTCCGGAAAATTTTTACGGCGGGAACGGCTATAACAGCAAGCCTGCAGAGGATGAGTTTATCATTCACGCGATTCACGAGGATGAAAACGGAAGAGAAATCGAGTTCGATTTTAGTGAAGAATCCACGGGAACGCGTGCCGCATTCGGTTTGCTCGGAGTCTTGCTTGCCGCGTTGGAAAAAGGGCGAACGGTGGTTATTGACGAGCTGGACCGCTCGTTGCACCCGTTTGTTTTCCGGGAGTTGGTGCGTCTTTTCAAAGACAAACGCTACAACAAAAGAAATGCGCAGTTGATTTTTACCGCGCACAATCTTGATTTGCTCGATTCCGAAATTTTGCGGATTTCGGAAATCGGGATCGTTGATAAAACGCTCAAGGGCGGAACAACGCTTACCCGGCTTTCCGATTTTGACGGAATCCGCAACGTCACGAACTTCCGCCACCAGTATCTGAACGGTGCGTTTTCCGGAATCCCGTCCCCGTATCTTTAGACGAAAATGGCAAACCTATATTCTCCGTTTCTTGTAATTTGCGAAGGTCGCTCCGAAGTGAATTACATCAAGGAATTGATGCAGTCGGGCGAGCGTTTGGGAATCGTTTCAAAAATGATTCCCGTTGACGCTCAAGGCGGACAATGCGGCGACGTTATCAAAAAATTCGACGTGTTGAAGCGACGGAACGGAAATAAAACGGATCGGATTCGAATTTGGGTTGATGACGATCTTTATGTGAGAAATCAAACGGGCGCGGACAAACGCTGCGCGCTTGCGTTTGAAAAAACGCCGGGCGGCGTAAAATCCAAGTTCCGGTTTTCTTCGCATAACTTTGAAGATTTTCTCGCTCTTCATCTTGACGACGAAATTTTGCGGGAATGGATAGATGTTTGCCGTTCCCGCAATCATTTCTCTCTGCCGATGCATTCCGGAGAATATATGCCGCTCGTCCAAAAACATCTCTTTCCGAACTACGGAAAAGGTGATTTACCGTTCGATCTGAATGAAGCGGCTTTTCGGAATCTTTTCCGTCACAACGCGGACTCCGAAATTCCGTTCCGCAGCTCTTTTGCCGATTTTCTCAAAGACGAAGTGTTCCCGCCGCAATTCTAAGTGTTTTTTTTGTTTCTGAGAGTGCGCGGCCTTGTGAGAATTCGAGATTCATTTATGGTCTATTATATTTGAATAATATTGTTAAAAAATATTTTACTTTTGGGGCGCGCCCGGATAGATTTGAAGCATCATGAGTACGCTGAAAAATCTCCGTTTAAGAGCCGGATTTACGCAGGACGAGCTTGCGGGAAAGATTGGCGTTTCGAAGCAGACGTTGATTGCCTACGAGAAAAATCCCGCGAATATTCCGGCGGGAAAAGTGGCGGCGTTGGCGCGGATTTTTGAAGTCGATTGCGACTGCATCATCAACGATACCGAGCCGAAAACTTATTCCTACGACGTGCAGACAAATGCGGGAACGGCAACGCAAAATCCGGAAATCCGCATTTCGATTCCGCAGGATAATATCGATAAATTCAAAGAAGTTTTGCTCTACATCCTCGGGCGTGTGGGCGCGCGTCCGAACGTCGGTCAGACCGTGCTTTATAAATTGCTCTACTTTATCGATTTCGATTACTACGAAAAATTCGAAGAGCAACTCATCGGGGCAAAATACATCAAAAATACGTTTGGCCCGACCCCGGTGGATTTTTCAAAAATTACGCAGGAAATGGAGCGCGGGAACGAACTTTCCGTCGTAAAAGACAAATATTTTACCAAGGAACAAACGAAGTACCTGCCGCGTCGCGACGCGGATTTGAGCAAATTCTCGGCGCGGGAACTCGCCCACATCGAAGATTGCCTCCGCAAATACGCGGGAATGAACGCAAAGGAAATTTCGGATTATTCGCACAAGGACGTGCCGTGGATCGTGGCGGAAAACCGCGAACCGATTGATTACGAAAGCGTTTTCTACCGTACGCCGGAAACCTCGGTCCGCCAATATGCCGATGACGAATAATGAAGCGCAAAAACACTTGAAATACCGCGAAACGCCGGAATTTCAGCGGGATTTCAAGCGTCTGAAAAAGCGTTTCCGGACGCTTGACGAGGATTTTGCCGTAATGAAAAGAGCGGCGATTGAGCTTTTGCACGTCCACAAAATCGATAACGGAGCCTGTATCGAAATCGAAGGATTTTGCCCTCAACCGCGTTTGTCCTACAAAGTCGTGAAATTCGCCTGCAAATCCCTGAAAAACAAGGGTGTGCGTAGCGGCTTGCGGGCAATTTATGTTTTTGATGAAGCGGAGGGAACGGTTTACTTCGTCGAAATTTATTACCGCGAAAAAGACGGAACGGATTTGAATCGGGAACGCCTTCGCCGGTTTTTACAGGAATTTTCAGCTTAGTTTTTAGCGGCTTCCGTTTACAAAAATTTGGCGGCGGGGAGCGTCGGCGGATTCAAATCTTGAGTAGGGGAACGCGGTGTCGGTAGAGTAAAGCCCATGTCGCTTTTATCAAAAATTTTTACGGGAGTGCTGTTCTTGTTGTCGGGAACGCTTGCGGCGGGCGCCTCTGCGTTGCCGGAAACGTTGAAATCCGAGCCGCATAGTCGCGACTCCTACGGATGGAGTGCCCGGCATACCGCTGTTTTAGAGCGCAATAAAGCAATAAAGCCGGACTACGTTTTCTTCGGCGACAGCATCACGCATTGGTGGGGCGGCGAGCCGCGCTCCGTAATGCCGGTCGTCGGAGCAGATTCGTGGGAAAAACTTTTTGCCGGGCACAGCGTTACTAACTGCGGGTTCGGCTTCGATTATATCGACAACGCGTATTACCGCGCCGAAAACGGCGAGCTCGACGGGATTGCCCCGCGCGTTATCCTCGTAAATCTCGGGACGAACAACATCGGGCATCGCGGTGATTCCGCTGAAGTCTGTGGGGAAAACATGGCGGCGTTTGTTAAATTGCTTCGCGAAAAAAGCCCGCAGTCGAAAATTTTACTTATAGGTATTTACCCGCGTTGCGAAACGCAGCTCGCCGGGACAATCGAAAAGGCGAATCTGCTTTATTCCGCTCTTGCCGACGAAAAGCACGTGTTTTTCATCAACCCGGGAAAACTTTTGCTTGCTGACGGTAAAAAGACGGCAAATCCGGATTTTATGCGGGATCGCGTTCACTTAAACGCCGACGGCTATCGCATTGTCGCCGGCGAAATCGCTAAAAAACTCAACGAAATCGATTCCGCCTACGCGAAGAAATAGGTCTTGCCGACCCGGATTCGTGCTGAGCGCACGCCTTACCCGGTTTTATTGATAAGTTTTTTGGCACTCGCATCGGGCGTTCAGATCGGCACGGACGGAGAGCTTGCCGAGATGAAGAATTCGGACGGCACGCCGATGGTGCGTGTGAACAAGACGTATCGCGGCAAGGGTAAGCCTGAAATTATGATTATCAATGACGGCGGGGCGTTTTTGTTGAATCCGAGTAAGTTTGAGGTTGAGGAGATGCAGAAGCGCAATCCCGGTGTGAGTGCGGGGAGAGCGGTTGAGTTGTCGCAGGCGGAGAAGTTGGAAAACTCGGGCTTGGACGGCGCGGGCAAGGAGTGGGCGGCTGACTGGCAGAGGAGTCAGTTGCAGGACATTTTGATGCAGCGTGCGTTGAGTGTGTTCAATCCGCTTAGTGCGGGGCGGTTGAATGTTCAGTTGCGGAAGTTTGGCGGTTGGCTTGGCGGTGTGAATGTCCGTGTGGTTGACGATGTGGAAGCGGCTGTGAACGGTTTGCGGTATCAGCGAGCGTTCCACGGTTCGCCGCACAGCTTTGCAGCGGAGGAGAACGCGCCGTTCGGGCGTTTCCGCGATGACAAAATGGGAAGCGGAGAGGGAGCGCAGGCGTTCGGTTGGGGGCATTATCTGACGAGCAATAAAAAGATTGCGCGGGAATACTATGCGGAGCGGTTGGCGGAGAGTTCGGGTGCTATTACACCTCTTGTTAGAGTTCTCCAGAACGATGCCTCGGAATTTACCGACCGTGGTATTGATTTGCGCGATAGTCTTTTCCTATTCTTCAAAGGAGAGCTGACTGCTGACGAAGTTATTAGTATTCAAAAAGACTATTGGCAGGGTGAAGTAAAAGAGCGGCAACGCGAGCTTGATTCAATCAACAACCGGATAAAAAAGGTTAAAGGTATTCTCGAGCGCGGAACGGTTTTTTCCGACGACGGAGCAGAATCCCGAGTGAGCGAGAAGAGGCTTTATGGCTATCGGCGCGAATTAAACTCGTTAAAAGTGGAAAAACAGAATGCGAATGTCAGATTTTCCATAGCCGAGAACGCGCTTGAATACATTGAAGAAAATCTCACGGAAGGGACGCTTCTTAGATTTAAGGAAAAACACGAATTATATAGCGCGAACGACATACCTCGTCGCCACCTTTACACGGCGGAGTTTGACGATGCGACGTTGCTTGATTGGAATAAGCCGCTGACGGAGGAGCAAGAAGACAAGGTTGCGGCGGAGCTTGCGAAGACGAATCCGGAGCTTGCGGAGCGTATTTTCGGTTTGGCGGCGAAGGCGCGCAAAGGGCGGAAGCTTTCCGAGATTCACGAGGCGGCGGAAGACGCGGAGGAAGCGCGAGAGCTCTCCAAAGCGTTTTACCGTGCGGGCTTTATCGGGCACAAGTTCCCTGCGGCATCGAGCGGAACGGGGAGTTATTCCAAAGGCACGAATTACGTTATTTACGACGAGGGAGCGTTGCAGATTGTCGATAAGGTTTCGTGGTTGAAGAACGGGGACGGCAAGGTTTACGGGGCGTATAATCCGAACACGAAGGAAGTGTTTATTGCGAAGAATGCGCGAGCGGACACGTTGTTGCACGAGTTGGGATGGCACGCGACGTATGACTGGGCGGCGGTGAATGCGCCCGAGTTGCGAGCGCAAATGGAGGCGTTTGCGCGGAGTGCTCCCGAGGAGTTGAAGCGTGCTGTTGCGGAGGCTTACGGGTATGACTACGACGAGGTGAGCGGCGAGAGTGTGCTTGGAGATGCGGGTGCGGAAGAGCGGCGGCAGGCGTTTTTGGACGAAGCGGGCGCGGCGTTTTTCTCGCAGGAGCATCTTGCCAAGATTGAGGCGGCGATTGATGCGGAGGTTGACGGGACGCTTCGCGGGAAGATGCGCAGGGCGTGGAATGCGTTTAAGGAGCTGATGTTTAAGGTGTGGGCGCGGATTACGGGAGGCTATGACCGCTACTACACGGAGGACGGGAAGCGCAAGGTTGATTTGAAGGGTATTCTTTCGGAGGCGGGCACGCCGTCGGAGGTGATGTCGAAGATAGCGGATGCGTTTGCGAGAGGGCAGATGCTTGCGGATTTGGCGAATGCGCGAGACAAGGAGTCTGCGAAGGCGGAAGCGTTGGTGTGGGCGGAGTTGAATTCGGGCACGCCGATGGCGCGAGCGTTGGAGGCGGATTTTCGGTATTCTTTTGTAGAGCCGTTGTTCCCGCTTGCACCGCGTAGTGATTTTGCAAAGGTTGACGTTGGCGGGAATATGCCTGT
>CAZPYE010000073.1:0-9261 GCA_964590115.1 uncultured Enterobacteriaceae bacterium
TATTTTCAAACGGAACGCGCCGATCCTGTGCACGCACGACTGCATTCACGTCGATTTCCGGATTCTTGTTCGAGCCTTTGTTTATTTCGAAAATGAAGCGCGTCTTAATCGTGTTGTCCACCATGACGCCGATTTGCGAAATTTCCGAAGGCAAATCCAGCGCGAGTTCATCCTGCTCCGTATAATGAGGCGGAAGCGGTTGCTCGATAAATTCGCATCCGTAAATCCCGTCCGCGAACGGAGCCACGGCGCTCCCGCGAATCATCTCCGCAAGCCCCGTGCTCACGATGTAATGCTCCAAATCGATATCGAGATTAAACTCTTCGCCGATTTTTCCGGCATAGGCACGCAACTTGTCAAAAACCTCGGGAACGCCGGGGCAAAGCGGAATCCGTGCCCCCAGCTCGCGCAATTTTTTATTGGACAAACCTTTGAGCGGTCCGTTTTTCACGTAGCTGAGCAGGTGATTCAGATAGACGGTATCCTTCGAAACATGAATACCCTGCCGTGCATAAATTTCAGGAAGGCGATTAACCTCCGTCCAAAACGCCGCCTCGTCGATTCCGAACTCTTTAAAGAGCGGAGTCTGCATATAACCCGGCGTCAGGGTCTTGTCGAAATCCCAGATGCAGGCGAGCGTATGATGAGTGCGGATGTCTTGCGAAAGCATAGCGTAAATCGGAAACCTGCATTAAAGCACGCGCGACGTTCCCGCGCAACCATTAGAAATCCGAGGGTGAAAATGATATCGGGAAACTTAGAAGCCTCCGGGAATGCGAATGCGCCTGCCGCGTTCCCGCGCTCGGCTCAGTCCGTCTCCGGCAAAATCGAATTCATAAAGAGCGTAAGCCGCTCCTGAATATTTCGCGGCTCCGACTCGGCGAGCACCGACCGCGCCAATTGCAACATCGCCGCCGACTCCGCATGATGCAGGATGTAGCGTATTTTTGCCGCACAACTTGGAGTCATACTCAATGCGCTTACGCCCATTCCGAGCAACAGCGGAGCAAAGACCGGGTCGCCGGCAATTTCGCCGCAAACCGAACAGGGAATCCCCGCCTTTCTTGCGGCTTTTATGATAAAGTAAATCAGCTTCAACACCGCCGGGTGATAGGGATCGTAAAGATAGGAAATCTTCTCGTTCCCGCGGTCAACCGCCAACGTGTATTGTGTCAGATCATTAGTTCCGATACTGAAAAAATCGACTTCTTCCGCAATGTCCTCGGCGATTACGGCGGCGGCGGGAATCTCTATCATTGCCCCGACGGAGATATTCTCATCAAACTTTTCTCCCCGCGCCCGCAACTCGTCCTTTGCCTCCTCAAGCACTTCCTTGGCGGCGACAACCTCCGCAACGGAGCAAATCATCGGGAACATGATTTTGACGTTCCCGAATGCGGATGCCCGCAAAATCGCCCGAAGCTGGTCCCTGAAAATATCTTTAAATTCCAGACAAAAGCGAATCGCGCGAAAGCCCATAAACGGATTGTCCTCCCGCGCCAAAAGACTGCTTGAAATCAGCTTATCCCCGCCCAAGTCCAAGGTGCGAATAACAAGCGTTCCCGTCGGCGGCATCGCTTCCGCCACCCTGCGGTATTCCTCAAACTGCTGCTCTTCGTCCGGGAAGCGGTCATTTCGCAGAAAGATACCTTCCGAGCGGAAAAGCCCTACATTTTCCAAATGAAACTTTTTTAATCCGACGATATCGTCCGCCCCGCTGATATTGCCCTCCAAATGAAAACGCTTCCCGTCCGACGTAAGATCCGGAGCATTCAATTCCTTTTCGATAACAGCCGCCAAGCGGGAACGCTGTTGAGAAATCGTCGTGTAGCAGGCGAGAGTTTTTTCCGACGGATTGATGTAAACGATCCCTTTTTCGCCGTCGACCAGAATTTCGTCGTCCTGAGCGATTCGCAGCGACGCATTTCTCAATCCGACCACGGCGGGAATGCCCATTGCGCGTGCGACGATTGCCGCGTGGCTCGTGCGATTGCCCATATCCGTCAGCAACGCCAAAACATTGGAACGCTCGAACATAGTCGTCTCGGACGGAGTCAGATCCTCCGCGACAATTACCCGCTTAGAAAATCGATCCGATACGCCCTGCAATGCGATTCCGAGGAGATTTTTCAAAACGCGTTGGGTAACGTCTCGAATGTCCGAAACACGCTCCTTCAGGTAATCGTCTTCAAGCCCCGCGAAAAATTCGATGTAGCGCCGCGCCGTAGAGTTGAAACAATATTCCGCATTCAGTCCCGTTGCGGACATTGCCTTGAGTGTTTCCCCGACGATTGCGGGATCGTCCAGCACCAAAAGGTGCGCATCAAAAATATCCGCCTCCGCCGTAGCGCCGCGGGAACGCACATCTTCCGCCAATCCGGCGATTTGCAGGCGGGTGTCTTCGAGTGCCTTTTCAAAGCGGCGAATTTCCGCCTCGCGCTCGGCTGCTTCAATCTTGTAGCAGGGAATTTCCTCAACACTTCGCTGCAGAAAAACAAACGCCTTCCCCCGAACCACGCCCGGAGAACAGCCTACGCCTTGCAGACGAAATTCCTGTTTCTGAAAATCCTCACCCATCGGGTTCAGGAGGATAACGAAAATATCCCGAAAGTCGAGCCTTCACGGGAACGGATGCCCTCGAAGCCGACTCCGCCCTACCCGACACCCGTTAAGAAGAGGCAATGCGGCGGCGCGACATTCGGCAAATTTCAATTTGCGGCGGTTTTGAATATGTGTCAGAGTTCGGGGCTTTTCTCACATTCTTCAACCTTAATACTCAGATGGACGCAAGAAATCCGCTTTTCGGCATTCAGAAATCTTACGACGCGATCGTCATCGGCAGCGGTCTTGCCGGGCTTACCGGCGCGAACTACCTCGCCAAGGCGGGGCATTCGGTTTTGCTCCTCGAGCACCACTATCAACTCGGCGGATTAGCGACCTATTTTAAGCGTCCCGGAGGACATATTTTCGACATTTCGCTCCACGGCTTCCCGCACGGCATGATTAAGTCCTGCCGAAAATACTGGAGCAAGGAAATCGCGGACTCGATTCATCAGCTCAAAGACATTCGCTTCATCAATCCCGAGTTCAATATTCAAACCACCTTTGACCGCGAAGATTTCACGCGCATTCTCATCGAAAAATTCGGCGTTCCCGCAGAACGCGTCCACGGATTTTTCGAGCATCTCGCGCAGATGAATTACTACGACAACGACAAACGCACGACGCGGGAACTCTTCGAAGAATTCTTCCCCGGACGCACCGATGTCTGGCGTCTGCTGCTCGAACCGATTGCCTACGCAAACGGCTCGACACTTAATGAACCCGCCATCACTTACGGGATTGTTTTCTCCAACTTCATGAGCAAAGGCGTTTACATTTTCCAAGGCGGAACGGATTTGCTCATTCAAAAAATGACCGCAGAACTGCGAAAAAACGGCGTCGATATCCGCCGCAACTGCCTCGCGGAAAGAATTCTGACCGAGGTCGGAGCCGACGGCGTTCCCGCCGTGCGCGGCGTGCGCGTGCGCGACATGCGCTTCGGCGAAGTTGCGGAAATCTCATGCCGGTCCGTCCTCTCAAACGCGAACATCCGCAATACCGTGGAAGAAATGCTCGAACCCGGAACCGTTCCCGCGGACTTCCTTGCGGAATCCGAAGCCGTGCGCGTCAACACCTCTTCCTGTCAGGTTTATATGGGCATCCGCGAAGGCGAAACGATTCCGCACATCGGTGACCTCGTTTTCACATCCGAAGCCCCGAAATTTGACAGCGACGACCTTGTCGATTTGCACACGACCTCGCGCACCTACTCCGTTTACTATCCGGACACGCGCCCGCAGCGCAAAATTCCGCATTACGCGATTGTAACCTCAATCAACCAGCGATTTTCAAATTGGGAAAATCTCTCCGACGAACAATACGAGGCGGAGAAAAAGCGTATCATCGAAGAATCTTTTGCCGGACTCGAAAAATACATTCCGGATATTCGCGCGAAGGTCGATTGGGTCGAAGCCGCCACGCCGCGCACCGTCAGGCGCTACGTTCGCCACCGCGACGGCACCTCTTTCGGCACAAAGTTCGAAGGCTTGAAAATTTCGATGGAATTGCCGGAAAAAGTGCGCGGGCTCTACCACGCGGGTTCCGTCGGCATCATCATGTCGGGCTGGCTCGGCACCATCAATTACGGCGTCATCACCGCCAACAAAATGGCATTGGCGATGAAGTAAATTTCTTTCAGAAAAGCATAAAAAAGCGTTCCCGCGGAAGTTCCTGCGGGAACGCTTTTTTTTCGTCGGAAGAGAACGGTATCGCCTCAGTTTTCGAGCACGGAAAACTCCGCACCGGCACCGTAAATACTGCCGGTCTGGGAAGACATGGCACGGAAACGGATAAAACGCGCATCGGCAGGAACGGGAAAGAGAATTCTCTTTTCGGTTTTATCGTTCGGGAAATTGCCCTTGGCGATAGCCTCACCCCACGTTTTCCCGTCATTGCTGACGTAGATTTCGTAGCCTTTGACGTCGCCGTTGACACCGCCGTCCTGACGCGGCAAGTAGCTCACGCCCTTGATTTTCTTTACCTCGCCGATATCGAAATCGATTTCGTGCGGATAATCCGCCTGCGTGACGGAATACGCCGTGTGCCACATCGTGGACGGATCGCCGTCGGTCAGATTCGCGGCAGCTTCGCTTCCGCTGTTTTCGGAACTGGCATAAACGACCTGCGTGCGCACTTTTTCGATTTTCGGGAACGACATTTCCGTTTTGATTCCGGGCTGGTTTTCAAAACGTGCGGAAATCGTGCCGCCGTTTTTGAAGGGAATCGTCCCCGTGTAAAGCGTTTCGGGTGCGCCGTTGACGGAAACGAGAATCTTCGCATCCGCTTTTTTGGAAGCGACGGAAACCGCGCCTGCGTCATTACGCGTGACGGAAATCGGCACCGCGCCCGCCGGAGAAACGTTGGCGAGCTCAATCAGATCATCATCGGAGCGAATCGGGCGAATGATGAACCCGAAATCCGTAGGATCGGCGAAAACCTTGTCGCGCTTTTCCGTATCGGGACCACAACTCGCACCGCCGAGCCCGCGAACACCGACGTCAAGATTGAGCGTCGTCGCCGTGGAATTGGCGACTTTTTCTTCGAGTTTAAACGGATTGGACGCGAAAAGCAGATCGAGCGCCGTCACGGGAAGTGCCTGTGCGGAAAACGCGCCTTCGCTTGCGATAAAGAGCACGCCCTCACCTTGAGAATCCGCCAAAACGCACCAGCGCACATCTTCGTGATTCGCCATTTCCTGCGGCTTCGTGTAATTCGTCATTTGCTTGGCAACGGGCGAAGCGTAAATGCCGATGAATGCGCCGGATTCGCGGTCTGCGTAGTTTTCCTGCGGTCCGCGACCGTAGTAAATGAAGTTTTTAAAGTCGGCGGGAACGTCGAGCGTGTAGCCGAGACGCGGCAAGTCAAAACCCGGTTTGTTCGACGTGATATTGGCGGCAAGCTCGATCGAACCGTCGGGATAAACCGTCCAGATTTGCTGAGTCGTAAACGCCAAATCGTCCTCGCCGAGCGCACGACCGATCTCAATCTTGGTCGGAATACCGTTTGTGGCGCTCCCGTATTGAATCATCGGGTCGCCTTTGAGTTCTCCGGCATTTTTACCCTGTGAACGAACGAGAAATGCGAGCGTAAGCGTGCCGTCGGCGTTTTTCACCACGGAGGGCTTGCCGATTACTTCGTGCTTCATGTCGAAAAGCCCTTGCCGGAACCAATTGCGATATGCCCAGCCGTCGTTGTTGATAATGGCACGGAAGGCGTTGAGCTTCGGCCCCTTGCCGTCTGCGAGAACCGGCTTCCCGTCGTAAATCAGACTGTCGAGCGTTCCCGTCGCCTTGGAAAACTTGGCGGCGAACGTCGTGCCCTGCACGAGAATTTCCGACGCGGTTTCGTCAGTCGTAATCGGGCTTGCCGCGACCTGAGATTCCTCGGCGGGAACGCAACTCTGTTGGGATTCGGGTTCGCCGCAACCCGTAAACGCAGCAAGCGCAAGTGCGGCGAACATCGCAAAACCGCTGTTTTTAAAAAAATTCTTTGTCATGAAAAATTTTCTCCGTGTGTCTGTGATTATTTCTTGGAGGCATCGAGAAGCGACGGACGCTTTCCTGCAGGTTTAATCAAAACCTGTTCGTCCATTTGGACATAGCCTTTCTTCGCCCAATACGTGTCGTTTTTCAGGTGGAAACGAATCGTCACGAAATATTCCGCATCGTCGCGAAACTCGCCGTTTTTCGCCTTCACTTCCGCAAACGGAAGCGACACGACTTTTTTCGTGCGAGCGGGAACATCGCCGAGATTGAGCAGTCCGCCGGCAACGCGCACGCCGTCTTCCGTCAACGTCCACGTCACGTCGTAATCCGACAAATCCTTGAAGTAATTCTTGTTGAAGATTTCAAGCGTTCCCGCGAGCGGATCGACAACGGAAACACCGACATTCTGATAAACTTTTTTGACTTCAAAATACTGCGGCTTCGGTTCGCGGTCGGCAAAAATCAGACCGTTCATCACGAACTGACCGTCGTTCGGGAACTCGCCGAACTGCCCGCCGTAAGCGAGGAAACGCGTTCCCGTAGCCCCGTCATAGTTGTAAAGCGCCTGGTCAACCCAGTCCCAAATCGCTCCGCCCATAATGTAGTTGGACGACTCAATGGCGTCCCAGTAATCCTTAAGATTGCCGAGCGCATTGCCCATCGAGTGAGCATATTCGGAAATATGGAACGGATATTTGCGCCCGGGATCTCCGCGCGCGGAACCGATAACCCACCCGACGCTCGGATACTGATTCGAGCCCATGTCCACAATGGAATTATTGCGTTCGTATTGCACGGGACGCGATGTATCGAGGGCCTTGAGCGCGTTGTAGGCGTGGACGAAATTCACGCCGGGACCGGCTTCGTTCCCGAGCGACCAAATCACGATTGACGGCTGGTTTTTATTGCGTTCAACCATTTCCGTAACGCGCGCCACATGCGCCGCTTTCCATTCCGGCGGATGGGAAATCGACTCCGCGCCGTAGTAATACTGGTGAGATTCGATGTTCGCCTCATCTTCCAAATACAGCCCGTATTTATTGCAAAGGTAATACCAGTAAGGATCATCCGGGTAGTGAGAATTCCGCACATGGTTGATGTTTGCACGCATCATAAGCTTCACTTCCTCCTCCATGTCCTCGCGCGTAAGCGCGTGCCCGCGCTCGGGATGCGATTCGTGTCGATTGACGCCTTTCAGCTTTACGGTTTTTCCGTTCACGTAATACCAGCGCCCGTCCGTGCCGAAATCATCGACCGCATTTTTGATTTCCGCCGTGCGGAAACCGGTTTGAATCGAAGTGATTTCTTCGATATTTCCCTGCGCATTGACCGACGACACGACGAGCGTGTAGCAATACGGCTTTTCCGCGGACCAAAGCTTAGCATCGGGCAGAGAAATTTTCGCGGCGGGAGCATCCTTAATTTGCCCCGGATTCGGTGCCTCCACGGGAACGGTTACGACGGCAACCGGTTCCGCCCCCTCGGGAACGTCGCCGTAAAGCTCGTTTTCGTAAAGCGCATAGCGGAGTTGCATTCCCTGCTTGAAATTCGAAGTCCGTTTTCCGCGATTGGTCAGCTCGGTTTCAATTGTCATCGTGCCGTCCGCCGAAGGTTTCACGAATATGTCGCTGATGTAAATTTTTGGCGTTGAATACACGGAAACCGTGCGGAAAATTCCCGGCAAGCGGAACATGTCCTGCGCTTCGAGGAATGAAGCATCGCTGTTGCGATAAACTTCGACGGCGATTGTCGCCGTCTCGCCCGGCTTGACGTATTTCGTTACGTCAAAGCACGCGGGATCACGGGAATTCTTGGAAAACCCGATGTATTTCCCGTTGACCCAAAGGTAAAAGAACGAATCCACCGCGTCGAAATTGAGGAAAATCTCCCGCCCTTTCCAGTCGGCGGGAACGGTGAAATCGCGGCGATAGGATCCGACTTCGTTGCGGTATTCGAAAGTCGTGCGACGTTTGTCTTTCGGCTCGCGCATGACGCCCTTTTTCCAGTCGTCAATTTTTACTTCGTGCTCAAAAATCACGGGTTGGTTGACATAAATCGGCAAGCCGTATTTGTGGTGACCGTTCCCCTTCTCGGAAATTCCGACCACATTCCAGTTCGACGGAACGGGAATTTCATCCCACGAAGAAACATCAAAGTCCTTTTTGTAAAAGTCGGCCGGACGCGCTTCCGGGGTTTTCACCCAGTGAAATTTCCAATTCCCGTTGAGAGATTTCCAATACTTGGAATCGGATTCGGGGAAAATTTTCAATGCGCTCTGCGTATCGGCGAAGGGGTAAAACGTGGCACGCGGCTGTTCCTTATTAAGCGCGAGCGCCTGCGGGTTTTCCCACTCCGTCCCTACGGGAGCGATTTCATCTGCGTAACGAAAACCTTCAAGAATCGGGGAAACGGCAAAACACTGCAACGCAACGGCACCGAAAACGGCGGCAAGGATAGATTTATTCATAAAAAATGCGGATTGAAATCAAATAAAATGAGAGCTTTCATTCTCGAAAAATCCCGTAAATCCGCAAGAGATTTTTTCCCGTCGGATACAGAGAAAACAGTATTTCTCTTCGCAGAGCCAAAGGTCTTGCGTTCCCGCAACGTCATCGTTCCCGCGACCGTTACTTTCTTCTCGAAGCGCCGTCCCTGCGAATCGTAAACACATTCCACAACGGTTTGCGTTTCGGCGTTTTCAAAACGAATCGGACGATTCGCGCCGTTGGAGGTAATTGCCCACGTTCCCGTGGAGGTTTGAATCAGCGTCGCGTTCCCGTCTGCGTCGTACTGAAGCGGCGAGGACACCGCTTCTCCCAAGGAGATTGAATCGTATTGATTTAGGGCGTTCGCGGAATACGAGCTTTGCGTTCCCGCTTCGGTCGAAGAAGTCCGGTTGCCGATGTTGTCGAACGCGTAGGCGTAGTTGTAATTCGCATCGACATCGGAGACGGCGGAAGTGAGTTCCGAACGATTATTATAGCCGAAGTTCAGCGTTTCCGAAGCCGCCGTCATCGCCCCGGATTTAGCGACGGAAGTGCCGAATGCACTCCAACGCGTTGAAGCGTTCCCGAAAAATACCCCGCAATCGTCCCTCATAACCCTCATTTCCGCTAAGACGAGAATAAATCAACTTCGTCTATTTTATAAAATTTTTGTAAGTCATATTTCCTCC
>CAZPYE010000074.1:0-9192 GCA_964590115.1 uncultured Enterobacteriaceae bacterium
GACATACATCGTGCGGCCTTCCATACAGCCGTCGTAAAGAGCGCGCATTTTTTCCTTCATCACAACCGGATCTTCCCAGTTGTTCGTCGGACCGGCGTTTTCCTTTTCCTTCGAGCAAATCAGCGTGCGTTTTTCAACGCGAGCGACGTCGCGGGGGTCGGAACGATAAAGGTAGCAGCCCGGACGCTTTTCTTCGTTGAGCTTAATCGCCATACCGCTGGCGACCATCTCTGCGAAGAGCTTGTCGGCTTCTTCCTTGCTGCCGTCGCACCACTGAACCTTAGCCGGTTTGCAGAGCGCAACGAATTCATTCACCCAGTTGATGAGTTTCTGATTGGTTGTAGGTGTTTCCATAGGTCTGATGTTTCTAATAAAATTGTCCGCTAAATCTAATCTACGAAAAACTTCCTGAAAAGCCTTTTTTCTTTTAAACGACGGGAAAGGCGGTGCGGGGTATCGGGCAAATAGCCGAGAGATTTTCAGAGAATAATGTCTTGTGCGGGATTGAACCCGGGATTGGTGCCATGGTGTTCTACGCGTCTATTCCAGTTGTTTCCGAGAAAGTAGAACCGTAAAGAGTCTTCCCGGGGCAAATAGGCTTTTAGAAGTTGGGCTTTGAGGGAAACCCACTGCGCGGGATCGACATGGCATTCGAAAACGGAGTTTTGGACGCGTTGTCCAAAGTTTTTGCAAATTTTTGCGATACGAGAAAGTCTTCGCGTTCCCGCAGGATCAAGGGTTGATACATCGTAGGCAACAAGGACGAACATGGGGGGGGGGCTATTTCCAGAGAAACGGGAGGTAGTGCTCAAAATCTCCGCGCAAATAGCGGGCGAGCAGGCGGGCTTGCATCAAAGGAACCAAACCGAGCGGCATTTTTTCTCCGAGAATCGGATGGGTAATTTCTTCCCGCTTACGCTCCTGCCAAACTTGCAGTAGTGTTTTTCTCGCATCCTCGGAAAGCAATACGGCTCCGTTTTCAAAAAACTGAAAATCCTTTGAATTCAGTTGACGTCGGTTTATCAGCGAAAGTGCCACGCGGTCGGCAAAAACCGGGCGAAATTCCTCCATTAAATCCAATGCCAATCCCGGGCGTCCCGGTCGATCCGCGTGGTAAAATCCGATTTGCGGATCCAGTCCGACCGCCGCACATGCGGCTCGGCAATCGTGTGCGAGCAAAGTATAGAGAAAGCTAAGAATGGCGTTGACGGGATCGCGCGGCGGACGGCGGGAACGCCCGGAGAGGCGCATTTTTTCGTCGGGCGAGGAGATTAAATCATTGAAAAAACGAAAGTAGTGAGCGGCGGTGTCGCCTTCAATTCCGCGAAGCATATCGGCATTTTCGGCGCGCGAGGTTTCCGAAATTCGATTGTGGTGGATATCGGCGCAGAGTCCGAGTCTTTCCGCGAGTTCCGGCGTTTTGGCCTCTCGTGCGGCGCGACGCAAGAGCGTCCGGCAGTTAGCAAATTTTGCCTGAATGCAACGACGAGCAATATCGAGTGAGTCTTTCGGATTTTCGGCTACGCGGTGCTGTTTGCGTCGAAGAAGGACGTTCCCGTGCGGATATCCGTGTACCGAGGCGAGGAATTTTCCGTGAGGATTTAAGAACGAAACAGCAATTCCGCGTTCAGCACATGCTCCTAAAAGAGACGGAGAACAGGCGATGTCCCAACCGAGCGTGACGATGCTTTCGAGGTTGATGAGCGGAAAACGTCCGAGTGATTTCCCGTCGAGTCTCACATCAACGCTTTCTCCGTCTTGGCGAAGGTAAGCGTTTTCTCGCGTAACGTAGAGTGTGCTTTGAAGAATTTTCATGGAGAAGATTTTAGTCGGTGGCAAGGCGCTTTTGCCAAGTACGTTCCAGTTTCTCGGATTCAGATCCACACCCCGGCAGGCAGAGTTCCCGTAATGAGCAGTTGTTGCATTTTTCCGGAGCGTAAGCGGCGCGCGGCGTTTCCCCTCGTTCCCGTAACGCTCTGGCTTCGGAAATAAGGCGCAGGGTTTCGGTACGCAGATTTTCGGATATTTCAACGTTTTTCCGTCGCCGTGTTTTCCCGTAAAAAAGAGCTCCTCCGGAAACGGGTTTCCCCGTCATCTCTTCGAGGCAAAGCACTTGCGCGCAGAGCTGAATTTCATCGCTGCCGTGCGGATTTGGTTTCCCGTGTTTGTATTCGACGGGAAACGGTGTTCCGTCAGGAAAAATTTCCACCGTATCCGCAACTCCGTAAATGCCGAGAGCTTCGGATGCAAGCGGCATTGCACGAATGACTTTCATTCCCGCAAAGACATCCTCTGCGGGAACGTCGGTTTTTTCGTGCAAAATCCGTCCTTCCGCCGTCAGCCGGTTTTCCGCCCAAAGACGTTCGACATGAATAAGCGCGAAACGGCGTGGGCAAAACTTGTAATGCAATAGAGCTGAGAGAGGGATTTTGTCCGAATCGCTCATCGTTTTTGCGCGTTCCCGTGAGTCAACTGTACGGGAACGCAGTCCGAAGGAATTAAATCTGTTCGAGAATTTCGACGTCTTCCGGGATTTTCGATTTGTCGATTGAAACCGTGTAATCCGAAAAATCGCGCGGAATTTCTACTCCGTCTTTTTTCTGGATTTTTACCGCGTCAAACAATGTGCTTGCCGGCGCGTTTCCGAGCTTGCTTTTGTGTTTGAAAACAATGAGTTTGCGGGAAGCCATCAGGCCGCGTGCGGCAGAACGGTCAAGGTCGAACATGTTTTTCAACGCGGACCATAGGAGTTCAAGGTCGTTTTCGCTGAATCCGGTTTGGTCGGCAAAAAACGGGTTAACAAATCCGTTTTCGCGATAAAGCGCGTAGGGAATCGTGAATTTGCGTCCCATGGTTCGATTGTCTCCGGATTGCGCGGCGGCTTCTTTTTCCGTCGCAACAGCCATGCGCGTAATGGAGTGTTCGGACGAAACGACAGGATCAATCGAGCGTGCAAACGTCATTTGAACCGGACCGCGAACCTGTCCGCAGTTGTATTCTTTGAGGCTCATTACCGCGCCGAATGTGCGGATGTCGAAAAAGTTTTCGCACATCCACGCTTTGGCGTTTTCCGTGTTGTCGGCTTTGTTTCCGTTTTTGTCGTCGAGCGACTTTGCATCGTATGCTTTTTTCTGCTGATTGGTCAGAATTGCTTTTTCGGCGATATAAATATCGTAGCCGGATTTTCCGCCTTGCGTGAGCGCAACGAAGTTGCGGACTTTGCGCTTCAGGCAAACGTCGGTAACAAGACCGTTGCTCGTTTCTGCGTCCGTGCGCGGAAGATTTCCCGCGTCGGGGTCGCCGTTGGGATTGCCGTCCTTGACGTCAAAGAGCAGGACGAATTCGTAACGATTTTCTAATGACATGATATTTTACTTTCTAAGATTTTAATGGTGATTGCGCTTGAAAATTATTTGCTCGGAGCATTTTCGGAAGACTCTTTTTTCGTAAAAAATGCCTGAGTTTGCTGGTAGTAGCCGATTGCGAAAAGACCTTGAGATTCTAAGTTCAGGTGCGCGGGAAATCCGTTTCCGGGATTGATTCCGTCGAGAATTTGTTGAGCGAGCTTTGAAAAGAAAATTTCCTTAGGCTTGTCAAGTTTCGCAAGATGGTGCGGGAACGTGCGAAGCATTATCGGGAAGACGGTTCGCGGCGTAGAGGACGCGGAAGCGTAAAAGCGTTCCCGTATGCCGGAGTTAAGTCCGGGAATCGCTTCTATTTGAGTTTTTTCGAGCACCGCGAAAAGTCTGCCGAGCAGATAGGCGGGATTTGTATTGTTGGTGTCTAGGCTCATGGGGATTTGCTGCTTTTTGTTTCTTGTTAAAAATGCTTTGAGAATTGAAGCGCGAACGTAGTTGATTTCTCCGTCAACGCGGATTCGGTTGAGGACGAGCTGAATCATCGATTGAGGGTAGGGAAGGTTTTCGACGATGGAGCGCAGAAGCGCGCCGCCGAGAAGCGGCGGGATTCCGTCGGATTCGCGGGCGGTTTGCCGGAGGATTTGCCACAGCGGGATAAATTCCGGATCGTTGAATTTTTCGTTCCGGCGTTGCATTTGCATCGCGCGATGGTGCTCCCGCAGGTGTTCGAGGAATCTTCCGAGCGTTCCCGCGTGCCAGAATCGGATGGCGAGGCGTGCGGCATTCGGCGAAAGTCCGAGCATGAAAAACGGCGTTTCCGCAGAATCGGAATAGCCGGATTGCTCAAGCGCGGTTTGCGGTGTGTCCGAATTTCTCAGATTTTTCAAAAAAGTTTCGATGTGGCGTAATTTTGTTTGGTTTTGTGAACTCGGAGTATCGAGCAAAGCGGAAAAGTCATTTTCGATAGATTCGCCTTCGTTTCTTTCTCCCGTCCAGAAAACAACGGTGGAATCTCCGAGTCGGAATCGGTGTTTTTGGCTCGCGATAAGAGTGTTTAAAGCATTGCAGGACTTGAAGGACGCTTTTTCCGAAATCGGAGAATTGTAGGCTTGAGTTTTCCCGTAAGAATCAAATGCCGGAGGTTTGAATGCTGTGATTTTACATCCTCCGGGATTGCTTCCGAGTTTTATTCCGGGTTCTATGAGGCGTGCTATAGGGCTGTTTATTTCCCCGGTAATTAAGCACATTCCGAGTTGTTGCGTTTCTGTGTTTTCACCCGGGCGTTGTCGCTCAAAATAAGATTCAACTTCGGGCATTTGATGGACAAATCTTGTTTCGCCCAAAATTTGAAAAAGACCGAAATTGGTTCCGAACGCTTCAATCTTGCTCTTTAATGAGTCGGGTGCTTCATCCGGATTCCATTGTTTGAGAAATGTTGCTACGGCTACCAGAGCAGGAGAGGAAATGCTTTCTGCGAGGGTTGAATGATAATTCTGATAGGCTGAAAATAATTCCTTGGCACGTGCGTTTTTTTTCGGATCTTTGTCGTATCCGAAAATATAGACGGGAGAATCCCACAAAAGGCGCGGTGTCGGTTTAGTCGAAGTTGGATGCGCTCCGCCCGGAACAAGAATTTCCCGCGGGGCTAATTTTTTGCCGTTTTGAACACGCGCATCTTGTATGTCGAAAAGTGTTCCGTCCGGCTTCAAAACGACGATGAACGAAATTTTCTGAAGGCTGTAGCCCGGTTTCGGAATTTCGTAGGCGGAATCGTCTTTAAGCCGGTCGTAAAGTTTGCAAAGTTCTTGAAGAATCATGGCGCGGGAACGTGTTCGGGTTATGCATGCGTTTCGGAAATTGCGGGAACGGTGATGATTCCGTTTTCCATTTTGACGCGGAAAAATCGTGCTTCGGCACGGACTTTTTTGAAGGCAAATGGCGTTTTCGGATTTTCCCGCTTTTTGTGGTCGGGAATGAGAATTTCACCTTTTTTGTTTTCCGTGAAAATCATGTCGTGAAGCATGAATCCTAAATCTTTGTTTTTCTCCGCTTCGGAAAGTTCGCACGACGGGAACGCCTCGCCGTCTTCGATTAATTTGAATCGAACCGGGAACTCGCGGCAGCCGAAATACGGCTGTTGAAACGCCTGACCTTTGCGCGCACGCCGCGTGAAAATTTCGCGATGCTTCCCGGCGCATTCATTCGCGGGAACGGAATCTCCGCCGCGCTCGAATCTAAAATCGAGAACGTCAAAATGTGCTTCGATAATGTAGGCAACATTCTTCAAAACCAACGAAGCACGCTGCTGGCGTTTTTCTTCAATCGCAATTCCGAGCGGTGCGACTTCCTCCCCGCGCATTGCTGTTGCGGACGGCGTTCCTGCCTTGTCCGAGACTTCGTTTCGACGAATGTTTGTAAACCGAATCGGTTTCAGAACGTGGATTTTGTCGATAACCCAGCGAATTTGCGGTTTCCAGTAAACGGCTTCAAGAATGCCGCGCGCCGCGGACGGCGTAATAACGTCATAACTGACGCGCTCCGCCTTCATTTCCGGACGTGTAAAAAGCGCGTAATCGCCTTCGACATAAAGTTTAACTCCTCTACTCATAAAAATTGATTGCGAATTAAAGAATGGTGTCAGTGAGTTGTTCTTCGAAGCAAAGTCCGAAGTTTTCGTTGTAATGAAGTTCCGGTGAAACAAGCAGGGCGTAGCGCTCGTGAACGATTTGAATTTGTCCGTTTCGAGATGCTTCCTCAAAACGATTTCGGGGAATCGAGACCGCGTAGCGCTGAAGTTTTCGTACGAGTTCGCGTTGCTCGGACGGATTAAACGTTTCGCGAAGTCGTTCGCATAATTCGTGACCGGTTTCTCCGAAGGGAACAATAACCGTTCCCGTATTGTCTTCGATGAGTTGAAACGCTTCCCCGGCATCGCGAAACCGGAATTCGAGCATAGTGCTACCGAATGACAGTTTCTGCAAAATACCGTGCGAATCCAATTCGTTCCCGCTAAACCAATACATGATGTTGAAATATCTTTCGACGGATTTTTCTGAGAGCGGATCGTTCCCGTATTCGTCAATCGCAAGAACCTGTTTCCCGTAATTTGCCGCAGTGCGAAGAAATCCTGCGGGCGGAAGTTTTTTTGTCTCGAAAATGTAAACACGACCTCCGCCCGGAATTTTTCCCTCGCGGTTGCAACGTCCCGCCGCTTGTGCAATGGAATCGATTCCGGCTTGAGCCCGATAAACACAGGGAAAATCAATGTCGACTCCGGCTTCGATTAATTGGGTGGAAACGACACGGCATGGAGCGGCCTCGTTCAGTTTTTCACGAATTGTATTTAAAATACAATTACGATGCACGGGGCACATCGACGCACTGAGGTGAAAAACATTTTCCTGTTCGTCTGCGGGAACGGCTTCGCGTAGATTTTCGAAAAGTTCCCGAGCGTCGTTGTGCGTGTTCACGATTGCGAGGACCTGCCTTTCCTGCGAAAGCTTTTGTGCGAGCGTTTCGTTTTCGATGGTGCCTTTGATTTTTTCGACGGAAACGCGTTTCAGCCGTTCGTGTAAGTTTCGAGTCGGCTCGATAATTTCGCGGATTCCGTGCACGTTCCCGCGAAATCCGTCGTCGAGTTTTTCGGAGTCAATCGCCGGCTGAGTCGCCGTGCAAAACACGACGCTTGTTCCGTAATTTTGAACAAGTTCGTCGAGCGCCCGCAGGCAAGGGCGAAGAAATTCGAGCGGAAGCGCTTGCGCTTCGTCCAAAATAACGACGGATTTTGCGATGTTGTGCAGCTTGCGGGAGCGGGATGTTTTGTGCGAAAAGAGCGACTCAAAAAATTGGACGTTGGTTGTAACGATAACCGGCGCATCCCAATTTTCCGTGGCAAGTTTTGATTGCGTTGTATTACCCGCGTCAATTTCAACGTTGCAGTGATGCTCGATAATTGCCTCTTCCCCAAGCGCTTTACGAAAAACATCGGCGTTTTGCTCAATAATGCTCGTAAACGGAATGACGTAAATCACGCGTTCCAAGCCGTATTTTTCTGCGTGTTTCAGCGCGAATGCGAGTGACGAAAGTGTTTTCCCGCCGCCCGTAGGAACCGTGAGTCGAAATGCTCCCGGAGGCAATTCCGCCGCAGCAAGGCAGTCGAACAAAATCTCGTTGCGAATTGTCCCGATTGGCGACGACGCATTGTCAAAGCTCCGAAGAAAAGAGTCAAGTCGTTGCTTCAACTGCGGGATCGTTCTCGCATTGCAGCGTTCCCGCAAGTCGGATTTTTCCGAGGTCATGAATTTTTCCGTAGCGAGAAAATCGGCGTCGACGAGGCAGGAAAAAATCATGTGAACCAAAAACGCTAAGCCGAATTCCGGTTTTTTAGAGTTTTTGGCAAGCGAGAGAACTTCTTGTGTGATTAAATCAATATTCGGCGTTTCAAAAAAATCCGAAGGAAGATTTTCCCGCGCATTTTGTTCCCAGCCTTTAATCAATTTTTGCTCGATGCGCGATTCCAAAGATGAGGAGCCTGCGTCGATTCCGTTCGGCAACCCGGCGTGATGCCCGGCAACCGCGTAGGCAAGTAGCCGTCCGAGATTGTTTTTCTCGAGGATGCGGGCGAGAAACTTGGCACCCGCCGTGGAATGATCCGGGCCGCGGGAACGGGGTGTGCGGCTTTCGAGAGCTTCTTCGGAGTCGCCCGCACTTTTTCTCAAATACACCTGAAATTCATTTGAGAATTTCCCGAAGTCATGAACTTTGGCAACGAGTTTTACCGTGGTTTCCATGTTGAATCGTTTTGCAAACGCGCCGGCAAGCGCCGCCGTTTCTTCGAGATGCGCTTGCAAAGACTCTGTGGCGTCATCCCGAATATGTGCGAAAAACTGATTCATGATGGGAGTTATCATGCAGAAAGAGTGTCTACCGTCAATATTAAAACATCTTTAACAGAGTTTTTTTTATTGAGATTGAAAAACATACGAAGCAAAATGACAAAAATCTTATAACAGTTTCAATCCTCGTTCTCGTGAGGGAACGACAATGCTTGCGGATTATGCACAAAAATATTTATGCGAAAAGGATTTTATTTGCTCAAACACATCTTCCGCGAACCTCAAACGAATACGCATTCAGTGGGAGGTTCGCGAATCACTTCATTTATCGATAAACAAACGTTTTTCTCCGCAAGCTAAGCTTTTGCAGTGGCTGAACTTTTTTTGTTCTTTGACATATACGCGAAACATCTTTCCTTGAGTTTTTCTCCGTCAAATGCGAATCTCTCCCTGTCGCTCCCTCGCGGGAGCGTGGATTGAAACATGAACGTTTCCGACCACGCGATATTTTTTAGAGGTCGCTCCCTCGCGGGAGCGTGGATTGAAACGTGAGTTTGTGGTTCAGCCGGACCACATCAAAGGTCGCTCCCTCGCGGGAGCGTGGATTGAAACGGAGAACAGGCGATTCTCAACAAGGAAATTTACGGTCGCTCCCTCGCGGGAGCGTGGATTGAAACCGCCGTTCCTGACTTTTCTGGCATCGGTCAAACGTCGCTCCCTCGCGGGAGCGTGGATTGAAACACTGAAAAAACGTGATTTTCAGCTGTTCATGAAGTCGCTCCCTCGCGGGAGCGTGGATTGAAACCGTAAAGATTGTACGCCATAAGGTCGGCACGAGTCGCTCCCTCGCGGGAGCGTGGATTGAAACAACTTTATAGGTGTAATAGCGTTCAGCTTCCTGAGTCGCTCCCTCGCGGGAGCGTGGATTGAAACGAACAATGGATAACCAAACAAAAAACAAAAAAAGGTCGCTCCCTCGCGGGAGCGTGGATTGAAAC
>CAZPYE010000075.1:0-9162 GCA_964590115.1 uncultured Enterobacteriaceae bacterium
TGAATCCCTTTATTTATGCGGGTGTTTAGAGTCTCATCGTCTCCACCAATTTTATCTGTAAAACGCCCGCGAAGCCGTTTACACACGGACTTCGCGGGCGTTTTTTGTTTTCGAAAAAAAACCGAAAAACTACGCGCAATCGATGGTCAGCGAGGGCTCAAAGCTCACGGAAAGCTCCGCCGCCGGCGGCGGCAACTGCGCATCAAACCACGCGGCAAAGGCAATCATCGCCGCGTTGTCTCCGGTATGACGCGGATGCGCGACGAGGAACGGAATTCTATATCTTTGTGAGATTTGCGCAAACGCCGCACGAAGCGCCCTGTTATTGGAAACGCCGCCGGAAAGTCCGAGACTCGCGAAACGGCGTTCCCGCAAAACGGACAATACTTTTCCGGAAAGTTGCGCAATGATTGCATCCTGATAATCGGCACAAATCTCCGGCATCGATGCCTCAAGCTCTTCGTCCGACATCTTTTCCAAGCGATAACGCAAACTTGTTTTTAATCCGGAAAAACTGAATCGCTCTCCCTTTTTCAAATTTTCTCCGCGCGGGAACGTGAATGTTCCGCGTTCGCGCGCAAGGCTTGCCCGCTTTTCAATCAGTGCTCCGCCGGGATACGGCATTCCGAGGAGCTTAGCTCCTTTGTCAAACGCCTCGCCCGCAGCATCGTCCACCGTTTGTGCGAGAATCTCCGCGCGGCGATTTTCATCTACGGCGACCAGGAGCGTATTCCCTCCCGAAACGACAAGCCCGAGATGCGGAAAGAGCACTTTTGCCCGCTCCGAAAACGCCGCCGGAGATTCCTCGTGCAAGGGAATAAACGGAGAAAAAAGATGTCCGCGCAGATGGTTGACGGCAATCACCGGTTTTTCCCAAATCTGAGCCACGGCGCGGGCGTAAGCGATTCCCAACGCGAGGCACCCCGCCAAGCCCGGTCCGCGCGTCACGGCAACGGCATCAATTTCCGCCGGATCGACATCGGCTGAAATGCGCTCCAGCAATGTCGGGAAATTCGCAAGATGCTCCCGCGAGGCAAGGTCGGGAACGACACCTCCGAACTGTCCGTGCAGGGCGACCTGCGTATTCACGAGCTCCGACACGATACCTTTTTCGGAATCGAAAACGGCAAGCGCAGACTCGTCGCAAGAACTCTCTACCGCAAAAATCTTCACCGATTCCGACGGCGCGGACGCGCTGCTCCGACTCCGTTTCCGGGCATCAGCATCAACGGTTCCGTGCGATAGTTAAATCCTTCGAGCTTCTTGCGCTCGATTGCTTTTCCGATGAGACGTTCAATCGCCTGAAGCTGCAAAAGCTCGTCCGGCGAAAACAGCGTGAACGCCTCGCCCTCATCTCCCGCACGCCCGGTGCGACCGATACGATGCACATAATCTTCCGGATGTTCGGGGACATTGTAGTTAATAACATGAGAAACGCCCGAAATATCAAGCCCTCGGGAAGCGATATCCGTAGCGACAAGCACGCTATACTTCCCGGTTTTAAATCCGGAAAGTGCTTCTACGCGTTCCCGTTGTGTCCGGTCGGCATGCATTGCGGAAACGGCAATACGGTTCGCTTCGAGCCATTCCGTGATGCGGTCGGCGTCGCGTTTGGTGCGCGTAAAAACAATTACGCTCCTGTAATGCGTCCTCTCAAGCAGGGCGAGCAACAAATCATATTTCTGATAACCGGCAACCGGATAAAGAGCGTGAGATATCGTATCCGCAGTAATCGCTCCCGTGCGCACGTCGATTTCGACAGGATCGCGCAAGGCCCAGTCCGCAATTTCCCGAATCGTTTTATTGACCGTCGCCGAAAACAGTAGCGTCTGGCGTTCTTTCGGGCACATCCGAATGATGGAGGAAACATCTTCGATGAACCCCATATCGAGCATGCGATCCACCTCGTCGAGCACCAGAACTTCGACTCGGGAAAGATCGACGAAACGCTGACGCCACAGGTCAATCAACCGCCCCGGCGTTGCGACAACGATTTCCGCGCCGTTGCGCAGTGCCTTTAGCTGTTCGTCATAACGCACACCGCCGTACAGCAATGCGATTTTGTCCGCCGTATTTTCGCTGAATATGCGGAACGCCTCGTCCACCTGCATCGCGAGCTCCCGAGTCGGCACCAGGACAAGACAGCGAGGTCTTCCCTGCGGTTCTCCGAGGCGAGCGAGAGTCGGAAGCGCATAGGCAGCCGTTTTTCCCGTTCCCGTCTGTGCGGCACCGATGATATCGCGCCCCTGCAAGGCAACCGGAATCGCCTTTTCCTGAATGGGAGTCGGGACTTTGAACCCGATTTTCTCAATGGTCGAAAGAATATTTTCGGGTAACCCTAAATCAGCAAAACTCATAACTTTTAGCGGTCAAAAATACGCGTTCCCGCGTCTGCGGCAGGAAGGCTAACGCGTTCTGTAGTAGTTATTTTTATCGTAAATAGCCCAGAAATCAAAGGGATTTTCGAGGACGGGCAACTCGACGAAACGCCGCCCCTGCGCATCCGTTTCCTCCGTCAAACCGGAAGGAGGCATCGGCTGAACCTGCGGACGCGGAGCGGATACGGACGAATCGTCTACGGAAATCACGGCGGTTTCCTCCACTCGATCCACGACGTGATCCACCCATTTCAGCTCGGCGGCGCGATGCCCGGTTTCCATCCAGTCGCCGTCGGAATTATGCGCATACATCTGCTTCGTAAACTCCTCAAGAGTAATTCCCATTTTTGCGGCGACCGGCTCTCCGAAACGTTTGTACCAAAGTGCTCCCATTTCGACACCTTCGCGCATCACCGTCAGATTCCCTTCCACGCCGGACGAAATCTGATGGTGCAAAATTCGGGTATTGGCGAAACAGAAGGAGCGCTCCGCAGTCGTCGTAATCACCGCCGCCATTGACGCCGCCATACCTTTGACAACAACGTAAACCGGAGCCGTGCAACTTTGCATCGCCTTTTGAATCTGATAGCCGGCGGCAACGCTCCCGCCGGGCGAATTGTCAATGACGATAAAAATCGGATATTCGGAGTTTTGGTTATTGAAAAAATAAAGCCGCTCGCAAACCTCCTTCGCCGACGCCGCCGTTACCGGACCGTTCAGAGAAACGCGGCGATCGGAAATGTAAAGCGTCCCGTCCACAAACGGGTCTTTGAGGTATTTCGGAGCCGTCGCATCCGGAGCAAGGCGTGAAAGCTGAGCCTGCCGGTCCGCCATCGTGACGGCGTACTGCGTGTCCATATTGGTGCTGTTGAGCTTCATCTGTTGCTCGCGAAGGACCATTTCAAGCAGGTTCAATTCTTTTTGTTTCTGACGAAACGCGGCGTTGGCACGAGCCGTCTCGAGGGCGAGACGGCGTTCCAGCTCCGTGCGCTCTTCCTCAATCCCGGCGATTTCTTCCGCTATTTTTGCGGAAAAATCCGCACGCGCAGCATCCAATTGCATTTTTTCGAGAGAAAGTGCCTGCAACGATTTCTCGTTCTCGGCGGAAGCGAGCCCGAGACGCGATTCGATCAGCGTTTTTTCGAGATGAAGCTTTCCCGTTTCCTCCGCGAGAGTTTTCAATTCCGCCTCTATTGCTTCAACGGAAAGCGTTGCAGGTTCGTTGCCTGCAGGAAGCGTTTCTTCTGCGGGAACGAATTCCGCAGAAGCTTCGGCAACGAAGTCGGAGGAAGCGGGTTCGGCGGCGACCGGCGCTTCGTCTTCAACGCCGACGGGAACGTCTGCGGACACGGTCTGCGTTCCCGCCGCGCACCCGGCAAGCATCAGCGCGGCAACCGTCAGTGCGAAACGCGTAAAATATTTTTTTTCAAAATTCATTTTGTTTCTTTCTTTTCCGGAGTTTTTTTATCGGGAGTGTTTAGGCGGGAATATCAGGCACCGACGCGGTAAAGCCTGTTCGGGTCGTAAATCATCCAAACATCGCCTGCCGGAAGCGTCGGCAACTCAAAATACGGTTTCCCGCGCTCGTCGATTTTGTGTTCCCGAATAATGATAGCCGGAGGCTTGGGAGAGGCGGTCTTCTCGGAGCGGACAAAAGAGGATTCGTCGATAGTATCGACGACATCGGTAACCCAATTCCACTTTTTCGCACCATCGCCGAATTCGGACCAATCGCCCTGGGAGTTGTGCTTATACATTTCTTTGACGTAGTCCTCGTAGCTCAAACCCATTTTTGCGGCGAGTCTGTCGTTAATATAACGCGTCCAATCCGTCACGGTTTTCAGCTGTTCCGACATTTGGGTGAGATTCCCCGTTGTGCCGCTTGAAGGCTGATGTTGCAGGAGCACGGAATCCTTAAAGCAGAAGGAGCGCTCTGCCGATGTCGCAATCATCGCCGCCATTGAAGCGGCAAAACTTTTCACGACCACATACACGGGAGCCGTGCTGCTCTCCATTGCCTTGATAATCTGGTAGCCCGCCGCCACGCTTCCGCCGGGAGAATTGTCGATAACAATGAAAATCGGATACTCGGTGCTTCGGTTGTTGTAAAAATAAATGCGTTCCGTAACGCGTTGTGCGAGTTCCGGCGTAACGACGCCGTTAAATTCGATACGGCGGTCGGAAATGTAAAGCTTCCCGTCCTCAAGAGGATCTTTCCGGTAGTTTTTTTGCGTCACCAATGCGCCCGGCGTAAGGTCGCGAAGTTGCTCCGTCGATTTCACTTTTGCGATTTCCCGAGAGCAGTGAGCAAGCGTCAGTTCCTGCTTGGCACGCGTGATTTTAAAATCCAGCTCCGCCGCTCGCAAAGCGTTCCCGCGCTCAAGAAGAGCCAAGTCGTCCCGCACTTTATCGAGAGCAGACACCGCATCAAGCTTACGTTTTTCCGCCTCAATTTCGGAAAGTTTCGCGGCGGAGCGCGCCATGCGCAACGCCGTTTCCGTTTCGAGGCGGGAACGCTCCGCGCTGCGCGGTGCAAGGGCTTCGGCGACGCGGGCACGCCCCAAGGCGAGTTCCGCTTCCACTCGGGCTTTCCGCGCATTGAGCAAGCGAATCTCCAGTTGCTTGCGCTGCTCCGGCGACAATTCGGGCGGCGTCGGGGCTTCGGTTTCGGCGACGGCGGGAACGCCCTCTCCCCTCTCTCCGGAAGCGGCAGATTCCTCCGAAACGACAATCCCTTCGGGAACATCCGGCTCTACATCGGCAATCGTTTCTTCTTCAACTACGGTTTCGGAAACGGATTCCGCTTCCTGCCCTGCCGCAAACGGAGCAACGGCAAGAGCAGACGCAACAGTCAGAAAAAATTTAAGTGAATTCATTTTTTTAGGGATAACTTGACGGAAAGCCGAAAACCTACACAAGGAGAAGTGAATTTACGACAGAAAAAACGCGAAACACGAAATTCGCGCGAACGCGGGAACAGAATATACAACTTCGCCGAAATTGCCTAAAAACGCATTTTACAAGTCTGCGCCGGTGTGTAATGCTTCTTGCCATTCCCCTCCTGATTTCCCCTGCCGCGTTCCCGGCACGCCGCTTCACCCCGCACTTCTTATTTTCCATGAAACCAAAACCGACGCACCCCGGAGTTATCTTTGACTGGGACGGTGTCATTGTCGACTCCTCCCGTGCACACTTCCGCAGTTGGGAAATCCTTGCCGAAGAACGGAATCTCCTCTTGTCGGAAAGCCAATTCAAACTCGGCTTCGGCAAGCGCAACGAAGAAATCATTCCCCATATCCTGCGCTGGAGCTACGACCCCGAGGAAATCAAAACCCTTTCCGACCGCAAAGAAGAGATTTTCAGAAAAATCATCTCCGAGGAAGGCTTAGACCCGCTTCCCGGAGTTCGCCGCCTGCTGGAAGATTTAAAGCAACGCAAAATTCCCTGCGCCGTCGGCACGTCCACTTGCCGACCGAATATTGAACTCGCCCTCGAACTCATGGACTTACAGGCGAACTTCTCGGGAATCGTCACGGAAGAATGCGTCAGTGCCGGGAAACCGATGCCCGACGTTTTTCTGCAAGCGGCTCGCGCCCTCGATCGGGAACCGGCGGAAGTCGTCGTTTTTGAAGATTCGCTCGCCGGAATCGAAGCCGGAATCGCCGGAGGCTTCAAAGTGATTGCCGTCGCCACCACCAATCCTGCCGACCTCCTCCGGCGCACCCGCGCCCATTACGTTGCGGAACGCCTCACGGAAGTCAGCGTCGGGCTCATCGACGTGCTTTTGCGAAATCGCTAAAGCGCGAAGCCGTCCGGCGCGATGAGAACAACGAACTCGCCCTTGAGGTTTTTCCCGACGAGCTTCGGCAAAATTTCGCCTATCGTTCCCGTGAGCACGGTTTCGTGGAGCTTCGTTAATTCCCGCGCGAAGCAAACCACGCGATGTTCTCCGAGAATTTCCGCAATTTCTTCCGCAAACGCGCGGATGCGGTGGCAGGATTCATAAACGGCGAGCGTCATTTTAGACGCACGATTTTCTTCGAGAAAACGCCGACGCGCCGCCGTTTTCGGAGCGAGGAATCCGTGATACGCAAACGCATTGGTCGGCAAACCGCTCACGGAAAGAGCGGAAACGAGCGCGCAGGGACCGGGAACGCTTTCCACGGCGAGCCCTTGGCGGCGGCACTCGCGCACCACGCGGAAGCCGGGGTCGGAAAGCGTCGGCGTTCCCGCGTCGCAAACGAGCGCGACGTGCGCGCCCGCCGCGATTTTTGCCGCAATTCCGGCGGCGGAAGCCTGCTCGTTGTGCTCGTGATACGCGAGCAAGGGGCGGGAGATATCAAATTTGCGGAGCAAATTCCCCGTCGTCCGCGTATCTTCGCAGGCGATAAAATCCGCCGAGGAAAGCGTTTCCTTCGCGCGCGGGGAAAGATCCGAAAGATTGCCGATCGGCGTGGCAACCACGCTCAGGCGCGGCGTGCGCGGGAACGCGGATTCGTTTTCCGGAACATCCAGTGAAAAATCGTTTTGCATGGGAAATGAAGAATTAAAAATTAGGAATGAGGAATGAGAAATTAGAAAGGAGGAAGAATTTTTAAAGAACGTCGATGACGACGAGTTCGGAGAAACTTCCGATGCGATACGGAATGTGCCACAGCCCGAGCCCGGACGTTACATAGCCGCACGTTCCCGCCTCGCTCCACGCGCCGTGAACATGCGGATTAAAAAGCCCGACAAGCCACGTCGCCGGCCATAGTTGCCCCGCGTGCGTGTGCCCGCTGAACACGAAATTCGCCCCGGCGGAAACGGCATCCCGGTAACCCTTCGGCTGATGATCGAGCACAAAAACCGCGATATTGTTCGTCTCTGATACGGGAAGTTTTTCAAAAATCCGGCTGAGCGGACTGCGGGAACGGTTGGTCGCGTCATCGCGTCCGACAAAAAGAATTTTCGTCCCTTCGCCGTCGTTGACGAGAACGTGTTCGTCGCACAAAAGTCGAATTCCCGCACGGCGGATAAACGCTTTTTCCCGCGCCAAATCGCCGAAATACTCGTGATTCCCGAGCACGGCAAATACGCCGAGCGGAGCGTCGATTTCACGCAAAATTTCGTCAAGCGCCGCCGCTTCCACCGGTTCAATGCGGCTGTCGATTAAATCTCCGGCAACAACGACGACATCCGGTTCCTGCGCGTTGACGAGTTTGACAAAATTTTTCGTGCGCACGCGCTCAATGCGCGAACCGAGATGCCAATCCGCCGTCGCAACGATGCGCAATTTCGACTCCCGCCTTGCGGCTTCCTCCGGTGAAATCTCGACGAGTTCGCCCGTTTTCGGTGTCCACGCCAAATGCGTTACCATCGGATTTTCAAATTTCCGAAATCCGTAAAAACACGCGGCGAAAACCACCGCGACGCCCGTTCCCGCGAAGGCGAATTTGAAGCGGGAAAGTTTCGGGAAAAATTTCGCGAGCAGCGTTCCCGTAAGTGCCCAAAGCGCAAGGTAAACCACGGGAACGAGCACGAATGCGAGAAATTCCCACGCAAAAGCAAAAACCGGATTTTCGTGGGCACGGAGCAAAAATCCGACAAATGACACGGCGAAAATCAGCAACGCCGCCAAAGCCGTTCCCGCCGCCGCGATTTGCAGTTTTTTTCGCGGCGCGAAAAGTTTCCACACCGCCCAAGCGAGGAAAAGATTCAACCCGAGGATTGCACCCGGCAAAGCGATGAAGAAAAGCCACATTTTGGAAGAATTAGGAAGAAATGAAATGGGGATTTTTATCGCGAAAATTGGCGGTATTTGATGCGGCGCGGGTGTCCGGCATCCTGCCCGAGGCGCTTGCGCAATTCCGCTTCGTAAGACGAATAGTTGCCTTCGTGCCAGTAAATCTGCGAATCGCCTTCAAACGCGAGAATGTGCGTCGCGACGCGGTCGAGAAACCAGCGGTCGTGCGTGATGACGACGGCACAGCCGGCAAACGCATTCAAAGCGTCTTCGAGCGCGCGAATTGTGTTCACGTCGAGGTCGTTTGTCGGTTCGTCCAAGAGCAAAACGTTCGCACCGCTTTTGAGCATACGCGCAAGGTGGACGCGGTTGCGCTCACCGCCGGAAAGCGAACCGACGAGTTTTTGCTGTTCCGCTCCCGTAAAACCGAAGCGCGCCGCGTATTGACGCGCGGGAACGCGGGCTTTACCGAGTTCGACGATTTCGGCACCGTCGGAAATGACTTCCCAGAGTTGCTTGGAATTGTCGAGCGCGTCGCGGGATTGGTCAACGTAGGCGAGCTTGACGGTTTCGCCGAGCGTGAGCGTTCCCGCGTCGGGTTTTTCCGCTCCCGTAATCATTTTAAAAAGCGTGGTTTTCCCGGCTCCGTTCGGACCGATAATTCCGACGATTCCGCCGGCAGGAAGCGTGAAATTTACGTTATCGAGCAAAAGTTTGTTGCCGAAACCTTTCGTGAGATTTTTCGCAACGAGGACTTTTTCGCCGAGACGCGGGCCGGCGGGAATGAAAATTTCCATCGTTTTTTCCTGCTCGCGTTCGTCCTGCGCGAGCATGGCTTCGTAGGCGCGGAGACGCGCTTTGTTTTTCGCAAGGCGACCGCTCGGCGAAGTCGCCGCCCATTGCCGTTCCCGCTCCATCGTTTTTTGGCGGGCGGAGGCGACTTTTTCTTCGGCGGCAAGGCGTTTTTCTTTTTGAGCGAGCCACGACGAATAATTGCCCTTCCACGGAATACCGTAACCGCGGTCGATTTCGAGAATCCAGCCCGCCACGTTGTCGAGG
>CAZPYE010000076.1:0-8828 GCA_964590115.1 uncultured Enterobacteriaceae bacterium
CGCAGGTTTCCGGTTCAATCACCGCGTTTACGACGAATTTCATGACGGCGACGAACCCGCAAATCATCAAATATTACGCGGCAGGCGATATTGCCCAATCGCATTTGCTGACGATGCGCGCTTCCCGCGCCGGATTTTTCCTGCTGTTCTTCTTCGCGCTTCCGGCGTGGCTTTTAATGCCGTTTGTTTTGCAACTTTGGCTCGAAACCGTTCCCGCGCACACGCTTTGGTTTGCTCGCCTGATTTTGATTCAGGTTTTAATTGATGCGTTTTCGTTCCCGCTGATGACACAGGCGCAGGCTTCGGGGAAAATCGCGCTTTACCAAAGCGTGGTCGGCGGCACGCTTTGGCTGACGCTTCCGTTGGCGTGGGTGGTGTTGAAATTTTTTGACGCGCCGCCGGAATCGGTGGCTTGCGCGTCGATTGCGATTTCGTGCGTTTGCCTCGGCTTGCGCCTGATTTTGGTGCGCCGTTGCGCGAAACTTTCGATTCGCTCGTTTGTCGCGAAAACGCTTGTTCCCGCAGGCTTGACGGCTTGCGCGGCGGCAGTCGTTCCCGCATGGATTGCATTTTCGGTCGTTCCCGCGCCGTCGTGGACACAGTTTTTCGTCGTCGGGTTCGCGAGCGTTCTTTGCGCCGTTCCCGCGATTTCATTTTTCGGACTTACCCGCGACGAACGCGCCACGTTCACGCGCATTATTCGTTCCCGTTTAAAAATCTAAATTTTTTCCACGGATGACACCGATAAACACAGATTTTTATTTGGGAGCGAAGACCTCCCGGTCTTCGTCGCATGACGCGGGAATGCCAAATCTCACCGGAAGTTTCCGCACGATTTCTTCCGTCCGCACATCCCGCAGGGAAGACGAGGATGTCTTCCCTCCCATCGTTCTGCAACAAAAGGAGAATTTTTAATGATAGTTTTACAACGCAAAGAAGATTGCTGTGGTTGCCACGCCTGCGAAAGTGTTTGTCCGACGCAATGCATCTCGATGCGCGAAGATGCGGAAGGCTTTCTGTATCCGGAAACGGATGTTTCCAAGTGCATTGATTGCCACCTTTGCGAGAAGGTTTGTCCGGTCATCAATCCGTTCCCGCGACCGGAAGTTTTCCCGAATGAACTCAGAGATCCGTTGAGCTACGCCGCAAAAATCAGCGATGAAAAAATCCGCGAAGACAGTTCTTCCGGAGGAATTTTTACGGTACTTGCGGAAAATATTATCCGAAAGGGCGGAGTCGTTTTCGGCGTTCGCTGGAGCGAAGATTTTAAGTCGGTTGTTCACGATTTTACGGAAACGATAGAAGGGCTCTCGGCGTTTCGCGGGAGCAAGTATTTGCAGTCAATCGTCGGCGATTCCTATAAAAATGTTCGCCGATTTCTGACGGCGAAACGTTTTGTTCTGTTTACGGGAACGCCGTGTCAAATTGCAGGTTTACGTCGTTTTCTCCGTAAGGATTATGAAAATTTGTTCACGGCGGAAGTGGTGTGCCACGGAGTGCCGTCGCCTAAGGTTTGGCGGTTGTATCTGGATGAGCAGATTCATAAAATAGAAAATGGCGGGGAAGCCTTTGGGGGGATGGAAAAAATTCAGCGGGGCTCGCTACGCTCGCCCGGGGCAGATGTCGAATCTGGCTTCCTCGAAATAAAGGATATCAGTTTCCGTAGGAAAGTCGCACCGGGGGGATGGAAAAAATACAGCTACGTTTTGTCCTACCTCCCGCCGCAAAGCGGCGGGAAAATACAGCTACGTTTTGTCCGAGAGCAATTAGACAAGAACGTCTATATGCGTGCGTTCTTGCGTGATATTTGCTTGCGGCCGTCGTGCTACGATTGTCCGTCGAAATCGCAGACGAGCGGGAGCGATATTACGCTTGGGGATTTTTGGAGCGCGTGGAATCACGAGGCACTTTCGGAATTTAATGACAATAAAGGGACTTCTCTTGTTTGCGCGAACACGGAAAAAGGAAAATCGATCCTCGATGAGGTTGCGGGAACGGTGCGGTTTACGGAAGTTCCTTACGAGTGGGGATTAAAAGGCAACCCTGCATTGGCGCATAATCCGAAACGCCACCCCAAACGCGAAATATTTTTCGGGAAACTCTCAAAAGGAGAAAAACTTTACGACTTCGTTTTCCCGGTAACGACACCGCCGTTTCCGCGTCGCGTGCGCAATTTCGCGGTGCGTTGCATCGGCTTTGTGCTTCGTCGCACGGGAACGCTCAACCTCGCAAAAAGGATTTTGAAGAAATGAATCTACGGGAAGAAGGTTTTTATCGGGAGCGAAGACATTCCTGTCTTCGCAAGGGGATTAACGACGATTACGAGGTCGTTGTATTACATTGGTTGCCCGGTGCCCCGAAAATCAAACGTGGAAGGCAAGAATGCCTTCCCTCCCGGTTTAACAAATTATGAAAATAGGAATTTTGACACAGCCGCTTCACACGAATTACGGAGGGCTTTTGCAGGCGTTTGCGTTGCAGAAGTATTTGCGTGATATGGGGCACGAAGTCCTTACGGTGGATTATAGTCGCAAGCCGCGCGCGTGGCTTGCTCCGTATCGTTTGGCGCGGCGTTGCGCGGCGAAGTTTTTGTTGCATCGAAACATCGCTCTTTTCCCGAAGGCGCTTCCGCAGGGAGCGGGAAAGTTTACGCAACGTTTTATCGACGAAAATATTCGCACGACGAAAAGGATTTTCGCTCCGGCGCGGGAACGCGATTTTGCCGAATACGGTTTTGAGGCGTTTGTTGTCGGGAGCGATCAAACGTGGCGTCCGGCGTATTCGCCGCACATGCCGACGTTTTTCTTGGATTTTCTCGGAAATGATACGGGAACGCGGCGCGTGGCGTATGCGTCTTCTTTCGGGAAGGATGAGTGGGAATTTACGTCCGCAATGACGAAGATCTGCGCTCCGCTTGCGAAGAAGTTCCACGCGATTTCCGTGCGGGAAGATTCCGGCGTTTCGCTTTGCGAAAAGCATCTCGGCGTTTCTGCCGAGCACGTCATTGATCCGACGATGCTTCTCTCGAAAGAGGATTATTGCGAGATTGTCGCACGGGACGAGGAACGGTGGTTCTTGGAAAAACACGCTCCCGCAAAGCGGCTCTTTGCTTATGTTTTGGATGAAGCGGAAGAAAAAAGAACCCTGATTCACATTGTGGCGGGGACTCTCGGATTAACTCCGGAAGAAATTATGCCCTCACGGGAAGATTTGACTGCGGGAACGGCGGCTTTCCCTCCGGTAAGCGCATGGCTACGCGGTTTTCGCGATGCGGAATTTGTCGTGACGGATTCGTTCCACGGGTGCGTGTTTTCAATAATTTTCAATAAGCCTTTTATCGCGATCGGGAACGCTTCGCGCGGAATGTCGCGTTTCTGTTCTCTGCTGAAAATGTTCGGCTTGGAAAATCGCCTTGTTTCGACCGGGGAAAACTCCGCGAATTTACGGGAACGTGTTTCTCCGCTCATCTCCGAAAAAATCGATTGGGAAACGGTTAACGATATTCGTTCCCGCGAACAGGAGCGTTCCCGTGTCTTTTTGGAAAAATCTCTTAGAAATAACTCATGAATGAAAATTTAACAGAAATGCACGCGGATTCATCTTCATTGAGAGATGGTTCGAATCCCACAACGCCGAAGGTTTCGGTGATTGTTCCCGTGTATAAGGTGGAGAAGTATTTGCCGGAATGTATCGAAAGCATTCTCGCGCAGACGTTTACGGATTTTGAGCTGATTCTCGTTGACGACGGCTCGCCCGACAACTCCGGAAAAATCTGCGACGACTACGCCGCCCGCGATTCCCGCATCCGCGTCTTCCACAAAGAAAACGGCGGGGTTTCTTCCGCCCGGAATCTCGGCTTAGACAATGCTCGCGGTGAGTGGGTAACGTTTGTCGATTCCGACGATTGGCTCGAATCGCCGGGAACGCTACATCATCTTTCCGGTAGTTTAACATCAGATGTCGATATTTTGTTTTTCGGATACTCCATCCATAATCACTGTAAATCCCCCCCCCGAAGAACATTCATTCCGCGCATGGGAACGCGACGCACCCGAGCTGAAACCTACACATCGCTCTATCTTGGAGGATTTATTAACTCTCCATGTGCGAAGGTTTTTAGGCGCACTCCTTTTTGCGATGCAATCCGCTACCCGGAAGGAATAGGTCTTTCGGAAGACACGATTTTTGTAACAAAATGTTTTTCGTTTAATCCGAAAATCGAAACACTTTCGCTGTTGGGCTATGGTGTTCGGCGCGGGCACACCTCGGCAATCTCCCGCTACAACTCAAATTTTTTCTATATCTATCGGCTATTTTTCCAAACGTTGCTCGAAAACACGGAAATTAAACCTGACTCGGCAGAATATGCAAAAATTTCGGCAAATCGGTTTTGGTTTGTTCCGTTCGAAGTCGCCAAACCTCAATGCGATCTTTCCTTAAAAGAGAAGTTGTCTGCTATTAAGGAAGCGATGGAATTTGTTCCCCGGGGCAAACTTCCCGCCGGGGTTCGCGGGAAGATTTTAAAAATGCGAAATGCACCGATGGCGTATTTTTATGCCAAAAGCATTTGTGTAGTAAGTGCCCTCAAAAATCAGCTAATGAGCCTTTATTCAAAAAAACATTGAAACGAAGTAACCGATTCCCAAGACCATGATACGCTTCATCCAGTGCGTAATACTTATTGCCATAATAATAGCGACGCTTCTTACCCGGACAATTTCGACCTCTGCAAGCGTTGTATTTTTCCTACTTGTTACGCTGTTCCTAAGCACACTTGCAGACAGAAAAATCTCATTGATTTCTGCTTTTACTTTCGCTTTTGCCTACATGATTCCGCCCGAAGCAATCTTAGGGGAATCGGAGCTTATCGCTAGGTGGGGCGAGCCGCATGTAGTCACCGGATATAGAGTTTTAGTTTTCTCGTTTGTAGCTGTTTTTAGCGGATTTCTTTTATTTCGAAAACCGATGAACACACATGAGCGTGCGCCTTCGGTTCTCATCTCTTCCGCCTCTCAACTCGAATTTGCGAAGTATGTATTTCTGGGGTTAACGATTTTTTGTGTTGTTATTTTTTCCCCGATGATCACTTACGGATTAACAACGGGCAGAGGTTCGAGTAGCCTGTATAATCCGGACGGAGAGGGAGGTCTACTCTTCGGAATAGGTCCGTTGGGCTACTTCCTCTTCTCTCTTACCTACGCTATCTGCGGCTTTTGGGGATACTACTACTCGCGAAACAAGAATTGGGGAGCGTTGCTGAAAGCAATCGCATTCTCCGCGCCAATCTACCTAATAGGCATCGCCTCCGGAACACGGTATATGCTCTGCTTCATGTTGTCGTCTACCCTTCTCCCTTGGTGCTATCGTCTATCGATAAAAAAAATCAAGTGGATCGCGGTAGGGGGACTCGCAGTCGTTTTGCTTTTTACGGCAATGAAAAGCTCTCGTTACACGGGATTTGATTTTGCGTCTCTTTTTGAGGAAACACAGACGGAACAGATGCAAACGGTTACGGAACAAATTGTATCGAAAGGGTCCCCTGAAGGGCTCATTCGGAATATGGCAATGATTGATTTGTGGACAACAACCCACGCACACACCTACGGAGCCTCTATCGGGTTCATAGGCGTTTTTTGGATTCCGCGATTCATTTGGCAAAACAAGCCTACACAAATTGATTTTTGGCTAATCCGGGAATACGAAACAGGATATACCAGCGCATTTTCTACTGCTTCTTCCTTCTGTGGAGAACTATTTATGGACTTTGGCTACGGGTGCGTCGTTGCATGTTTTTTATTGGGAATTCTCATGGCAAAACTGGATACGTATATCGACAAGAATTTAGTTTCCGGAGGCTTTTTTCCGACAGCGTTAGCAGGAGTAATGCTGGGATGGGCTTTTTTTGTAGCGCGTTCATTCATGACAGCTTCTTATCCGTTACTATTGGGAATCCCCGTTATTTGGATTCTCAATAAGACAATCACGAAAGAATCGAGAAGAAGGCTACCCCCCCCCCAATTCCAAGCAATTATCTCAATACTTTCCGGTGCATGGATGCAATTCGGACTCCAGACTCAGGAATGCACCCAAGGGTGCACAAGGACTCAAAGTAACAGTAGCTATGCCCTTGCGTCGTCTAAATTCGCAATTACGGGAGGTGTCGCATGATGCAACATCTTCCGACGAATGCGAGCGGAACAAGAACACAAATTCTTCTTTCGTCCCTTAATTTCTTGCTTTCAATTATGGGTTACCCGCTCGCGATGGCACTGCTCTCCCCTCTGGGGACTGATATCGAATTCGGAGATAATGCGTATTTCACATACCCTTATCGTGCGATTCAGTTGAGTGTTGCGGCGTTGGCAATTGTTGCTGTTAGAAATTTCCGTTTACCTAAAATATCGTGGAAGCTCGGGCTTTTGGGCGTTTTCTGGGCGTTGTATATCGTTCGTGCTTTTTGGGATTTGGTGGTGAGTCCTCCGTATGGCTCATCTTTCGCGTGGAGCTTTTACCCCGGACGAGAACTTTATTTCATCTGCTATGTCGTATTAGATTTCGTTCCGCTCTTAGCGATTTTGAAAGGGTGGAGCTGTATTGATTTCCAACGAATACTGAGGTGGATGCTGGTTCTGGGCGGTATCGGGTTGCTGTTTTCATTGCAAAACATGCACACACAAATAGATGCGTCATGGACAGGCGAACTCGGACGTGTTGCCGCTACGCAAATGCTCCACACCCAGGCTCTTGGAAATTTTGGATGTTATCTGGCAATAGCCTCCCTTTGGACGTTCTTCAACTATCCGAAAATTTTTTGGAAAATTGTCTCTCTTTTCATTGGAATTTTGGCTACCTACATGATGCTAAAGGCAGGTAGTCGGGGGCCTGTATTCGGATTTATTCTTGTCTCCTGTGTATGGTTTTCCATTCGCAATAAAAACATAATTATCGTTTCTATCGCCGGAATTCTCGCTATCGGTCTGTTAATCCTATTTCAAGACTCGCTTCTGGATTTCATCAAAGAAATCAGCCCTACAATGGAAGCTCGGATGCGTGCAACGCTAGAAAGAGGCGACACAAGCGGACGAGTCGACCTTTGGAGCGAATATTGGTCCGAATGCCAAAGAAACCCCGTTATGGGATTCCAACTAGAGCGTTTGGGTTATCCCCACAACATGCTTATTGATGGCTTTATGATGTTCGGATTTATCGGCGGTCTGACAATACCGACTCTGATTCTTTGTGCCTTCAAATCCGTCTGGGATACCTTGAGATACCACATTCCTAATTCATGGTGGGTTCTTTTTCTGTTATGTCAGTTAACACAATTTATGACGCAATCATGTTTTTCCGGAGCGGCAATACAAGCTCCGCTTCTTCTGTTGTTTATCTTTGAAAAAAATCTCAAACAGCAGCCTCAGTCTATGAAACAAACAATTCATCCGAATTTTTAATGCTTATGAAAACGACATTCATCGGTCTTGGTTATATCGGATTGCCGACGGCAATCATTGCCGCAAAAAGCGGAATAGAGGTGCTCGGAGTCGATATCAATCCCGCGATTGTGGAGAAAACAAATCGCGGAGAAATCCACATCGTGGAGCCCGGATTGCAGGAACTCTGCGAAAGCGTTGTAAAATCCGGCAAACTCCGTGCGAGCACGACCCCGGAAATCAGCGACGCATATCTCGTCGTTGTTCCGACACCGTTCAAAGGAAATCACGAACCGGATATTTCCTACGTTGAGGCTGCAACCCGCTCTGTACTTCCGCTTTTAAAGGAGGGGGATTTATTCATTATTGAATCGACGTCCCCGGTCGGAACAACGGAGAAAATGACGGAGTTAATTTACGCTTCCCGTCCGGAACTGAAGGGGAAGCTTTACATCGCCTACTGCCCGGAACGGATTCTTCCCGGGAACGTCATTTACGAATTGGAGCACAATGATCGCGTTATCGGCGGAATGGACGACGCCTCCACAAAAAAAGCTCAAGAATTCTATGCGCATTTCGTAAAGGGGCAACTCCACGCGACGAATGCCAAAACAGCCGAACTTTGCAAATTGACGGAAAATTCTTCCCGCGACGTTCAAATCGCTTTTGCGAACGAGCTTTCGTTTATCTGCGACAAAGCGGGAATCAACGTCTGGGAATTAATCGCGCTCGCAAACAAGCACCCGCGCGTAAATATTCTCCAACCGGGATGCGGCGTCGGCGGACACTGCATTGCCGTCGATCCGTATTTTATCACGGCGGAATTTCCGATGGAGTCCCGCCTTATCGGGAGTGCCCGTGAAATTAATAACTACAAGGCGTTTTGGTGCGCCGAGCGTGTTCAAAACGAAATTCTGAAATTCGAACTCGCGAACAAGCGCAAACCCACCGTCGCATTAATGGGCTTGGCGTTTAAGCCGAATATCGACGACCTGCGGGAAGCGCCTGCAAAATACATCGTTTCAAAGGTTATGCAATCGGCAAGCAATGCGGATTTTCTCATCGTGGAGCCGAATGTTTCCGAGCATAATGTCTACAAACTGACAGATTACAAAACGGCTTACGAAAAGGCGGATATCGTCGTCATGTTGGTCGCTCACGATCCGTTCAAGGAACTCCCGTGGACAGACCTGAAGGTCATTCTCGACTTCTGCGGCGTTTACAAAAAGTAGCAAATGAGCACGAAAAAGCGCATAATGTTAGTGTTCGGGACGCGTCCGGAGGCGATTAAAATGGCGCCTTTGGTCAAAGCGTTTCAAGCCGTTCCCGAGAAATTTGAGACAATTGTCTGCGTTACCGGACAGCACCGGGAAATGCTCGATCAGGTTTTGCATCTTT
>CAZPYE010000077.1:0-2946 GCA_964590115.1 uncultured Enterobacteriaceae bacterium
TCCGTCCGGCAACCCGGAGCACGCAAGCGAGTCCGTAATCATCATGATGCGTTCGGGTGTCATCACCTTAAATGCGGTTGCAAGCATATCCGGGCAAAGGTGAACCTTGTCGCAAATCATTTCCGCCTTGACGGTGGAGTCAAGGAAGCCCGAGCCGACCAAGCCGATCTCGCGGTGGTGAAGCGGGGACATCTGATTACAGAAGTGCGTCAGGTGAACCAATCCTGCGGCTTTTGCCGCCTTGAACTGCGCGTATGTCGCCGCGCTGTGTCCCGCAGAACAACGCACGCCGAGCGCCGTCGCCTTCGAAATAAAGTCAAGAGCCCCGTCGAGCTCAGGTGCCATCGTAATAACAAGAACGGGCGCAATTCCGTTGAGTTTCTCCACGATCTCATAATCGGGATTTTTCAGGAAGTCCGGATTCTGAGCCCCGCACATTTTCGGATTCACGAAAGGACCTTCGAGGTGCACGCCGGGCACCTTAACGGACCGCGGAGCCTTGCGGTATTCCGCAACTGCGTTCATGACCTTTTCCAACGTGTCGTAACCGAGCGTAAGCGTCGTCGGAAGCCAGCTCGTTACCCCTTCCCTGATTTTGCAATCCACGATTTTATGGAGGGCTTCAACCGTTCCGTCGCAAGTATCGGCACCGCCGGCTCCGTGCGAGTGGATGTCGATAAAGCCCGGCATGAGCATTTGCCCGCCGGCATCGACGACTTCGTCCGCCTCGGAAACGGGAGCGCCCGCCGAGAGGACCTGCGTGAATTTCCCGTCCTCGATAAGAACGTTCCCGCCGACAATATCAATGCCGGGCGAGATAATGTGTGCATTTTTGATTAGTGTCTTCATAAATTTTTCAAAAATAAGGGGAATTGAAATACTTTTCGGAAAGCCTTATTTTGCGCCGATTTACGAAGACTGGAAAGTTAAAAAAAAACGTGCGCATCCCGTGGGCTTTCGCATCCCGACACGTAAAAAAAACTCCCGCCGGGCAAGGCGGGAGTTTTTTTGTGTGCCGTTTCGGAAACAGTATTAGCGGCGGCGGCGAGCGAATTTGCTCTGGAACTTATCGACGCGACCGGCGGTATCGACAAAGCGCTTTTCACCGGTGTATGCCGGATGGGAGTCTGCCGTAACATCGCGCGGAATAACGCTGTATTCGATGCCGTCGATGACTTCTTTTTCCTTGGAGGAAAGCGTCGACGTCGTGAGGAACTTACGCCCCGTGGAAACGTCGCGGAAGCAAACAAAATTAACGGAAGGATGGATGTCTTTCTTCATAACGATTTATCCTTTTCGCACAAAAAATTAACCCTGACGCGCTTTATAACGCGGGTGTGTTTTATTGATAACGTAAACGCGACCGCGGCGACGAACGACTTGGCAGTTCGGGTGGCGTCCCTTGAGCGACTTGAGTGAAGATGAAACTTTCATAATACTGTCCCTTTGAAATTGAATGAGTTGTTCATCAGACCGTTTTACAAAAACGCTGTCAACGGCAATTTTCCGAAAATTAGAGAAAGCCGAGAAAAAAACTCTTTTCCCGGCAACACATATTCGCAAATCACTTCCCCAAACATCTTGCGGCGAGCTCTCGCATTACCGCCTCGTCTTCCCCGGGACGAGAAATCAATGCTTCAAATGCGCGGACGAAATCAAGTTGCCAGTCAATCAGGCGCTTCAGCGTTACCGCCTTATTCTTCAGCGTCGTTCCCGCGACCTTTTCCCCGACATACCACGCGTTCTGCGAAAAGAGATTAAGCGACGATTTTTCGTCGTTCCCGCCGAAAAGATGACCGTAACGGGCGGCGGCAGACTCAATTGCTCCCTTAGAGATACCGCCCCGAAAACTCAACGCGGCGTCCCCCGAGTCCACCAGTGCCCGCAACTGAATCAGCAGTCTGTTCCGGTTTTGCAAAGCGGAAAGCAACGGACGCGCCGATGAATTGTTAAAGAAGAATCGCTTCAGTGAAGCCAGCGTCCCTTCCAAATCCCCTGCGAAGAAAAATTCTACGGGCTCAAAAAAATCTCCGGAACCGAACACGGGAACGAGTTCCATAACCGTCCTCGCATCGATGTTCCCGCCCTTCCCGACGTAGCAGGCAAGTTTTTCCAACTCGGAAAACGTCATCCGCATATGTCCGTTTACTTTCCCGACCAACAGGCGAGCCGCATCCTCGTCAACGGAAACGCCCAGTTCCCGCGCCGCCTTTTCCAGCATAAACGCGAGCTCTTCGGAATCGTTCATCGATGCCACGGGGACGAGCTCTCCGACTTTCAGAAGTTTCTTCGAGTGCGTGCGGCGCTTGTCCGGCTTCACGACGGAAATGACCGCGCACAGCGAATCGGGGTCGCTTGACGCAAATTCCTCCGCGATTTTATCGACGGAGTCTTCCAAAATATCTTTTTTTGCCGCCGCTTTTCCTCTGCCTTTCTTCGCGGGAACGTCTCCGGAATCCGTCGTTTTCACGCGAATCACGCCATCGGCAAGCCAGTTCAGATTTCTGAACCAAACATATTTTTTTCCGCCGAAAAGCGAAACCGTCCTCGTCGCCGCCAAAAATGCGGCCATTACACTTTCGACCTCCGCAACTTTCGTCGCCGTTCCGTCGATAATTTCGCGGGACATTTCGTCGTCCGCGTTCGCACTGAGGGCTTCAAAACGCGTGCGCGCCTCGCGATCGACAAGAAAATCGTCGTCGCCGACCACTAAAATAAAATGCGAAGAAGAAGGCATTAAAAAGAATGAGAAATTAGGAATTAGGGACAACCGACCCGAAGGTTCGCCATTATTTCGGATGTAATCTCGACTCCTCCGAGGGAAAGCGCGCGAATCGCAGCCCCGGCAACCGGCGGCAACGCGGGAACGACAATTTCTATTCCGGGAATTGCCGCTTCCATCTTTTTTCTGAAAATTCCTCCGCAAGGTTCGTTTAAAATAACGCC
>CAZPYE010000077.1:3046-8648 GCA_964590115.1 uncultured Enterobacteriaceae bacterium
CTCCTTCAGAAGAGTCGGTTCGCCGCGCCCGTCCGCCGCACGCACGGCGGCGGTCAGTCCGCGCCGGGCGAGGTCAAACGCGCTCGCTTCGTCGGAAACGTGAAAATCGTAGCCGCCCGTTTCCCATTCGCGCCCGTCTTCGGTGCGCCCGTAGCACTTGGAGCCCGTTCCCGCGATAAGCACGACTCCGCTATGCATTCCGAACGTCGCCGCGCACAACGAACGCGTATCGTTTTCAACGAGAAAGCGGTTTTGAGAAACGCCTTCAATCGCCGCAATCTTTTCGTGCAAATAACGCGCGGCAACACTGTCGTTCACGCCGGATATCCCGAAAAATCCCGCCTCAAAACGCGGTGCGATTCCGGCGGACTCCGCCGCCTCAATCAACGCCCGCCGCAGATTTGCAAGAGCCGCCGCCTCCCCGACGCTATTGGGATTGGACGCGCCCGCGAGTGCGCTCCCGCGACAAATCCCGTCGGCTGAAACGACCAATACCCGCGTTTTTGTTCCGCCGCCGTCAACGCCGACAAAAAACTTCGATTCGAAATCTTCGCTCATACGCTTTTTCCCGCTCATCAAAGAATTATTTTTCCGGCGTTCCCGAGGGAACACTATCCGGGAAGCGAAGGCGCATTTCCTCAAGAAGCGACGCTCCGGGAATCGTAATAAAATCCCCGACGAAAGGCGTTCCCGCGACAATCGAAAACCCCAGCGTATCGCCGTCGATCACATCAAGGCGAACGACACCGGAAAGCGACAAATCTTTCCCGCGAGCGGCAAAAATCTCTCCTTTTTTCACGGGAACGCGAATCCCGCCTAAGCGGTATGCCACCGCCATTTTCTTATCGGAAAAAACGACTTCCGCCACCTCGTGAGACTCCGCAACCGCAACGACCGGGACCGGGCGGGTTTCGTTCCCGGGAGCGCGTTTCGCGGCATTTTTCTCGGCATCAGCCTTCTTTTCGGCTTCGTCCCAACGTTCCGCCAACGGCTTTTTCCGCTCCGGCGGAGCCCACGGATTTTTCCCTCCGGGGCTCATTCCGGCACACCCGGAAAACACAAGAACGCAGGCACATACCGCGAAAATATGAATTAAAAGTTTGTTCATGGAAATTGTCCTAAAAACTAAGCGTTTCGCGCTCCCGTCGAAATAATAAAATTTCACGTTCCCGTCCGTTTTGCCCGTGAATCCGAAGCGTTCCCCCGAATTCAAAAACTTCGCGGTCGGCGCGAAAGCTACTTGCGCTTTGTCCAAATGCGGAGGCAATTAAGCAAAAACGCTTCCAATGCGACGGAAACCTGCGCGTTGAGTTCAAGCAATCTCGAAAAATGTTCGAGCAATTCGCAGGACTTTGAGGTTTCGGAAACGTAAATTTTTCCCGTTTCGGGATCGCAGGCAAGGTCCAGCAACGCATCCTCGATTCCCGCAAGCAGGCGGCGGCGCATTCCGCGGGACATTCCCTCGCGCATCGCGTCGCGCTGGTCGGCAGTTGCCGTTTCGGGAATCTGCGTATTTTCCCATGCTTCTTCCGTGAGTTCGTCGAGAATTGCCTCAAAGCGCGTCACCAACCCGTAAATCGAAAACACGCCCGTGCCGATATCCCGCAACAATTTTCCTTCGCGCAAGGCACAAATCCATTTCGAGAAATCCGAAATCCACTCGTTCCGGCGAGCATCGTCAAAACTCGCCGTTCCACGAATACGAAAATGCAAACAGCGGGAACGAATCGTCGGCAAAACCTGATTCACGGCACCGGAAAGCAGAAAAATCGTCGTTCCCGCCGGAGGCTCTTCAAGCGTTTTCAAAAAAGCGTTTGCGGCATCGCGCCCCATGCGCTCAGGCTCGTAAACACACGCAATTTTGCGTTCGCCGATAAGCGGAGACTGCTGGATTTTACGCACGAGTTGTAAAGTGTTTTCGATGCTGATGCGTCGCATTTTATTCTCCGGACGCAAGCTGTGAAAATCCGGGTGTGCGCCAGCGTTCCCGCCGAGAATTTTTCCCGCAAGAGCAAACATCGCCGCCTCGAGATTGCCCGACGACTCTCCGGAAAAAAGAAGCGCGTGCGGAAGCCGCCCTTCCGCCTCTGCGGCAAAGAGCGTTCGGACGGTGCGTGAAGACGCAAGGTGTTCAGGCAAATCGGCGAACATATTCGGAACGGATACGGTCAAAAACTTCGTCGGGAGAAAGCGCGGCATCCGCGACAAAAAAGCGTTGCGGATTTGCTTCGGCGAGTCGGAGATACGCGTCGCGAACGCGCTCGTAAAAATCGCGCGGGAACGTTTCCATGCGGTCCGCCCTGCCGTCGGAGGATTCCGAATCGCGGGAACGCGTCCGCTCAAAGCCGAGTGCCGGATCAAGGTCGAGCAGAACGGTAAAATCGGGCACAATTCCGCCCGTCGCGAACGCGTTCATCGCAGCGATTTTCTCCAAGCCCAACCCGCGCCCGGCGCCCTGATAGGCGACGGAAGAATCCGTGAAACGGTCGGCAAGCACGAACGCGCCGGCGGCAAGCGCGGGAAGCAGCTTTTCGCGCACGAGCTGCGCGCGCGCGGCAGAAAACAAAAGCGCCTCCGCCTCCGCGCTCATGCGGTCGCCGTAATCGGCAAACTTCAAAATTTTGCGAACATCTTCCCCGAGCTCCGTCCCGCCCGGCTCCCGCACGAACACGACCGTGTTCCCGCGAGCTTCAAGAAAAGCTTTAAACCGTGCAATCTGCGTCGATTTTCCGACACCTTCCACGCCCTCAAAGCTGATAAATTTTCCGCGCGAAATCATTTTTCAAACAATGGAAACACGAATAAACACAAACAAACTCAAATTTTTAAAGCGGGAAAACGCGAGTGATTTTTTCGAAAACTTCTTCGGCGGAAAGCTCGGCGAGATTGCCTCCGGGGGCACAAATAACCTGATTTTTCGGCGATTCCGGCGGGAACGGTCCGTAGAGCTCCGGCGAAGTCGGACCGAAAACACCGAGCACGGGAACGCCCATCGCCGCCGCGATGTGCATCGGCCCGCTATCATTGGTTACGCAAAATTTCGCCTGCGCAATCAGAGCCAACACGTCAATCAGCGACGTCTTCCCCATCAGCGAAAAAAAGTCGGTGTAAACCGCATCCCACGAAGCATCGGGCACAAGGTCGCCTCCGCCGACCCAGACAATCGGCGTGCCCTGGGATTTTGCCAAAAGCAGTGCCGTCAGCTCGCGAAAACCCTTCCATTCTTTTTCCGCGCGGCGGGAATCGGGGAACAGCAAAATCGGCGCGGGAACGTCGCCGCCGTCCGGCGCGAGAATTTCCCGAATTTTCGGCGAAAGCCGCGCACGGGAAAATTCGACGTTCCCGCAGACCTCCGGCTTCAGTCCGAGCGGTCTCAAAAACTGCAGAAGAATGTCTACCGCATGGGCTTTTTTGAAACCTTTTATCGGTGCGGGAGCGAGTTCGCGAAACGCAAAGCGGGAAAGCTCGCGCCCGTCTCCCCGACCGATTTTCCGCGGCGCACGTGCGCAGGATGCCCAAAACGCGGAACGGGCAAGCCCTTGCATATCAAGCACGAGATCAAACTTTTCCCGGCGCAACTGCCGCCCCACGCGAAGAATTTCCCGAATCCCGCCGCCGCGATTATAAGTAATGACGCGATCCGCCGTCGGACAAACCTCCAATACCTGCGAAAAAATATCGCGGGCGAGCCACGTCACGCGAACGCCGTTCCCGCGCTGACGGCGCAAGGATTCAACAACAACGAGGGCGTGAATAATATCGCCGAGCGAAGACGGTTTAATAACGAGAATTTCTTCCATCGCCATCATTCAACTCCCGAAACACCTTTTTTTCAAAGTCGAAATTTCCTCATCTCCGTTTTACCGCTCCCGTAGCAGAGCAATGGAACAGTGCGCCGCGCTCGCCAAGCGCAAATCTCAAATTCCGAACAAAAATCCGCAGGAATTTGTGAATTCGTGGATAAAAAAACGTTCCCGCGAAACGAAAACCGCTTCGCGGGAACGATTGTTTAAGAAGTTTCGAATCGGAACGATTTAAATCACAATAGGGAAATAGTAACCGAAATTATCGTCAAATACGGATTTTTCGCAGAAAACGGCTTTTACAAACATCCCGTTAAATTCCAAGGTCGCAGTTTCAAAACTCGGACAATTCGGAAATGTTTCAGTCTTTTTTCCGGAAACGAGAACACCCAAATCATTAAACAACTCCTCGTTAGTCTTTCCGGTTGTCGAATTTTTAAAATTCAAAGAAATCCCGTAAAATAAGCACTGGTCCGGTTTGATGATCTTTGCAATTTCGACAAAAGCCTCAAACTCCTCTTTCCCAATGAGCGTTTTCCCTTGCTCTTTCGCCAAATTGAAAAACGCAACATGCTCCCAAAAACGTTTCCGAAACTCGTAATCCGAACCCTCGTTCGGGTAGAGCATCTTGAGAGTATTATCATAGATATTGGCAGCCAGAGTCTTTCGGATTGCCTCGTTAAAAACAATCTCCCGCGTGTATTCTGGTCTATTCTTGTCCGCTTTTCCGCTTCCGTCCGACGCCGTTTGATGGCATTTCCCAATTATGACGCTTTTTCTTTCCGTTTTCGTGTAACCGGAGCCGATCCACGGATAAAAGCTAATAATTTTTGCTGAATGTAGTTCCTTAAATTTGTCATCAAACGACGTATCCGATGAATAACTGCATTTCATTTTGATTTTTCCTCTTTAAGAAAATGGTCATTTCTGTTTCGCGTCTATTGCCTTTTGGACTGCTCTTAGCATTTGTTTTTTAAGATCTTCCGGAAGATTCATCTCATTGTATTTTAATGAAAGCTCAATAAGGTCTCCGAGAGGAACATGCTTAAAAATTTCAACAAGCTCCGCTTCTTCTTCGCCCTCCAACGGTGAGCCCGCATCTGCATCTATAACCAGTGTGCCAGCGAGAAAGCCGAGAACAATGCGGAAGCCGAGGTAGTTGCTACGATACTTCTTCGTCGAACCGATGACACGGGTGCGATCCTCAAAGCGACAATCCTGCGCACCGCAGTTCCAGCCGCCCCCGCACATCCAGCCGCCCGAAGTCCACTCCTCCACGTTTCCGTGCATATCGTAAAGCCCGAATGCGTTCGGAACTTTTTGCCCGACGGGATGCGTTTTGCCGTCGCTATTCTCGTCATACCAGCCCGCTCGCGCCAAATCCGCTTCCGTGTCGCCTGTATAATATTTTGTCGTCGTTCCCGCACGGCACGCATGTTCCCATTCACCCGAGATCGGCAAACGATATTCCTGATTCGTCGAAATCCGCCCCAATGCGCGTTCCTGCGCCGTTAATTTTTTACAAAATTCCACGGCATCATTCCACGAAATATTTTCCACGGGAAGATTTTCGCCTATGAATTTCGACGGATTATTACCCATTACGGCCTCCCACTGTTTCTGCGTAATCTCATATTTCCCGAACGCATAGTTTCTTCCCGGAATTTTCACCGTTACGGGAACACCGAACATCGCGACGGAATTTTTAATTAAGTTTTTGAGCACGTCGTTTTCCCAAGCGATGGATTTCTTCGCGAGAACAGCATCTGTGTCACTAAGTTTTTCGGACGTAACCATTC
>CAZPYE010000078.1:0-8427 GCA_964590115.1 uncultured Enterobacteriaceae bacterium
GCGCCCTTGCCAGTAAGCGCGAAACTTCCGCCCGTCGCGCTCGATGGCACGAAGGAAAAAGCCTTGCAAACGGGAAAAACAAAGCTCAATTTCGTAAAAGATGACAACACAAGCAACACACAACAACAGAGTGCTTGCCGTTGCTTCCTACAATCAACGCAAAAAAAGAGGCGACCGTGCGGTCGCCTCCGAAAGTGGCGGAGAGAGAGGGATTCGAACCCTCGGTACCTTGCGGTACACAGCATTTCCAGTGCTGCACAATCGGCCACTCTGTCATCTCTCCGTTAGCCGAAAATTAAGAGTGAATTAAATGAAGATTCTTATTTTTCGTCAACAATGAAATTTTAGTTTTTTTTTGAGAAGCAAACATTTCTCACTGTTATTTTTTAGGAACGGAAAAACGGTATCCGTTGCCGCGGACGGATTCTATGCGACAGATGCCTTCGAGTTTTCTGCGAAGCCGGGAAACGAATACAACCGGACTCGCCGTTGATGTGGCGTTCGGATCGAGTTTCCAAACTTTCGAGAGGATTTCTTCCACATCAATAATTTTCCCTTCGTTTTCGGCAAAATATCGCAGGAGGCAAAATTCTCTCATACTCAGCAGGATTTGTGCGCCGTCGTCTCGGGAAATCCACGGTTGTTGCAAATCAAGCGTTGCTCCATTGAGTTGAATTGTTGCGGGAACGCCGGGGTCTGATTTTGTGTGAGAAGGAGCGTTGCGCATGGCGACGCGAATCCTTGCGATGAGTTCTCGCGTGCTGAACGGTTTTGAAAGGTAGTCGTTTGCTCCGGCTTCCAACCCGGAGATACGTTCGTCAATTTCTTCGCCGAGGGCGGAAATAATGATGACGGGAACATCGGCATTTTTCCCGCGTCGCAATTCCCGCAACAGGTCCGTTCCGTTTCCGTCGGGTAATAGAATGTCGAGCAAAACCAAATCGAAATCGGATTCGTTAAAGGCGAGTCGGGCTTCCTTTGCTGTGGCGATTTCTTTTACGGAAAAACCGCTTTCGCGGAGGGCATCGGCGACTCGTTTCCGTATGGTTTCGTTGTCTTCAATGTAGAGTAGGAGCAGGCTCATGGCGTTTTATTTTTTTGTGCTTATCATTGAGTCGGAGTAGCGGGATTTCGAGGCGGAATGTCGTTCCCGTGTTGTCGGATTTTAGGAGAAAAAGTTTTCCTCCGAGCATTTTTGCGACCTCGGCGGAAATCGGCAGTCCGAGACCGAGTCCGCGTGTATCGCCGTGTGCGTTCCCGCGCTCGAATGGGCGGAAAATTTCGTCGCGATGAGGTTCCGGAATCCCGGGACCGTCGTCTTCGACATCCACGTAAAGGAGTCGTGCATCGGCACGCACGCGAAACGTAACGGCGTTTTCTTCGTTTTCGCGGTAGGCGTATTTCGCGGCGTTGTCGGCGAGGTTAAACAGGATGCGTCCGAGCATTTCTACGGAGGTGCGCAGGCGGCGTTTTCGGGCTTCGGGGTCGATATCGAAAATCGCGTCCATGTTAGCGGCGATCAGACGTTCTCCGAGGCGGTCGAAAATACGTGAAAAGAGGTTTTCTACGGAGAATTTTGCCGGAGAGAAGCGCAGTTTTCCGTTTTTCATACGGGAAAAAATCAGCAGGTTTTCGACAATAGCGTTCAGTTCCCGAGAGCTGCGATGAATGGTTGCCAGTTCGTTGTGCATATTCTCGTCGTCTCGGCATAGCGTGAGTGCTGTTTCCGTGCATGCTCGAAGTTCCGCAAGCGGCGTTTTCAGTTCGTGAGAGACGGCGTGAGCGAAGAGATAGCGTTTTTCGCTCAGGGAAAATACGCGTATTGCGAGCAGGACAATAGCGGCGAGCATGGTAAGAACTCCTGCGCCGGCGATTAGAACCGCACGTTTTGCGGCAAGCGATTCTGCGTGTTCCCGCGGTGCGAGTTCGAAAACGAGTTTTGCGCCGGGAAGACCTCGAATAATCCCGAACCCGCGTTCTTCGTTGACGGGAACGAGGCGGAGAGCCGCCTTGTCGAAAACGGCAAGTTGTTCCGTCACTTTTTTCCCGAGAGTCGAAAAAAGTTCGTTTTCGTCAAAGATTACGCATTGTGTTCCGTGCTCGGGCGTTTGTCTCCGCAGAACGTAGGTTCCGTTCTCGCGTAAAAGGGAAAATTTTTCTTCGGATGCGGCATTCGTAGCGTGTGGTTCCGGCGACTCGGAGATGCGGGCGGGAAAGTGAAAGCGTGTTTTTTTTGTGATAGCGTGAACGCTTTCCTCCGAAAAATCTTTCGGGGAAATTGCGTCTAATTTTTCCCTGTATCGCTCCCAATCCCGGAAAATAGCGGTTTCCCATTCGTGCGTGAGTTCGATGATGCGAGCCGTGCGGATTTCTTCGTTTCGCATCGCGGAAGTGTCAAAAACGTTTTTCCCGAGCCAGGCGAGGGCGGAAACCGCTACGGCGATACACGCGCACAGCACACCGGGAAGCGCCCACAACCCGGCTCTCATCGCACGCCTCCGTATGTGGCGGGAACGGGAAATTCCGTGTTGCCTTCAAAGAGATCCGCACGGATTTTTCCCCGTAATTTGTCTGCCGGGAAATAGTTTACCGGAACGCTTCTGAGGCGGGCGGAGAGGATTTTGACTTCGTCTGCGAGTTCGAAAATCTTGCGCGTTTTCGGAATTTCCCGTTGAAGCAGAATGCGCCCGGAATCGTCCGCTACGAAAAGAAAATCTCCCGGCGGGAACGTTTCGGAAAGGTGCTTCAGTTTTTGATTCGAGGCATGCAATTCGGCTTCGCACTGCGGTTCCCGGGCGAGCATCAATACGCAACGCCTGCCGTGCGCCGAGAATACTTTTTCGTGAAAAAGCGCGTTTTCTCCGGGTATTTTTCTAAACAGTCCGCAATCAGACACTCTTGTCCCCGGATGTTCGCGTTCCTCCGCAAGTGAATTGAGTCCGACGAACGTTCCCGCGGCTGCGGCGATGGCACTGCCTGCGACGGATACGATAAGAAGCGTTTCTTTGAGTGAAAGTTGCATGCGGGGTTCAAGATAGGGGAGTTGTCGTAGGGAAATCAAGCCGTGAAGTATAAAATTTTGTTTATAAAAGTCTGAAAATTGTAAGAGAATTCTTGCAGTTAACTGACGGCTTTCGGCAAACGCCTTTCGGACACCAAACCGAAGCCGTGAACAACCAACGATAAATACGAATTATTTAATCAGAAGAGAGTCCTTTTCCGGCGCACTAAATTTCAATTTGCGGGAATGTTTGAAACGGCGTATCGTTCTCGCCTTTCATTTTCTTTTAAAACGATGACGCAAGACATTCCGAAGAATTACGAATCCGCTCAAGTCGAATCCCGCTGGTATGAACGTTGGGTCGACAAAGGTTGCTTTACCGCCGATCCTGCGCGCGTGAGCAAAAGCCGTCCGGCGTATTCCGTCGTCATTCCGCCGCCGAACGTGACGGGCGTGCTTCACATGGGACACGTGCTCAACAATACGATTCAGGACATTCTCGTGCGCAAGGCGCGCCTCGACGGAAAGGAAGTGCTTTGGCTCCCGGGAACGGACCACGCGGGCATCGCCACGCAGGTCATGGTTGAAAAACAGCTCAAAAAGGCGGAAGGCAAAACGCGCCACGATCTCGGTCGCGAAGCGTTTCTCGAACGCGTTTGGGATTGGAAAAAAGAAAAAGGCGGCATCATCATCAATCAGCTCAAAAAGCTCGGTTGCTCCTGCGACTGGTCGCGGGAACGCTTCACGATGGACGAACGCTACTCGCGTTGCATCCAGAAAATTTTCGTCGATCTTTACAAAAAAGGCTACATCTACCGCGGGAAGCGCATGGTGAATTGGTGCCCCGCATCGCTCACCGCACTCTCCGACGAAGAAGTCATTATGGAGCCACACAAGGGCTTCCTTTATTATTTCAAAATCGAAATCGCCGAAGAGCCGGGAACGTTTTTGACGATTGCAACGACGCGTCCCGAGACGATTCCGGGCGACTCCGCAATCGCCGTCAATCCCAAGGACGAACGCTACGCAAAGTACATCGGCAAACACGCCATTCGTCCGCTCCCGTGCGAAAATCAGGAACCGATTCCGATTGTCGGCGACGAATCCGTCGAATTTGAGTTCGGAACCGGCGTGCTCAAAGTGACGCCCGCGCACGACAAAACCGACTTTGAAATCGGCCGCCGCCACAATCTCAAAGTGACGGACATCATGAATCCCGACGGCACGATGAATGCACTCGCGGGAAAAGACCTCGCGGGAATGGAACGCTTCAAAGCTCGCGACAAATCCGTCGAACTCCTCCGCGAGCTCGGTTTGCTCGTCAAAGAAGAACCTTACGAAAACAAAGTCGGCATCAGCGAACGTGCGAAAGTGCCGATTGAGCCGCGCCTTTCCGAACAGTGGTTTTTGAAATACCCGAGCGTTCCCGCCGCCCGCGAATGCGTGGCTTCCGGTGCGATGAAATTCCACCCGGAGCGCTGGAGCAAAGTTTACGAACACTGGATGGGCAACCTGCAGGACTGGTGTATTTCCCGCCAGCTTTGGTGGGGGCACCGCATTCCCGTGTGGTATTCCAAAAGCGATCCCGCGAAAATTTATTGCGACGTTACGCCGCCCGCCGACACCGAAAACTGGGAACAGGATCCGGACGTGCTCGACACGTGGTTCTCCTCGTGGCTGTGGCCGTTCGCGACGATGGGCTGGGACATGGACGCGCCCGACGCCGAAATGCCGGAGCTTTTGAAAAAATTCTACCCGACGAGCGACCTCGTTACCGGACCGGATATCATTTTCTTCTGGGTTGCACGCATGATTATGGCGGGCTTCGAATGGCGCGGCGAAATGCCGTTCCGCAACGTGTATTTCACGGGAATCGTGCGCGATAAGCTCGGGCGCAAAATGTCGAAAGCGCTCGGCAATTCACCCGACCCGCGCGACCTCATCGCGCGCTACGGTGCCGACGCGCTCCGCTTCGGGACGATGCGTTCCGCGCCGCTCGGGCAGGACGTTTTGTTTGACGAAAAGAATGTCGAACTCGGACGCAATTTCTGCAACAAACTCTGGAACGCTTCCCGTTTCCGCCAAATGAGCGGTCCGATGGCGGACAATTCCTCTCTCGAAGCGATTGTTTCCCGCATCGTTCCCGAGCTTTGCGACGCCGACGACCACGCGATTCTCGACGGTCTCGTGCGCCTCGTGCGCGGGTGTGCCGACGCGCTCGCCAACTACGAATTCAACGCCTATACGCAGGCACTCTATGCGTTTTTCTGGAACGATTTCTGCGATTGGTACGTTGAAGTGGCGAAGACGCGTCTCGCCGACGAAAACCTGCGCGGGAACGTGCTTGCGATTCAGGATTTGTGCCTGCGCCAATTCCTGCTTTGCCTCGCGCCGCTCACTCCGTTTATTGCGGAAGAATTGTATCACTTGCTCGGCTACATTCCGGAAGGCGAATTTTTGCAGTCACAGAAACTTGTTCCTGCCGACGAGCTCGTGGGAACGCTCGAAAAGCGCGGCTTGAAAATCGACGCCGGTGCCGTGAACGACATCGCGCAAATCCGCGAATTCGTCACGCAGGCGCGTGCGCTCAAATCGCACAACAACGCGGGAACGAAGAAAGATTGCCTCTTCCGCCTTGTGCTCAAAGACGCCGCTTCGGGAGCTTTGCTCGAACGGAACGCCGCCAAGCTCAAAACGCTCATCGGCGCGAAGGAAATCGAAATTCTCTCCGAAAAATCCGAAAGTGTCGGAGCCTCTGCGGTTACGCCGCTCGGCACGCTCTCGCTCGATACGACGGGCTTGATTGACGTCGAAGCCGAAACGAAACGCCTCACCAAAGAGTTGGAAAAACTCGACAAGGCGGTCGCGGCGGGAACGGCGAAAATCAACAATCCGGCGTTCGCCTCCAAAGCACCTGCGCACATTCTCGAAGGTGCGAAAAAGCAACTCGCCGAAACTCAAGCCAAGCGCGACGAAGTCGCCAAGCTCTTGGAAAGCTTAAAGTCTAAGGCTTAAAGCCGGAAAAAGGCTTGATACAAAAAAGCGTTCCCGTGAAGCGAAAATCGCGGGAACGCTTTTTTTGAGTTTCGGGAATACACTTTTCGGGTGTTTCCGCGGGGTGTTTTTACGGCTGAGCGGCGTTTTCCGTTTTAAGCTTTTTCGGAGGGCGCGGTATTCTTTTTTTTCCTTCCGGTATCGGCGGGGACGGTTTTTTCGTGCGTGATTTGCGGATGCGTTTCTCGTGCTTTTCCGGAGCGTCGGACTTCGCGTCTTCGTTTGCCGGAGCGGCTGACAGAATTTTTATTTCGGATCCGCTTTCCCGGATTTGAGGAGCCGGTTCCGGATTTTGTGAAGCTTCGTTTTTTCCCGAAACGGTTGTTTGCTCCTGCGGGGCGGTTTTATGCGCGTTTTCCCGAGCCGTTCCGTCAAAATTGCGTTTTTTGTTTTTATTGCGATTTCGATTTTTGCGGCGATTTCTGCTTTCGTTCGGTTGCGCCTGGGCGTTCCCGCCGTCCGGCGGAGTCGGAGTTTTCTCAGGCGTCGAAGATTGCGGAGGGCGTTCCCGCCGGGTTTCCTTAACCAGATACCTCAACTCCGGATCGACGTAGTCGTCGGAAAGTCCGTCGTCTTCAATCGGTTCTGTTCGTTCCTTTTTCGCCGGAGCGTATTCCGGACGGCGGTAAGGAGGAGTGGGTATCGGAGTTTCTTCCGGCGGAAAGTTTTTCTTCGGAGGAAGCCGCACGACTTGCAGTGTGCGGATTTTCGGTTCGGATGAAACGGGGATGCGCGGCATTTCGCGGGTTGCTTGGGGGCGCAAAACCATCTGCGTCAGCGCGTTGTTTTCGCGCAGTCGAAAGACGGTATCGACGGCATCGGCGACAACTTCCGCGTGGATTCGGCTTTGGGGCGCGGTTGTAAAGCGCGCGGCGGGATCGGGCTCACCTTCGTTGTTTTGCAGGAGGATGTGGCAGGTTTTTACGCCGGTGTCTCGCAATTCCGCGAAAATCGTTCCCGCGAAAGCACGCGTTGCCGCATCGGAAACCGCGTTTAAGGCACGACCGGATGCGATTCCCGAACCCGGGGAGATCACGACGACGTGTCCCCGCGAGGCAATTAACGAAGGAAGTGCGAGGCGAACTGCGCAGAGCGGCGCGACGACTTGGGCGTTGAGTGCAAGGCGGATTTCTTCGGTCGAAACGGCTTCGAAATTCTCGTCGGAAAGGTATTGCCCGGTAAGAATGACTCCGACGATGTGCTTTTCCTTTTCCAAAATGGAGGTAACTGCGGAAATGACTGCATCCGGAGAGGTCGGATCACAGGGGACGGGAACGAATTCGTCTTCGCCGAGGGCGGTTTCGGGGTGCGTTCCCGCGATTGCGTAAACGCGAATGCCGATACCGCAGAGTCGCCGAGCTATGCTCAAGGCGGGTTCTCCGCTTGCTCCGGTAATGATAACGGTATCCATAAAATCGGGGGGCATTCTAAGCGCTTATAACGACGGCTTAAAGTAAATTTCGGCGGCGACATCGAAATTAAGGCTCTGTTTCGGGGCGTGTCGCCTTCCGTAGGGCATATTTTACGGTATTTAAAAAGAAATTACATTCATTGAGAAAAGTTTTGCATGCGGGGAAATGCTTTGTCAAAATCCTCATCCGATGAAAACCAATAAGAAAACTGCCATAAAAAAAGTTTCCAAAAACAGACTCCTTTGCGTCACGCTCCCCGAAACGCTGTTGGAGTCGACACAGGCTTACCGTAAGAAAAGCGGCTTCACATCCATGAGCGAGCTTCTTCGTGCGGCGGTTAACAAGGCTTCTTCGGTGGCGAAGAAGTCGACCACGGAGAAGAAGACGCAGATTTCGTTCCGTTTGTCCGACGACCTTTACACGAGCCTTTTTCGCGCCTCCAATCAGTCCGGGCAGAGCATTGCGCGTATTATTCGCACCTTGCTCGAAAGTGCTCCGAAGCTGGGGATTCGTCCTGCGGGCATGCCGATGCCGAAGAAGCGCGGCGGTGTTTCCGAAAAGCCGACGAAGAAGCCGGCGGCAACCGCATCCAAACCTGCGGCGAAAAAGAAGCCTTCGCCTGTCGCGAAGTCCTCCGAGAAAGCGTCATCGAAGAAACCCGTTCCCGTGAAGAAAACGGCTTCCTCCAAGAAGTCTGTTTCAGTTAAAAAGTCCGCTTCCGTGAAAAAAGCCGTTCCTGCGAAAAAAACGGCAAGCGCGAAGAAGGGCGTTCCCGCGAAGAAGCCTGCGCCGAAAAAGGCTGTTGCCGTGAAGAAGGCTTCGGGAAAGCGGCGCTGATTCATTGATAATCGGTATCGGGCGGCGCGATAGGGGAGCTGTTTCTTGAAATCCCCTGCGTTGTCTGATGCGTGATGCCTCAATAAAAAAGTGCACCGAACGGGAATGATTTTTTGAAGATAA
>CAZPYE010000079.1:0-8395 GCA_964590115.1 uncultured Enterobacteriaceae bacterium
CTCAAAGCCTCGAAGAGGCGTTATGTTCTAAAACCCTGCGCGTGAGCGTAGGGGCGGGAACAACAAAAAACAACGAGCCTTGAAAAGGCGAAACAAAACCGGATGACGCGCAGATGCACGGAGTCCGCTTTCCCGCCGCTTGTTGCACACTTTCAGCGTGCAGGCTCTTTCCCATTTTTCGTAGGGCGGCGACTCGCTTCGCTCGCTTGCCCTACGCTGACCGATTGCGCCCCCTTGGGGCTCGCCCCCCCCAAAAAAAAATAAGGGAGCGGCATCTTGCGCCTTCTTAGAGATTTTAAATATCCCACGCGCTAAGCACTCTCTAAAAACTCCGCGACACCTTTCGGGCAAATTTCAACTTTCACCGCGAAGACGCGGACGCTATAATTTCGCACAAATTTTTACATCCCCCGAAAAGCTCTTTTTATCATGACAAAGCTCCTGTCTTTCGTTGCCGTGCTGTTGCTTGCCGCCTGCGCGCCACTCTTTGCCAAGGTCAATCCCGCCGCCGCAGAAGCCCTTGCCAAACGCGTTTCCCCGGTCATTGCCGCCAATGTCATTTTCGAACCGCTCTCCGGCGTTCCCGCCGACGAAAAAATCGTTTACGAGCTGGAATCCGCTCCCGACGGGAAGCTGATTGTTCGCGGGAACACGACTGTAGCCCTCACGAGCGGTTTTTACCAATTTCTGAAAGAATTCTGTCATGTGCAAATCACATGGGGTGCCCACAGCGTTCCCGCCCTGAAAAAAGGCGTTGCGCTTCCGCGGGTTCCGAAAAAAATCCGGATCGAATCCCCCCTCGTTTTGCGCTACGCCTACAACTACTGCACGCACGGTTACACCATGACCTGGTGGGATTGGACGCAATGGGAGAAGGAAATCGACTGGCTCGCGCTCCACGGCTTCAATCTCGCACTCGTCATTCAGGGGCAGGAGGCCGTTTGGCAAAACACCTTTACGAAATTCGGCTACACGAAAGAGGAAATGCGCAATTGGCTCTGCTCGCCCGCGCATATGCCGTGGCAGTTTATGGGCAATATGGAGGGAATGCTTCCGCCGACGCAAAGCATCATCGACAAGCGCACCAAGCTCGGAAAGGAAATCGTTTCCCGTATGCGCGAACTCGGAATTCAGCCCGTGCTCCAAGGCTACTACGGCATGTTGCCCTATAAGTTTAAGGAAAAACACCCGAACGCAAAAATCGTTCCCCAAGGCGGCTGGGCGGGCGGACAACGCCGCCCCGACATGCTTAACACCGGAGACCCGCTCTTCGAGCCCGTAGCAAAAGCCTTTTACGCCGAGCAAAAGAAACTCTTCGGCGATTGTTTTTACTTTGCCGCCGACCCCTTCCACGAAGGCGGAAGCGCCGGAGATATGAATCGCGGAACCGTTTACCGTCAGGTGCAGGACGCGATGCTTGCGTTCGAACCCAAGGCGGTTCTCGTCAAGCAGTGCTGGCAAACCTCCAACGCCGAAATGTTTAACGCCGGGAAAAAAGAACACAGCCTCGCGCTCGATCTTTACGCGGACAAGCATCCGTTTTGGCTACATTGCAACGGCTACGACGGAACGCCCTGGCTTTGGTGCCTCCTTCAAAACTTCGGCGGGAACACCGGAATGGAGGGCGACCTGAAAGGGCTTTGTAACGGGCTCAACCTTGCGCTCACCGCGCCCAACCGGGGCAAGCTCGCCGGCGTCGGCATCGTTCCCGAAGGCACTTTCAACAATCCCGTCATTTTCGAACTGCTCTCGGATATCGCCGTTCGCGGGAACGTGCCCGAAAACCTGAACGACTGGCTCACCGCCTATCAAAAATCCCGCTACGGGAAGACCACGCCGCAAATCGAAGAGGCATGGAAAATTTTGGCAAAAACCGTCTACTCCTTTACCGCCAAAGAAGGACCGCTCAATTCCGCCCTTCCCGCACGTCCGCGTTTCGGAGCCTTCATCAAGGCGCGCTTCTGGTCGTCCAACATGGCATTGCCCTACGACAACGCCGAGCTTCTTAAAGCTCTCCGGATCTTCGACACGCAGAAACAGCGTTTTGCCGGGAAAGCCACATTCCGCTACGACTACGCGGAAATTCAACGGCAAATCGTCGACAACCTTTCCCATGCCGTTTACGCCCGGCTCAACGCGGCGTGGAATGCGAAGGATAAAGCCGCTTACGCCGATGCCGCAAAAGACTTTATGCGGCTTTTCGCGCTCTGCGATGCCCGCTTTTCCCGCTTCCCCAAGCACAAGAACGATGCCGCACTCTTTTCGCAGAGCCTCGAAAAGTGGCTGAACGACGCACAAAAATTCGGCGGAAAGAAAGCCGAAAAAGAATATTTGAAAACCTGCGCACAGAAACTCCTCACGACATGGGTAACCAAGGCGGGAACAAACCTCAACGATTACGCATTCCGCGAATGGATCGGGCTCGGCGATACCTACTACGCCAAACGCTGGGAAATGTTTTTTAAAGAAACACAAAAAGCACTTGAATCCGGAGAAGTCTTCGATCAAAAAGCCTTTGACCTAAAGCTCAATGCTTTTGAAGAAAGCTGGGTCGCTCCCGCTAAGCACAAAGTAAAAATCGCCGGCGGAAATACCACGGAGGAAATTGCGAAACTCGTCAAAAAATACGCGGGAACGCAAAGCTCCGACACGGCACGACCTGAAGATTCCCCCATCGGAATTCAAGACCGCTGATTTTCTCGGAAAACCCTGTTCTCTCCGCCACTTTAATTCACATTGTCATGCACCTGTCAAATCTTGGGAAAAAAATACTCCTCACATTAACACTCCTCGCGACAACTCTCCCCGCACTGAATGCGGACATCGCGTTCCCGTCGGAAAAGCTGCCGGGTGCGGCAACCGTTAAAGGCAACGCGACACTGAAGAACAACCGGGTTTCGGCATCATTCAAAAAAGACGGTTTTTCGGTTTATCTCGACGGCAAAAAAGTTCATGGAGAAGAACTCTTCACGCTCGTTCTCGGCAACGGCGAACGCATTCCCGCGTCGGCAATGACCTGCGCCGGAATCAAAAAAGTCGCGCTGAAAGGCAATCCGGATGCCTTTAAGCTCTCCGAACGCCTCAACGGACAGGCGCTCGTCGCAAAATTCACTAAGGGCGACATCTCGGTCGAGTGGAGTGCCGTCCTGCGCGACGGCTCGCACTACATTCGCCAGGGACTCAAAATTTCGGCGAAAAAAGATACGCCGATGCAAGCCGTTCTCCCGCTCGAAATCAAACTTCCGGGAGCGAAGGTTCTCGGCAACACGCGCGGTTCTCCCGTCGTAGCGGATTCCGTTTTCGCCGCCCTCGAAACCCCGATGGCGTTCAACGAAGTCTCCGGCGACAAAATGACGGGCAAATGGTCCCGAAAAACGACACTGAAAAAAGGTGAAACATGGGACATTTCCTCCGTCATCGGCACACTCGTTCCCGGACAGGAACGCCGCTCCTTCCTCGCCTACAACGAACGGGAACGCGCAATGCCGTGGCGCTCTTTCGTTCACTACAATTCGTGGTATGAACTCAACATCAACCGCAACAACGATCCCGACCCGAAAAAACGCATGTCGGAATCCCAGTGCCTCAGCGTCATTGATGCGTGGAATAAAAATCTTTTCAAAAAATATAAAATCGGCGTCGATGCTTTCGTTTGGGACGACGGCTGGGACGATTTCAACTCGCTCTGGGGCTTCCACAGCGGCTTCCCGAACGGATTCGAAAAACTCGATGTCGAAGCCCGCAAACAGGGCGCGGGAATGGGCGCGTGGCTCGGACCTGTCGGCGGCTACGGTGCGTCCAAGGCGCTGCGCCTCGGGTTCTGGAACAAAAACCACCCGAACAATCAGATCGGCAACTTCGAGCTTTCCAACAAGGAATACTTTGACGCATTCGTCGGACGTTGCTCGCAAATGATTGACGATTACGATATGCGCTACTTCAAATTCGACGGAATCAGCACGCATTTCCACGCCAAAGGTCCCGGAAGCGAAGAAGACGCGGAAGGCATCATCAGGGTTGAAAAAGCACTTCGCGAAAAACGCGGAGACATTTTCCTCAATACCACCGTCGGAACGTGGGCCTCGCCCTTCTGGTTCCACATCGCAGACTCCATTTGGCGTCAGGAAAATGACCACGGCGGTATCGGCGACGGCAACAACCGCGAAAAATGGATCACCTACCGCGATCGCCTCGTGCACGAAGTCTTCGTCCAAGGTTCCCCGCTCTGCCCGATCAATTCAATTATGACGCACGGGCTCATGGTTACCCGTCACGGACCGCCGAATTCCATGGCAAACGACGAAGCCGGACGCGACGACATCATCAAGGAAATGCGTTGCGCCTTCGCCGGAGGAAGCGCCTTGCAGGAACTTTATATCGACAACGACATCATGACGAAGCTCGATCTTTGGAAAGACCTCGCCGAATGCATAAAATGGTTCCGCGGGAACGCCGACGTGCTTGACGACACGCACTGGGTCGGCGGAAATCCCTGGGATCAGGAAACAAAATCCGGAGACATCTACGGCTGGGCTTCGTGGAACGGGAAAAAATCGACACTCGCGCTCCGCAATTCCTCTAAGGATGCGAAAACGCTCACGGCGACGCTTCGTCAACTGCTCGACGTTCCCGCCTACGTTCAGGGCTCGATTACGCTGAAAGATTCGTTCAAAGGGCAACGCAAACTCAACGGCATCTCCGGCGCGACCGTCCCGCTCGACAAGGAACTTACGTTCAAACTCAAGCCGTTTGAAGTTTTCGTCTTCGACGGCAAACCCGCCAAGTAAACACAAGCATCAAACATCGAGTCTCACGCGCACATACGAAAATTGAGACTCGATGTTTGAAACTTTGAACAAAAAAGAAGCGTTCCCGCATAAAACGGCTTTCGCCGCGCGGGAACGCTTCTTTAAGCTCTAAGCTTTAACCTTTAAGCTTTCTTCTCTCTTAGCCGCCGATTTGGAAGCGGGAGAAACGGGAAATCTTGATGTTTTCGCCGGTCTTCGTGATCTGCTCGGTGATGAGATCGTTAACCGTCGTCTTGCCCGTGGAGTCCTTAACGTAGGGCTGGTCGAGCAAGCAGATTTCGCTGTAATACTTGTCGAGCTTGCCGGCGACAATCTTTTCGATCGCCATCGCGGGCTTGCCTTCGCACTGAGCCTTGACGATTTCCGTTTCCTTGGCGATTTCTTCCGCCGGAACTTCTTCGCGCGCGATAAAGCGCGGAGCCGCCGCCGCGATGTGCATCGCAATGTCACGGGCAAAGTTCTGGAAGAGTTCGTTCTTGGCAACGAAGTCGGATTCGCAGTTCACTTCGACGAGAACGCCGATGCGACCGCCCATGTGAATGTAGGAAGCGACCGTGCCCTGAGAAGCGGAGCGACCGGCTTTTTTGTCGCGCGTCGCAGCCCCCTTCTTGCGAAGGATTTCTGCGGCGGCATCCATATCCCCGTCGGTTTCGACGAGCGCTTTTTTGCAGTCCATGAGCCCTGCGCCCGTGCGGGAACGGAGCTCGTTAACGATTTGTGCAGTAATAGCTGCCATAATTTTAAGTGCTTTCTGATAATTTAATTATTCGACGAAAACTTATTCGGCTTTCGCTTTCGGAGCGCGCGGCTTGCGGACACCGGTGCGGCGAGCCGGTTTCTTGGCGTCGGCGAGCTGGCTGTCCTTGAGCAGGTCCGGAGAAATCGTAACTTCCGGTTCGACGGAAGAGGTTCCGATTTCCTGCTTCGCGGCGGGAACGGCGGCACGGCGAGCGGAGGCTTCCGCTTCGCGGCGGGCGAGACCTGCCTGAATCGCATCGGAAATAACGGAAACGATGAGGCGAACGGACTTAACGGCGTCGTCATTGCCCGGAATCGGGAACGCAACCTGCGTCGGGTCGGAGTTCGTGTCAACAAGACCGACACACGGAATGTTGAGGCGTTTCGCTTCGTTGACGGCGATTTCTTCGTTGAGAATATCGACGACGAAAACAGCGCCCGGAAGTTTGTAAAAATCGAGCAAACCTTCAAAACCGCGGGACATACGCGTCATCTGACGCTTGATGACAGCCGCTTCCTTCTTGTGCATTTTGTCGAGCGAGCCGTCCGCTTCCATGCGGAGGTATTTGCGATACTTTTCGAGAGAACCCTTGACGGTTTCGAAGTTCGTGAGGCAGCCGCCCATCCAGCGATTAACCGCATACGGCATATTGCAAGACTTGGCGGCATCACGCATAAGTTCCTGTGCCTGACGCTTCGTGGCGACGAAGAGCACGTCCTTGCCGGAAGCAACCGTATCTTCGATAAACTTCGTTGCCTTTTCGAGGCATTCGAACGTTTTTTCAAGGTCGATAATGGAAATCCCGTTCTGGTGTTTGAAGACGAATTCGCGGGATTTCGGGTTCCAGCGGCGGGTCTGGTGACCGAAGTGGACGCCGGCGTCGAGGAGATCTTTAACAGTGATGTTCATGATATTTAGGCTCCGTATCTCGTCGCCGCCGGACCGCGGGAGACATTGGATAATGTATTTTTGTTTGTTTTTCCGATAAAGGCGAAATGCGTTCCGGCAGGTCGCATCTCGCGTAAAAGAGAGGGAATGAAACTCCTTTTTCACGCCCCCCGCAAGAGCAAAATCACGAAAATTTCCGGAAAAGAAAAAGCGTTCCCGCGCAAAACGGCTTTGCCGTGCGGGAACGCTTTTTCGCGGTTAAAAACCGGAGGCTTCGACTTCCGTCAGGTCATCTTTTGGATGATGGAAACAATCGGCATAAACATGGCGACGACGATGGTTCCGACGACCACGGCGAGGAAGAGAATCAGCACCGGCTCAATGACGGATGTCAGAGCACCGACGGCATTATCCACTTCTTCGTCATAATTATCCGCAACGCGATTGAGCATTTCCGGGAGCTGACCGGTTTCTTCGCCGACCTGCACCATGGAACAGACCATCGGCGGAAAAACCTTTGCCTGTTCGAGCGGCTGAGCGAGGGTGTCCCCGTCGCGAACGCGGTCGTGAACGCGCTCCAAGGCATCGCGGAGAACGACGTTGTCAAGCGTGTCCCGCGTAATCGTCATCGCCTGCAAAATCGGAACGCCCGAAGACATCAGCGTCCCGAACGTGCGGGCGAAGCGGGAGACCGTAACGACCTGAACGAAAGAGCCGATTTTCGGAAGTTTGAAAATGACCCGGTCGATAATCGCCTTGGTTTTGGCGTTTTTAAAGAGGAAGCGGACAAGAAAGAGCGAGCCGAAGACGACGACAATCGTAACCAGCCAATGCTCGCTGAGCGAATCGCCCAAATCCATGACGAATTTCGTCAGCGGCGGCATCGTTCCGCCCTGTGCGGAAATCATTTTCTGGAACGACGGAACGACGAAGGTCAAAAGCACCCACACGATAATGAATGCGACGGAAAGCACGACGCAGGGATACACCATCGCGGATTTCACTTTTTTCTTAATCTTCCCCGCCTTTTCCTGGAACATCGCGAGGCGATCGAGGACGGTATCGAGGACACCGCCGGCCTCCCCGGCGCGAATCATGTTCACGTAAAGGCGGTCAAACATTCGCGGATACTGAGCGAGCGCATCGGAAAGCGTGTTCCCGCCCTGAATATTCTCGGAAACGGTTTCGAGCGCAGTCTTAAATACGGGGTCTTTTTCCTGCCCGGAAAGGATTTGTATCGCGCGCAGAAGCGGAAGCCCCGCCTGCAACAGGGTGGCGAGCTGCCGGGTAAAAATCGTCAGCTGCTCATCGGAAATCTTTTTATTAAATCCGGCGTTTTTCTTACCTTTTTTACCGAGACCGAAGCCGTCGGCGGCAATGGAAGAAACCATCAGGCGTTGGGCGGAGAGCTTGGCTCGTGCCTGCTCTTCGTTCGGCGCTTCGATTTTTCCGTTCACGGGTTTTCCGTTCCCGTCGATTGCGGAATACTTGAATGTTGCCATAATTTCTTAAAGGGCTGGGGTTAAAAGATTAGGTGTATTTTAGAACTTCCTCGATGGTGGTCAATCCATCAAAAATACAGCGCAGACCGTCGTCGCGAAGCGTGCGCATTCCGTTTTCGACGGCTTTCTGCTTGAGCACGAGCGTCGGAGCCTTTTTCGTGATGAGTTCCCGAACGGAATCATTGATGACCATGAGTTCGAAAAGCCCCTGACGGCCCTTGTAGCCCGTGCGGTTGCATTCGGAACAGCCTTTTCCGTAGAAGAACTGTTTCTCCGCGATCTCGAGAGGATCAACCTGAAGCATGGAAATAACGTTTTGGTCCGGCTCGTAAGCCGTGCGGCAATGACGGCAAATGCGGCGAAGCAGACGTTGCCCGAGCACGCCTTCAAGAGACGCGGAAATAAGGAAGGGCTCCAGTCCCATATCGACGAGACGCGTAACGGCGCCGGGCGCATCG